>JAJYSU010000018.1 GCA_021793395.1 Actinomycetes bacterium
GCTTCGTTATTACCCACTCAAAAAAACGTCACACCACCGTCACAGTCGAGTTGATCATAATGCCAGGTCAGAGCCTAGACGCGCCGCGACATCGCCCTCGAAAACTCCGGGGTGATGAACTTGTGACCCCCTACCCCAACCGGTAAGGTGGCCACGAACCCATCGATGATGGGTCGGCAAATTGATGTGACCACACTGTGGCACTGGGAGGCAATTCACTATGCAAGTAAGGCGCAAGTTACGCCTCATGGTTAGTATCGGCGCGGTCGCGAGCGCGATATCGATGGGACTCATCCTCCCGTCGGTCAGCGGGGCGTCCACACCATCGGGAACGATCACCTTCGCGGAGGCCGCTCAGGCTCCACCGAACTACATCTTCCCCTACATGGGCTTCTCCTACTTCTCGGTAACCAACATCAGCCAGTTTCAGCAGTTGATGTTCCGGCCGCTCTACTGGTTCGGCCTAGGGGGATCGAGCGCCGTCGTGCCGAGCCTGTCGCTCGCCCAGATGCCCAAGTTCACCAACGGAAATCGCACCGTCACCATCACGACCAAGGGCTGGAAGTTCGCCGACGGTCAGACGGTCAACGCCCAGTCGGTGATGTTCTTCCTCAACCTCTATAAGGCGGACCCCACCTCCTACGCGGGCTACGTGCCGGGCTACGGCATCCCCGACCAGGTGACCAGCGCCCACGGCCACGGCAACACGGTGGTGCTCAACTTCTCGGCCCCCATGGGTCCGAACTGGTTGCTCTACAACTACCTGTCCGAGATCGTCCCCTTCCCCAACACCTGGGACATCACCGCGCCGCACCACACCTCGACGTGCGCGACCGGCGCCTTTGGGGCCAAGAGCACCGACGCGGCGTGCAAGGCGGTAGAGAAGTACCTCGACGGCCAGTCCGCCAAGATTCCGACCTACACCGACGCCATGTGGCAGAGCGGCGTGGACGGTCCCTGGAAGCTGACCTACATCAACGCCCTGGGCAACGTGACCATGGTGCCCAACAAGAGCTACTCCGGTCCGGTCAAGGCCAAGGTCGCCTTCTTCAAGGAAGTCCCCTTCACCTCGAACCAGGCCGAGCTCAACGCGCTGGAGTCCGGCTCACTCTCCTCGGGCTACGTCGACCCCACCCAGCTGTCGGCGCCCGCGCCGGCTCCGGGCAAGGCGGGACCGAACCTGCCGGCCCTGCGCGGTAAGTACAACCTGGTCACCGGCGGCACCCTGTCGTACAACTACGACCCGTTGAACTTCAACCCCAAGACCGACCCGATGTCGGCGGTGCTGAACCAGCTCTACGTGCGTCAGGCGCTGCAGACCTCGACCGACCAGGTCGGGATCATCAAGAAGATCAACAAGGGCTACGGCGTGGTCACCACCAATCCGGTGCCGGCCAACGTGCCCTCCTCGATCGCCAAGCAGCCCAAGAACCCGTACCCGTTCTCGCTGAGCAAGGCCAAGGCCCTGCTCACCTCGCACGGCTGGACGCTGGTCAACGGCACGCTGACCTGCACGAGCCCGGGCACCGGAGCGAACCAGTGCGGCGCGGGGATCGCGGCCAACACGGCGATGAACCTCACCTACCTGTACGTCTCGGGCTCTCAGCAGATCACCGACACGGTCAACGCCGAGGTCAGCGACTGGAAGACCCTCGGGATCAACGTCACGACCTCGACCAACACGTTCAACAACGTGATCTCGGGCTGCACGCCGACCTCGGCCACGCAGTGGGAGATCTGCTCGTGGGGCGCCGGCTGGATCTACTCGCCGGACTACTACCCCTCGGGTGAGGAACTGTTGTTGAAGGGCGCGGGTTCCAACGCCGGGAGTTACAACGACCCGACGATGAACGCCATCATCAAGCAGTCGATCACGACCAGCGTGCCGCTGACGCGCTACGCGGCCTACGCCGCCCAGCAGGTCCCGGTGCTCTACCAGCCGACCGCGACGGTCATCGGCGAGAACTCGACGAAGCTCAAGTCCTCGATCGGCTTCACCCCGAACCCCCTTGAGGAGTTCATGCCCGAGTACCTCTCGCTCAAGTAGCGACGTTCGTCCAGGGGTGGCGGCCGCGGGGCCGCCACCCCTGGACGTTCTACGACGCGATGCGAGATGCCAGCGCAAGACCCTCACCTTCTCGGGGCAAGATCCCGTCGTCAAGGTCGTCTTACGAAGGTCCTCGACGAGCAGTTCCGCGACCGTTGCGTCGTCGAAGGGAGAACGATGGACGATGGACAGCACGGTGAGACGGTCGGGCCCTGTTGGCAGGACTTGGACGACGTAATGGCGGCGCGGGTGAACCGCGTGCTTCTGTACGGACCGCCCGGCACGGGCAAGACATTCGCCGCACTTCGTTTCGCCGTGTCGGGTGATCCGGCTGAGCGCCTGGTGTGTACGGAGGACTTGACCACGGGTGAGATCACCGGAACGTGGATGCCGGCAGGTGACGGTCGATGGAGTTGGCGTGAGGGCCCCGCAATTCGTTCGTGGCGCGCGAACGGTGGCGACGGGGGCCGTCTCGTCGTGGACGAGATTGATCGGGCATCGGGCGACGCTCTCAGTACATTGCTCGCGGTGACGGATTCGCCGGAGTCAGCTCGGTGGCGTAGTCCAGAGACGGGTGAGTGGGTGACGCCGGGTGCCAACTTCTCGGTGGTGATGACAACCAACGTGGAGGATCTCGATGAACTTCCGGCGGCGTTGAGAGATCGTTTTGCGGTACGAATCCGTGTCGATCAGCCTCATCCGTCCGCCGTGCACCGGCTGAGCGAGGATCTGCGGGCACCGGCACTGGCGGGCTCGCTGGGTGACCTTGCCCGTCGAGTGTCTCTTCGTAGCTTCTACGCATTCGACTTGTTGCGAGCGCGTTACGGTGCTGCGCGTGCGGCGCACCTGGTGTTTGGCGATGCGCAGGGTCTGGCGGTGATCGACGCGCTGTCGATAGGGGGGGTACGGTGACGGCGGTCTTCCCCGAGCTCGTGACGGGGCGTGAGGATGGTTTCTCCAGCGGACGGTGGCGCGTCCGAGCTGGTACGTCGCTGCGGGGAGGCGCGAGTTGTAATCTCACCGATCGAGTACTTGAGGTGCCGCTCGGCCCCGGTCCTGGGGCACGAGTCGTGCGCGCACATGAGTTGATGCATTCGCGAGTGAGTCCTCACGAGTCCCCGTGGATGGCGAACCTGTCGGATATCGATCCGAGGGCGTTGGAGTGTGCGGAGGAACTGCGGGTGAACACCCTCGTGGGACGGCTCGGCTTCGACGTCGCTCTGCTCTGCGACGGCACCGAGAAGGAGGGAGGGCGACGCTTGGCGGAGGCGGGCGCCTGGGACGAGGTGGCATGTTTTCTGCTCGCCGTGATGGGAACCGGCGCGGAGCGAGCTTTTCTGAGCGGAGTACGACGTAGCCAGCCGGAGTGGATGGGTGCGCTGCGCGCACTGCAACGTCGGATTACCTCTCTCGCCGATCAGTGCAGTACGTCGATGATGAGTTCCACGCGGCTCGGTGACGATGGTGTGCCGCAAGGATACGCCCTCACGACCGTGGTGGTGGCACGACTGGTGACCAGCGTTCTCTCCGCGCGCGTCCCCGTCGGGGCCACCGATCTACGGCACTTTCGTCGCTCGCTTGAGGTTGGCGGTCGACGCCCGGCGAGTGGACGCTTCGCCCCACTCCTCTTCGCCGATGATGCCCCCGTACGACCCGTCGCGCGGGCACGGGTACTGCGTCGCGAACGCCCCTCAACGACGGGAACGGTGTTGCGTTACCCCGAGCGACTGTTGACGGACCCTCTTCAGCGGGGATTCACGCACTCGGTTCGATATCACGGGGGCATCATCGTGATTGATCAGTCTGGATCGATGGATCTGGACGCGCGGGCCATGCAGCGAGTTATGCGTTGCGCGCCGGACGCCTTGATCGTCGGGTACAGCCACAAGCCGGGTGATCGTGGCGTGACGCCGAATGCGTGGGTTCTCGTTCACCGTGGTCGCGGCGTGCGCGAGTGGCCGACGGGTAACGTCGGCAACGGTGTCGACGGTCCCATCCTGCGATGGGCCATCGCTCGGCGGGTCGCGGGTGAGCCCCTGGTGTGGGTGACCGACGGACAAGTGACTGACTCCAATGATCACCCCGACGTCGCCCTCGCTCACGAGTGTGCTGATCTCGTGCTGCGCTACCGGATACAGCTGAGCCACGACGTGGCGCACGCGGCTCGGCTCGTGGCGTCACGCGCCATTCACGCGCCTACGGATTACGCCAGTTTTGGTCGAGTCGGTCGCACGATTGTGCAGCGTCGGGGTCTCTAGTCGCGCCAGAAAAGTCCTTGCGACGAACAGGTGTTCGCTCTATACTTACGAACAAGTGTTCGTCGAGGAGGAGTGACCGTGGCGATGGCTCAAGTCGTGGTTGACGAGTGGGAGCAGACTCCTACCGCGTTGCGTCTAGTGGTGTCTACTCCCGAGACAAACGGGTGGCGACGAGGGGCGTCGCTGGCACAACGCCGCGCCGCGCGGGCGAGGATGGTGCGTCGTCGGCGTCGCACCCTGGTGATCGCGGCCCTGATCGCGGGTCTGGTGGTGCTGGCGTGGCCGGGTCACGCCTTCGGAGGTGAAAATAGTGTCGGCTTGTCGACGGATCTGGCAACGAGTTCCGTTCTCTCGGCGGGAATGGACTACGTGGTTCAGCCGGGTGACACGGTCGATACGATCGCTCGATTGATTAATCCCGTCCAGCCGGTTCTCGCGCGGCGCGCGCTAGTGCGTGAACTGGGTTCGGCGGTGGTGGTCCCGGGTGAGCACGTGATCGTCCCGTAATTTTCTTGAAAAAGCAGTGTATCGTGACGTAGTGCGGTGTCCCTTTTGTGCGACTGACGATGATCGTGTCGTTGACTCGCGCCTGGCGGAGGACGGGGTGGCGATTCGTCGTCGTCGAGAGTGTGCAGGCTGCGGTCAGCGCTTCACGACGTTCGAGCGGATCGAGGAGATTGGTCTGTACGTGATCAAGCGCTCCGGCTCGCGCGAGCCCTTTGATCGATCCAAGGTGCTGAACGGGGTGCGCTCGGCCAGTAAGAACCGGCCCGTGGACGATGAGGTGCTGTCGTCGCTGGCGCAGCGGGTTGAGGAGTCCATGCGCGTGCTCGGTCGCGACGTAACCAGTGAGGAGATCGGCGTGGCCACCATGGACGTGTTGCGCGGCGTGGACGACGTCGCCTACGTGCGCTTTGCGTCGGTGTACAAGGGGTTCGAAGGGACCGATGACTTCGCTCGCGAGATCGGCATGCTGGTCAAGTCCACGGCGCCCAAGTTACGACACTGAGGTGCGTTCACTCGTTCTGCACCCTCGGGTCGCCATGGCGATTTACGCGCACCCTGACGACGCGGACGTCGCCGCGGGTGGGTTGCTAGCGCAGTGGGCGGACGAGGGCTGTGCGGTCCACCTCGTCGTGGTGTGTGACGGCGCGAAGGGCGCTCACGCACTAGTCGACAGTGCACACCTGGGAGAGGTGCGATACCGAGAACTCGAGTCGGCGGCGCACCTGCTGGGGGCGTCGACGGTCGTGAATCTCGGACGACCCGACGGCGAGGCCGATAATGATCGCGCGCTGCGGGCGGAACTGGTGACGCTGGTTCGCTCGCGGCGACCGGAGGTCGTGGTCGGACCCGATCCGACGGCCACCTTCTTCTCGGGGGTGTACATCAACCACCACGATCACCGCGCGACCGGGTGGGCGTTGCTGGATGCGGTGGCGCCCGCGGCGGCCATGCCGCTGTACTTTCCCGAATCGGGTGCGCCGCATCAGGTGGGTCGCCTGCTGCTCTCCGGGACACACGAGCCCGACGTCGTGGCCGACGTGACTCGGGTGATTGATCGCAAGGTTGCGGCGGTTCTGACGCACTCGTCTCAGTTGGCGGACGACCGTGAGGCCATTCGTGACGTGGTCTACGAGCGAGCGGCGCAGGCGGGTCGGTTAACGGGTGTCGCGTACGGGGAGGCCTTTCGACACGTTGAACTCGATTTCTGACGATCCCTCGCTGAACGACGCTCCGATTCTGCACGTCGACCTCGACGCATTTTTCGCGTCCGTGGAGATGCTGGACGACTCCACCTTGCGCGGGCGACCGCTCGCGGTGGGCGGAAGCGGCGAGCGGGGCGTAGTGGCGAGCGTGAACTACGAGGCGCGCCGCTACGGGATCCACAGCGGAATGTCGAGCGTGGTCGCTCGGCGACGCTGCCCTGATCTGGTGATCGTACCGGGTCACTTCGACCGCTACGAGGCGTACTCGCGTGACTTTCATGCGGTGGTGAATGATCTCACCCCGAGCTTTGAACCGCTCGGCCTCGACGAGGTATTCGCGGACTTGCGGGGACTCGCGCGTCTTCACGTGCGACCGTTGGCGGCAGCACGGGACCTGCGTGAGCGTCTTCGTGATGAGCTCCATCTCGAGTCTGGCGTCGGCCTGGCTCGCAACAAACTCTTCGCCAAGCTCGCGTCGCGGCGAGCCAAGCCCTACATCGAGCGCGGAGAGGTGCGTGACGGACCGGGAGTCGTGTGGGTGAGCCCGGCGCGAGAGGCCGAGTGGCTTGAGCAATTGCCCGTGCGTGCTCTGTGGGGTGTAGGGCCCGCGACGGAATCGAAACTCGCGCAGGTGGGGGTACGCGCCGTTCGTGATCTGCGCGACGTCGACGAGAGGGTGCTCGCGCGGTACGTGGGCTCGTCGATGGCGTCGACGCTGGTGGGTTTCTCGCGGGGTGAGGATCCGCGCGGCGTGGTCGTCGAACGCACCGCGAAGTCGCTGGGTCACGACCAGACCTTCGCTCGCTCGCTAACGGGCGAGGACCTGGTGCGTGCGGTGGGCCACCACGCGGGCGTGGTGTCGCGCGCGTTGCGCGAGCGAGACCTGGTAGCACGCACCATCTCACTGATGGTGCGCTACGACGATCTCACGAGCGTCACGCGATCCCAGACTCTCGCATTCGGCATCGACGACGTGGCCGCTATGACGGCGCTCGGCGAGGCACTGGTGCAGTCCATTCCCTCGCGCGGAGCAGTTCGACTTCTGGGCCTGTACGCGTCGTCCTTTACCCCGCGCGAGGCCAACGAGGTGCAACTGCGCTTCGCGGGATTGGACGAGGGCTCGTCACCGGTTGAGGAGGGACGTCGTCGCCAAGTGGGCCACGAGGCCCTGCGCGACGCCATCGATGACGTGCGCGCGAAGTTTGGCGTCGGGGCCGTAGCGCTCGCCAGCGAACTGGGTCCCGACGGGTTGCGAGTCGATCGCCAGCGGGGTTCTGAGCCGTTCGGGCCGCGTTCCGGTGGCGAGTCGAGCAGCGACTCTAGTGGACGGTGACGAGAGTTCCGATCGGTGTCCAGGGCCATACCGTCTTGGCGGAGGCGAAGGGCATCTCGACGCATCCCAAGCTCTGGGGCCACCCGTACGTGGCGCGGATGAAGCCGTGCAGGGCGTCGCCGCCGTTGAAGTACGAGATCCAGGGAATGCCCGGATCGCTGTAGTGAGTGCCGTTGGGGTTAGTACCCGACATGGTCTGGCTGACGTAGCGAAGATAGACGGGGAAGGTGCCGAGTTGGGTCGGGTCAACGGAGATGCCGGTGTTGACGAGTGTGTGGAAAGTAGGACGACCGTTCACGTACAGCTGAAGATGCTCGGGCAAGGTTGTCGAGACGTCGACGTAGTCGTAGGGGTGGGGATCGACCTGGTTGGCGTCGACCGCACTGAGCAGCGCGCTCCAGGTCGCGGCATCCGCGATTCCCGTGGTGGGCAACTGGTGATCGTTCTGGAACGCCATCAACGCCCCCGTGAGAATGACGTTGTCCTGACCGAACTGCCACTGTGCGCCCAGTCGCGCGGGTAGCGAGGGGAATGACCACGTGAACACGCCCGGCGTCGGGGCGGCCGGGTCGCTGCTCGGCAGCGTCGGAGTGAAAGTTAGGGGAAGGTAGTGCAGTGTCGCCAGGAGTTGCTGTTCCCACGCGAAGTCGGTGTACTCACTCGCGACGTAGGGATGCAGAGAGGAAAAGTGACAGCCCGATGAGTTGCAATTCTCGCTCGAAGGAACATCGATGCGGTAGGCCACGAGTGGTTGGAGTCGTTGTGGCGTGATCGCCTGAACTTCGCGCGGTCCGACCTGCTGCCACTGGGTCGTCAGGGACGGGGTAACCGAGAGCGGCGGCAACGTGCGTGCGCTCACGTCGGTCGTAAAGAGCAGCCGCACCAGGGGCATACCGTTCGATAGCGTGCTCGCGACGCTCGAGTGAATTTGCAGGGTGGTAGCCGCGCCGGCCGCCGTGGGCCCGAGTACCACGCCGAGCATGCTGAGCACGATACTGATGGTCACGAGGGCTCGGCGAATCATGAACCGATTCTACCGGACGAGTGGCGAAATTCATCGTCGCGTTCTGTGCCGATGACGTCGAGCGACGTGTCCGGCGATGGTACCGTCGTCAATCCTTACCCAGTACTTAGGCGGCTCGCACCGAGAGCGCCCGGCCGATGGGTAGGCTGTGTCGCGACGTCGACGGGGTCTACCGGTCGCGGTGTGGCGGCGCGGGGGAGTTCCCACGCGGCACGGTCGCGTCGCGGTGAAGGACTTTTCGACGTTGAGATGGTGCGTACCATGGTCACGGCAACTACGTGCTGATTCCAGTACCATCACACATCCTGACTACCACTATGAATCCTGACTACGACTATGAATGAGGTCACGTTGAGTACGTCTTCGCCCACCCCGACGCCACGAAGTGCGAATCGCGCGACACTGCCGTGGCGTCAACGAGCAGCGACGGCCATTTCGATTCGTACCCAACGGCGGCGGTGGACGGACCGAGCGGGTACGTGGGATCAGCACAACGACGCGGGGATGGCCAAGGTGGCGGGCGCCGCCATCGACACCGCCAACGTTCGACCAGGTATGCGAGTTGTCGATCTGGGCTGTGGCGGCGGACGGCTGGCGCTAGAGCTCGCTCGCCGTGGTGCGCTCGTCGTCGGGGTCGACGTCAGTGACGCGATGATCCAGCGCATGACGTCGCTTGCCTCCGAGGAGGGAATTACCACGGTGTCGGGTGTCGTGTCCCCCGTGGAGCGCCTGTCGTTGCCGGACGCCTCGGTTGACCTGGTGATTAGTAACTACGCGCTCCATCACCTGCGCGACGCCGACAAGGCCAAGGTCGTGCGCTCCGCTTTCCAGTGGCTGCGTCCGGGGGGCCAACTGATCAACGCGGACATGATGCTGGGTCGCGGGGCGACCGCGCAGGATCGTCAGGTGATCGCCGGCAAGATCAAGGTGATGGCCCGCAAGGGTCTTCCCGGCTACTGGCGAATCGCGAAGAATGCGGGCCGCTATCTGCTACGCGTACACGAGCGACCGATTACGCCCGAGGCCTGGTCGCGACTCTACGAGCAGGCGGGCTTCGTGGATGTCTCCAACGTCAATGTCGTGGCCGAAGCCAATATCGTGCGCGGGGTGAAACCCCGCACCTAGTGTCACCCCACTGGTGCGTCGGGACAGGTTCCGGCGACGGATGGGATCGATGACGCGCTGGTGATCGTCGCCAGACCCGGGATATTGCCCTCGCGCATCAGTGCGTGGAGGGCGGGTGGGGAGTGCGCGAGGTAGGCGTTGAGGAAGTCAATGGTGACCCGCGCGACTTCGTTGCGCGCGGGCCCCGCAGGTACGTAAGCGCTCAGGTGAGTTTGTCCGATCATCGAGAGGTAGTACTTGGGTTCGGGTGCCTGGTTGTAGAGCTGGACACTGCAGGTGACGGGGTTCATGACCTGGTCGTTGGTTCCCTGCACGACGAGGAGTGGTACTGACGGTCCCGTGAAGTAGGTTCCTCCGAACCAACTGAGTTCGGCACCCGAAAGGATCACGGCAGCTCGAATTCGTCCGTCGCGACAGCACGTGTTCGCGACCGCAGCCAGGCTCACGTCGCCTCCGTCCGATTGTCCGATGACTCCAATACGTGACGGATTGATCAGGTTGCTGAGGATTCCACCAGGACGAGCACTGTCGGCCAGCAGAGTCGTGATCACGTAGCTGAGGTCGCTCGGGTGGTGAACGATGTCGCTACGGATGACGCCACCGGGTGCGCCTGGTGAGGTGTAGGGGTAGGCGGGGTCGACGACGACGTAGCCCGCCGCCGCCCACGCGTTCAGTAATCCGGCGTAGGCCTCGGGTGAGATGTCGAAGCCTTGGGAGAACACCACGAGGGGAAAGGGTCCGGCGCGCGGCGTCGCGCCGGCGACGTCGGCACCTCCCGGGGTCCCCGTGGCGGGGTAGCGCACGATGGTGGGCAGGTCGCGAGGGGTTTGTCCGGTTGTCGAGGGCTCAACGATCGTGAAGGAGAGAGTGCCCACCGCGAAGGGAGGTGAGGGGGGCGTGGTAGTCGTGGTGGTTGGCGTCGCGCTGGTCGTGGTGCTCGGCGGTGCGCTCGACGTTGTCGTGGGAAGTGAGCGGGAGGGTGCGAGATCGCGAACGACGGCGACCGCGGACACGATGGCCAGCACGACGATCGCCACCGCGAGGATCCGCCGGCGACGCACGGCCGCTCGACGACGATACCGGGGGGCGGGCATTCGCGCCAGCGTACCAGCGCCACCTCGTCGTGACCTGACGTCGAAAGGAATAAACGCCGATGGTACTGTGACTCATCGCCGACTTCGTTCATCTCCTGGTTGCCGACTCGACACGCGCTCTCGGAGTTCGGTCGTGGTGAGCGTGCGAGCGATGCACGTGGGCGATCTTGACGCGGTCGTGGCGGTGCATCGTGAGGTTCTCGACATGGAGTTCCTCTCGCGTTTCGGTCCCCGATTTCTACGCGTGTACTACCAGGCCTGGATCACGACGCTGGGCTCCGTCGCGCTGGTGGCGCTCGAGGACGGCGTGGTCGTGGGTGGTCTCTTAGGGGCGAGCGACCCCGCGCGTCACGTGCGGGCCATGGTCCGTGACCACGGGATGACCCTGGCCCTGCACCAGGCGGGTGCGGCACTGATCAACCCGCTCCTCGCCCGGGATTTGATCGCGACGCGCGCGGCGCGCTACGTCCGAGGTGTGGCTCGCCTCGTGACCAGTCGGTGGCGTCAGCCCGCGAGTGTCGCGCCGAGCGGGCCCGTGGTCGGGGAGATCACGCACGTTCTCGTCACTCGTCGCGTGCAGGGACAGGGCGCCGGTCGCGCTCTGGTCGAGGCCGCACTGGCGCAGATGCGAGCGGACGGGGTTCACTCCGTTGAGTTGGTGACGCCTCCGGATCTCGCGGCCCGACACTTCTACGAGCGACTGGGGTGGCGTCTCACGGGAGAGAGAGCGAGTCGCAGCGGTGAGCCCTTCCTGCACTTCACCTTTGATCTCGACGCGTAGCGAGAGGACTCGTCGAGTCGTCTCTAGAGCGGCGGGCGTCGGGGTGGGACCGGTCGTCCCGGCGGGAATGGGGGACGCGATGGATTGACCGCTCGCATGGCGCGCCGTCGTAGCGCCCGGCGCCGGATGTAGCGGCGTCGGGCGTTCCACGCGAGCAGGAGGATGACGATGACGATGGCACCGATGACGTAGAGGACGAGGTGGTGGTTGGACCGGCGGGGCGCCGGAGGTGCCACGGTGGTTGGCGACGGAGTCGTCGTGGTCGGTACTGAGGTCGTGGTAGGCGTCGGCGCGGCGCTCGCGGCGAGGATTGAGGTAGCGAGGCGCGCCGCCGGACAGCCGGGCGTGGGCGTGACCGCAAGGGGGGTCGGGAGCAGGGGAGCTTCGGGCAACTGGAACTGCGTAGTGGCGATGGCGTTGGCCATGACCGTCTGTCCGGCAACGTCGGGGTGCAGGTGGTCGGGATTGAAGTACGGGGCGAAGGGTACCCACGGCTGGCAGGCACCGTCGTACACGTTGCCCATGACGGCGGCCAGGTTGAGCACGCCATCGAAACCCGCGTGGGGCGAGAGTATCCAGGCGTTGACCGCGCTGAGCGTGGCCTGCTCCGCCGGCGACCAGTACTCGGGCAGGTCGTGGTCCGCCGCGGTGGAGGTGGAGCGCGGGAGAAGGGTGACCGCGAAGATCTTGATGCCGTGCTGATGGGTCGCGGTGATCACCTGACGCAGACCCGCCTCAATGGCGCCCGCCGTTCCGTAGGGGGGTATGGGGTGGCCGGTCTCGCCGCCGGCCCCGAACCAGATGTCGTTGGTGCCGAGGAACACGATGACGTCCTTGACGCCCGGCAGTGACAGGGCGTCGCGCGAGAGTCGCGTGACGCCCGGGAGCCCGCCTGAGCGGGTGGCGAAGGACGCACCCGATGGGAAGACCGTCAGTGTGTTGCCCGCAATGCCCTCGTTGACGACCGACATTCGCTGGTTCGCCGGGAGTTGGTCGAGGCGGGATTGGAGGGCGTTGACCCAGCTGTAGCCACGATTGAGGTAGCCGAAGCCGTCGGTGATTGAGTCACCGAGGGCCACAATCGTGCCCTGAGCGGGCGAGTCGTGCACGGCAATCGCGGAGAGCCAGCGCATGTACGGACTGGTGAGTCCCGGGTCGAACGCCGTACCGCTGGGGTTGGCGGCGACGTCGCCCACGGAGTTGGCCGTGGCGTAGGAGTCGATCCGGTCGTTGCAGCAGTAGTGCACACTCACTTCGGCGTAGCCCGAGACGGCGACGGATACGGCCAGGGTCTCTCCGGCGTGCACGCGCATCACCACGGCGTCGCTCGTGACTCGTGCGTGGGGACCAATGGTCACGCGGGGTGATCCGTGATCGAAGGTCACGGATCGTAGAGTGCCGGCGACGACGTCGGGCCCGCTCTGCTGGACTCCGACGGTGACCGAGGCGAAGGTGGTCGGCGTCGCACTCCAGAGGTTGGAGAAGGTGAACGTCAGCGCATCGCCCGCGGCCGCGACCGTGGCGATGTCGCGCGTGGTGGAGTTGTAGGTGTAACCCACCCCGAGATCGGTCGGGGACGTCCAGGTGGTCTGCCAGACCGGTACCGCCGTCGCGCTCGCCGTCGCGCTCGCGGGGGTGCTGAACGCGCCGATGCCGAATAGCACCGTCAGCAGCGGCGTCGCCCATCGGGTGATCCACCGCGTCATCGACGGCCGTGGACGGTCCGAGTGAGCATCGCGTCGCGATCGGGTGCGGCGCTGGCGCACGTTAGTCGGGTGTCGCCGCCGTGCCCGGCGGCATCCGCCGAGAGGCTCCGGCGTACCCGTGGAGGCGCGATGCAATGCTGGGCAGAGTATCGCGACACATCGTGGCATCTTACCGGGCTCGACTAGGTCGACCGGGTACCAGTGGTCAACTCGCGCAGGTGGTCGCCGTCCCCGACGCGGGTTGGCCCGCCTGGAGTGCGAGAGCGCCCTCAACGAGGCATCGCATGATCGGGCCAGCCACCGAGTTGCCCGTGGCGGAGGTCACCTGGTAGGGGACAACGGCGGCCACCGCGATAGTGGGGTGGTTCGCGGGGGCGAAGGCGATCATCCAGTCGTCGGTGTTCTGGACGCCGTTACCGACTTGGGAGGTGCCAGTCTTCGCGGCCACATTGTCCGCCGCTGGAAAGACGCCCGCCGCCGTGCCGTAGCGGGCGACGTTGACCATGAGAGGAATGATGATGTTGGCCTGGGCGCGGGTGAGGGGCTTCTTCCAAGGCGTGGGCACGTAGCGCTTCACGATCGAGCCGTCAGGCCCGGTGATGTAGTTCATGAGGTGAGGCGTCATCATGACGCCGTCGTTGCCGACGGCGCCGGCGATCATTGCGTTCATCAACGCGGAGAGGCGCACGTTCTCCTGACCGATAGCCGAGTACGCGAGCAGCGGCTGGTTGTAGGTAAAGGAGGACGCGGGCGGGAAGTAGCTGGGCACGACGCCCGGAAGGTCGATCGGTGGGACCTGGTTGATGCCGTAGCTGTTCGCGGCCTTGGCTAGGGCGGCGCCACCGAGGTCGAGGCCGATCAGCGCGTAGCCGGTGTCGCACGAGGGTGGCAGCATCTGGGCAATCGTGCCCCCGCAGAACTCGTAGGCGTAGTTCGAGAGGGTCTTGTTGGAGTTGGGTAGGTGCGTGTAGGAGAGAACCGGGTAGGACACGTTGAGGAGTTGCGGCTTGGAGACGACAACCGCCGACGTGGTAACGATCTTGAAGGTGGAGCCTGGCGGGAACGTCTGCTGGACCGCCATGTTGCCCAGGGGTGGGAAACCGTGCGCGTCGTTGGTGGTGTCCTTCTTCCAGGCGGCCTCGGCCACCTTGAAGGTAAAGGAGGTGAAGGGTGCGGGGTTGTAGGTCGGATTGGAGTACATCGCCAGGATGTCGCCGTTCTGGGGGTTGAGAACCACCGCGGCACCGTCACGGCCAGCCAGGGCGTGCTGGGCGACGCGCTGGAGTGCGGGCTGCAGGGTGAGGGTGACGTTGTCGGCCCCGGTAGTGGGCGAGAGTACCTGCGACAGGCTCTGGGGAGGTTGCGCGTGCGAGGAGAGATAGCTGTTGTACTCGGCCTCCAGGGCCCACGTGCCGTAGCTCGGTGACGCGAAGCCGACGATCCCCGCGGTCAGCGCTCCTAGGGGGTAGACGCGGTGGTAAACGTTGGGCGCACCGGGTAGCGGGCGCGACTGCGCGAGGATGGTGCCGTCCGCGGCCACGATCTCCCCGCGCGGAGCCGTCACCGATGCCGATATATTACGAGGATTCAAGGGTGACGCGTCCAGAGCCGACGCCTTGAAGAACTGGATGTTCACCGATTGGACCGCAATGGCTGCCAGGAATAGCAGGAGGACGGTCGCGAGAATGCTAAGCCGGCGAGCCATGTGCGGGGTGCCTTGGGGCGCGATACGTCGATGCTGCCGGGTGGCGCGTCATCACCAAATTCTACTCGCCGACTCGGGTGACGGGTGTCGCGCGGACCACTATCGGTAGCGCAGGGACGGCGTCGGTACGGCGCCGGAGTTCTTCCTCGCACCGCGTCACCCCGCCCACGACCAGGCTCGCAGCGGCACCGGCGTTGGTCCGGGCCACCAGTGCCGCAAGAGTAGGGCCCCCACCCGTCCGAGGATAAGGTCACCCTCGGATTGGGATGTCATGGTCAGATCCGTGAGATCGTCAGCGACCGCGGCAAAGGCGATGTCCTGACCGTCGGGAAGGCCGATGAGTCCGACATCGCAGCGGGTACCGGGGATGGCTCCCGGTTTATGGGCGACCGAGGGGAAGGGTGACCGCGGTTCCCAGCGAGGCTGGACCACGAGGAAGTCACGCGCGACGCCGTCGCTGTCGAACTGGCACGAGAGGACGTCACGAATGGCGCGCGACGCGTCCGCAGTGATGAGCGTGGCGTCGTGCAGCCGTACCATGAGAACGCGCAGGTCGTCAACGGAGGCGGTGGCGAAGGGGGCCGTCGGTGAAGTGAAGGGGCGGGAGTAACCGGTGACGAGTGGTGGCGGCGGATAGTCGAGACCGCGATGGAACTGGATGCCTTCGACGCCGAGATCCTGAAGGGTACTGTTGACGCCTATCACGCCCCCGACGAGGTTGAGCAAGACACTCGTTGCCGTGTTGTCCGAGACGACAATCATCAGAGTGCACAGATCGCTAATTGTCGGGGCGAGTCCCGGGCGTAGGACGGCCAATACGCCTGAGCCGCCCACCAGGTCCTCCACGGTGAGCTCGATTCGATCGGAGAGGTTGAACTCACCCCTGGACGCTCGCGCCATCACGGCGGCGTGAAGCGCAACCTTTGCGCTGCTGGCCGTTCGTCGCACGTCGCGGCTACGCCACTCCAGCACGTCGCCCGTGCCAAGGTGTTGCGCGCTTACGGCAACGTGACCGGTACACGACACGTCGAGCGCGCGTAGCGACTCGCGAACGTTGTCGGCGCTGAGCCACGTGCTCGACTCGGTGTGGTTGTCGTCTCGCTTCACCAGATCGTCCCTTCGTGAGCGGGTATCAGTAGCATGCATTCGGTGCAACCTTCGTGTTAATCTTAAGCGTAATGTGGCGGTAGATCATTGTGTGGGTGGTTATTGAGGATTGATAAAACAGGCGAAGGGCATTAGTCATGGAAGCAGGAAGATCGTCGAGCAATCCGATTATTAGTACGATTAGTTGTCGACATGAAAAGAGGCAATTACGAGCCACCTTCCGAACGTCATTACGTGAAGTGAGTGAACTTGACGTCATTGCCGTGGACGTGTCCTGGTCGGACGGGACGCTATCGACGGGCGAGGTGAGCCCGACGCCACCGATCACCGGAGAGACGGCGGAGTCGATTGTCGCGGCCGTGTTGGGACCACTAGCACACGCGATCGTCGGTGTTCCCCTCGTGGAGCTCGACGAGATCTTCACACGAATGGCGAAGGCCCTACTGGGGAACACCACGGCCAAGTGCGCACTCGACTTAGCAGTACACCGGGCACTGGCGGATCGTTATGGTGGATTGGCGGCAGTGCTCGGTGTGCCCCATCGCTCGGTTCGCACCGACGTCACAATCTCACTCGCGTCACCCGAGGCGATGGCCGTCGCTTCGACGGAGCGATCGTCGGAGGGTTTCGACATCCTGAAGTTGAAGGTTGGTGGCGAGGTCGATCAGGATGTGGCGCGGATTCTCGCAGTGTCCAGGGCAGTCGATCCGTCGTTGCGCCTGCGTCTCGACGCGAATCAGGGTTGGACAGCAAAGCAGGCGCTCAACGTTCTTGAGCGTGTCGAAAGAGCCAACGTGACCATCGACCTGGTCGAGCAACCCGTACCGGCGAGCGACCTTCACGCGATGGCTACGGTCACGCGCCATTCTGCCGTCCCCGTGCTTGCCGACGAGTCCGTTCATTCGCCACGTGATGTGCTGCGAGTAGCGGAGTTAGGTGCGGCAGATATGGTCAACGTGAAGTTAGCCAAGTGCGGTGGTCTGCGCGCCGCCCGCGACGTGGTCGCGGTGGCGCGGGTGTGCGGACTGGGTGTTCTCGTCGGCTGCATGCTGGAGCCGGCCAGCGCGGTGGCGGCGGCGGCCACGCTGGCGATGGGGCTCGATCCGCTTCGTGGTCACGACCTCGATGCGGGGTGGTGGGCCATTGGCGACAGCGAGGTGGCGTGTGCGCCTCCGCTTGTCACGGTGGTCTCGTGACGAGTTACTCGATGGTGGTTCGTCGCTTCGCGACGTGGCACGCTACGCGATGGTTCGAGCCGACGTCGTCGAGCGAAGGAGCGACGTCGCGACAGTGAGGTTCGACGAGCGGGCAGCGGTCCTGGTAGTCGCATCCTCTCGTGGTGGGGCCAGTCGCGGTGAGTACAGGGGTGACACGGTGTGGGCGTACAACGGTGGGATCCGGTACCGGAACGGCCTGAGCCAGTGCCACGGTGTAGGGATGTAGTGGCGCATCGAGCACTTGGTCGTAGGAGCCCGACTCGACAATGCGCCCTAAGTACATCACGGCAATGGTGTCGGAGACGTGACGCACCATGGAGAGGTCGTGGCTGATGAAGATGTAGGAAATGGTGATACGTGCCTGTATCCCTATGAGCAGATTGATGATTTCCGCTCGTACGGACACGTCGAGCGCCGATGTCGGCTCGTCAAGTACCACGATAGTGGGCTCGACGGCGAGGGCGCGGGCGATGGCGACGCGCTGAGCTTGCCCGCCCGACAGCTCGTGTGGATAACGGTTCGCGAACCGACGACCCAGCGCGACCATGTCGAGTAGTTCATCGATTCGTTGGTCCTCGGCTCCGCTATGGAGGTGATGAAACGTCAGAACCTCTCGAAGAGCAGCGCGCACTCGCTGGCGCGGGTCTAGCGATGAGTAGGGGTCCTGGAAGACCAGTTGGATCCGTCGAGCTCGTGTTCGTCCGTCGAGGGAACTCGTGGACTCACCGCTCATTTCGGCGCTTCCCGCAGAGGGCCGCTCGAGCCCGACGAGCAGCCGGGCCAGTGTCGACTTACCGCACCCGCTCTCGCCGACGATGCCGAGAGTGGCTCCCTCGCCCAACTCCAGCGATACGCCGCGTAGCGCGTTGACCACGCTCTTTCCGCGACCTTCATAGCGTTGGGCAAGATCCATGCCTCGTAGGACTACGGTAGCCATGAGTCGGGCTCCCTCCAGCAGGCCGCACGGCTTTCGCCGCGCGGGAGGAGCGGTGGTTCCTCGTGCGCGCACTGATCGATGGCGAAGGGACAGCGTGGTCGAAAGGGACAACCGCCGTCGAGGCGAGTCGGGTCGGGCGGGTTTCCCCCGATTTGATGAAGAAGAGAACGATGGGAATGCTGCGTTCCTGGGAGTGACGCGAGGAGTGCTGCGGTGTAAGGGTGCGAGGGGTGGCGGAACAGTTCACGCGTGGGCGCGTCCTCGACGACTCGCCCGGCGTACATGACGACGACTCGGTCCACCAGGCGCGCGACAACTCCGAGGTCGTGTGTTACCCATAGCACCGCCATCGACGTGGTGGTCTGGATGTCGAGAACGAGGTCCAGAATCTGCTGCTGAATGGTGACATCGAGGGCGGTGGTGGGCTCGTCGGCGATCAGCAGACGGGGTGACGCCGCGAGAGCCATCGCGATCATGACCCGTTGTATCATGCCCCCCGACAACTCGTGGGGGTACGATCGCTCCACTCTTTCGGGGTCGGAGAGACCAACCTGACGTAACGCGTCGCGAGTCGTCTCGCGCGCCTGGATTGTGCTCGCGCCGTGGGCTTTCAGCGCCTCGGCGACCTGATAGCCGACGTGAAGCAGGGGGTTGAGTGACGTCATCGGGTCCTGGTACACCATGGCGATCTCGGCCCCTCGGACTTCGCGGAGTCGGCGTTCGGACGCCGACGCCAGATTCTCACCGGCGAAGAGAATTTCGCCGTCCAGGATCTCGAGTGGCGGAGAGGGGAGGAGCCGGAGAACGGACAGCATGGTCAGTGTCTTGCCTGATCCGCTTTCACCTACCACACCGACTCGCTCACCCGGTGCCACGTCGAGGTTTACTCCCCGGACGATGGGCGAGACGTCGTGGCCGTGGCGCAGCCCGACTACGAGGCCGCGGAGGGAGAGCAGGATTTCGGTCACGACGTGGTCGAGGGTGGGAGGTCGAGGGTGCTCACCCGCGCGGTGCGCGGCTGGCGGACTTCGGCGAGCTGTCGTGCGTGGCACCGGCCGGGAGTGATGGTACCAAGTACGGTCGCCTGGCGGGCACCCGTACAGGAGGGGATTGTTCCGGTGAGACCGTTCATCGTCAAAAAGCCGATCACGGCTAGTAAAACGGCTTCTTTAGCGTCGGGATTTACTCCCAACGTTTGAGCGGACGAGACGACTACGCCGTCCAAGTGACTTTCTATTCTCCTCATGAGATCCGGATTGTGCATTCCACCACCGGAGACGAAGAGTTCGTCAACGTGATGGTCCCGCACCGCGCGCGCAACCGTTACGGCGGTGAGTTCACTCAGAGTAGCGAGAAGATCGTCAGTGTTGAGTTCCTGATTGCCGAGGTGGTGGCGCACGTACGACAGATTGAAGAGTTCCTTTCCGGTCGACTTCGGCGGTGAGGACGTGTAGTACGGCTCGCGAAGGAGATGCGCGAGAAGGTCCTGATTAACAGTTCCACGTGCGGCCCGTGCGCCATCTTGGTCGAAGGACTGGGAGCCGCCCGAAGCCCATGTCGTGACGGCGTCCAGCAAGGCGTTGGCGGGACCAATGTCAAACGCGATCGGTGGCGTGTCCGGCGTCACCACCGTAAGGTTCGCGATACCGCCGAGGTTCAGGGCTGCCGCAACGTGTGACGAGGTTGCCGTCGCGCGAGAGGCC
Source organism: Actinomycetes bacterium (assembly GCA_021793395.1). Taxonomy (GTDB): domain Bacteria; phylum Actinomycetota; class Acidimicrobiia; order Acidimicrobiales; family RAAP-2; genus RAAP-2. The sequence goes on from JAJYSU010000018.1 coordinate 19,747, forward strand.
AGTAGCAGCGTGTCTAAGAGGCTGACGAGTGGGGCACCCTGTCCACCAGCGGCAATGTCGCGAGCGCGCACGTCGGACACGACGGTAGCTCCCGTTCGTTCAGCGATCCAGGCGGGGTGACCCACCTGAAGCGTTCCGCGGACCAGCCCCGCGTCCACCCAGTGGTAGAGCGTCTGCCCGTGCGAACCAATAACATCGGTGAGCCCGTCGAAGTAGTAGTCGTTCATGTGGGACGCGACGTCGGCGAAGGCTCGACCAATGGCGGTGTCGAGTTGGCACACTTCTTCGAGCGAGGTGGTGGCGGGTGGAAGCGCCGCCGCAATGCGGGAACGCAGTGACTCGTCGTACGCGATGGATTCGTGTCCGCGGACGGTCACGTGCAGGTCCTGGCGACGAAGAACTATCTCGGTCGCTACGGCCTCGATTGCGTCGTAGGAGGTTCCTGAAATGAGTCCGATGACTTTCAACTGCTCACCTCGACAATTCGCGGGGATCGAACGTTGCACGTAGGCCGTCACCCAGGAAGTTGAAGGCGATGGCGGCGATCACAATGGCCAGTGACGGGAAAGCCAGAGTCCACCACGCGTGGCTGGCGAGCGAGGTCGAGTTGCTCACCAATTCACCAAGGGATGCCGTCGGAGCGGGTGGACCGAGACCGAGGAAACTGAGGCCCGCTTCATCGAGAATGGCCCACGCCAAGGTGAGGCTGGTTTGCACCGCGATCGTGCCGGTGACGTTTGGTAGTACGTGGCGAAAGAGAAGACGGCGACGGGAGTAGCCGAGAACTCGTCCCGCGCGAACGAAGTCGGCGTCGTAGAGCGACAGGACCGGACCGCGCACGACCCGAACGTAGATGGGTACGTACGCGATGCCAATAGCCATGGCGCTGTCCACGACACCCGAGCCCAGTGCCGACACGATGGCCAGTGCAAACAGGATTGCCGGGATGGCGAAGAGGATGTCCGCGAGGCGCATGATGACGGCGCCGGGCCACCCCCGAACGAATCCAGCGACGATGCCGGCGGTGGAGCCGATGACGCCAGAGATGGTGACCGCGAGAACTGCTATTTCCAGGGTTACTGCTAGCGCCTGGAGGACCTGAGAGAAGACGTCACGACCAAATTGATCGGTGCCGAATAGGTGGGCTGTGCTCGGACTGGCCAGGATGTGCCCGACTCCGAGTTGGTCGGCCGGATAGGGAGTGAGCTGGGTCCAGCCCGCGATGGATCCGAGTAGCACGAGGATTGCGAAGATAAGCCCAATGCGGCCATTGCGGTGACGCCAGAGCACCGACAACCAGGCCGTACGAGACGGCCGTCCGTCGACATCGGACGATCGGGTCGTAGCGGGAAGAGCGTCGGAAGTCATCGGCTTCTCGTTCGGGGATCGATGATGGTGTACGAAATGTCGATCAGCGTGTTGACGACAATAAAGCCCGCGGCGAAGATAAGTGTGACGGACTGGACGACGGGGAAATCACGGTCGGTGATCGAGGTAATGAGGAGGCGACCGATACCAGGAAGGACGAAGATGTCCTCGACGATCACCGCACCGCCGAGTAGGTAGCCAAACTGAATCCCGGACATTGTGGTGATGGCGACGAGCGCGTTGAGGAAGAGGTGGCGCCACACGTAGGCGATCTGCGACATTCCTTTTCCGCGGGCGGTTCGCGAGAAGTTGAGGTTCTTTATCTCGAGAACGGCTGCTCGGGTCGTGCGCATAATGGCCGCTCCGATCCCAAAACTCAGTGTGAGAGCGGGAAAGAAGACCTGTTGCAGGTTAAGCCAGGGATTGGTAAAGAGCCCAACGAATCCCAGGGAACTAGGGAAGTAGTGAAAGATTGACGCAAGGTAGGTGATGAGAACTGTGCCGATGACGAAACTCGGCACGGAGAGCCCAAAGACCGCGAGTCCCTGGCCGACGTCATCCTGCCAGCGGTCGGGGTGCAACGCGCCGATCATGCCGAAACCAACTCCGATAAGGATGCCGAGGATCATGCTCATGACGGCGAGTTCGAGCGTGACGGGAAGCGCTGAGCCAACCAGGGTACTCACGGGCTCACGTGAACTGAGTGAGACGCCCAGGTTCCCGTGCAGCATCGACCATAACCACGAGAAGAACTGTTGAGGAATGGATTCGCCCACGCCGTAGAACTTGTCGATCGCCTGCAACTGGGCACGGCTCAGCAGCCCCGCGTTCACTCCTAGCGATGCCGTTACTGCGTTGCCGGGAAGCAGCCGGAGGATGACGAAGACGACGACGAGAACGCCGAAGAGTGTCGTGAGCATGCTCGCCAGACGCCGTACGAGGGGGAGGAGCATAGTACGGCGTCTGGCGAGAGGAGCTACGAGAGGTGGGTCGTGGCCAACGCCGCGAAGGCGCCGGACGTCACGGGCGATGCGGTGAATCCCTTCACGTTCGGAGCCATGGCCTCGAAGTTGTAGGCGTCGAACAACCAGTCCCACACTGCGTGACTGGTCAGGAAGTTCGAGACGCGCGCCCACGCGGCCTTCTGCGCTCCGAGCGTCGTCGCCAGGTCACCCGCGGCCAGGAGTTTTTGGATCGTCGGGTTGACGTAACCGGCCGGGACCTTCAGGTCCGCACCCGCCCCAAAGTACCGGTCGTACATCACATAGGGATTCGGGTCAGCGCCGTTTTCGGCGAACGCGGCTTGGAACTTACCCGCGAGCCAGTCCTGAATGTAACTATTGGAGTCGAGGTTGTTAATCGTCATGGTGATGCCTACTTGTGCGAGTTGCGCTTGAAGAGTCGTGGCCTGGGCGGCGGACGTTGAGTCGAGCGCGTCAGACGTCATTGCGGTGAAACTGAATCCGTTGGGGTTCCCCGCAGCCGCGAGATACGCCTTAGCCTTGGCCAGATTCTGAGTGGGGCAGATCGCGGATACCGGCCTGGACGCGAAGGGGCCAAGAGGAACGGGACCGGATGGCTGACCCTGACCGGAGAGCGCGTCGGCGATGATCTGCTTGCGGTTCGTGGCGCACTCGATGGCCAGGCGGTTGTTGACATTATCGAGCGGACTGTTTGGCTGGTTGTCTTGCATTTGCAGGACACGGTAGGAGAGACTTAGCGCCTTTGAGATCTTGATGCTCTTCGGCAGGCTCGAAACCACGGTGGGTTGAGTGAGATCACCCATCTGGATCGTTCCCGCCTCTAAGGCTGCGGCGATCGACTGCTCGGACGCGATCGTGATGATCTTGACCGACGGTAGTTTCACCTTCCCACCCCAGTAGTGGGGGTTCGCGACCATAGTGAAGGAGTTGCCAGGACTCCAGGCGGAGAACTCGAAGGGTCCTGTTCCGTCGGGGTGCTTGGCGATGCTCCCGTTCGCGATTGCCGATGCCGGCATCATGGCCATATTGAGGGTGGTCAGCCCCTCGAGGACCGAGGCGTCACGATGGCTGAGGGTCAGTCTGATGGCGTATGGCCCATTCTCTACGAAGCTCTTGACAGAGCCAATGAAAGAAGCCGACGGGTCGGCGGTTTTGGCGGCGACTGCTCGCTTGAGTGACGCGACGGCGTCGCGCGACGTGAAGAGCGTCCCGTTGTCGAAACGTACTCCGTGGCGCAACTGCAGATTCAGAACCAGCCCGTTGTGAGTCCATGTCCACTTAGTGGCCAGGTCCGGCTTTATGACCAACTGCGGACTCATCTGGACGAGTGGCTGGTAAATGAGCCCCAACGCTTCGAAGTCGAGAAAGTTGGTCACGATATCCGGATCAATTTTTTGCACGCTTGAGGTGTCGGCGATGACGAACGTCTTGGTGCTCGCTCCACTCGGCGCCGCACTGAAAACACCGCCTCCGGTGAGTGCCGCGGCTAAACCGCTGACGGTAGCGAGTACGGTGGCGATCTTGGATCGACGCCAGTGTTTCATGAGAGCCCCCCTTTGAGTCTTCTGGCCTTGACTATAGGCATACCAATTGTGTCGCGTCAAGCGCAGCTCGTCGCTTGTCCGAGATGGCATCGGCGAGCTAAAGCCCGTAGATAAGCCAAAATAAGACATTAGGCCCAAGTTGGAGTTTGATCATACCAATAGGAATTGGTATGCTCTGAACAGTTGACGAGCGATGAAAAGGGGGAGACGTGCCACAGGGGCCGCTACGCGTGACGTCACCTGTGGGATCTCCCAAGTATCAGCAGTTGCACGACGTCCTCGTGAGCGATATTCAGCGGCTTCCCGAGGGCAGCGCTTTGCCCACGGAGCGTGAACTGGCGGAGCACTACGACGTGTCGCGCTCTACGGTGCGCCAGGCCCTGAGCCAGCTGCTGCGCGAGCAGCGCGTGACGCGTCGTCAGGGAAGGGGCACGTTCGTCGCTCGTCATAAAATTGTTCAGTCGCTGGAGCTGACTAGCCATACAGAGGGCATGAGGTCGCAGGGGATAGTGCCAGGATCGAAGTTGCTTGACGTGCGACGCGTGCCTGCGGCCGATGACGTGAGCGCGGCGTTGCGCGTAGCTCCTGACGCCGAGGTATTACGTCTGGAGCGACTTCGATTGGCCGATGGCGACCCCATTGCCATCGAGACGGTGTACCTCGATGCCTTGCGCTTCGATGGGATCACTGCGGCTCTGGTACAGGATCAGTCACTGTACCGACTGTTGTCCTCGGTCTACGATGTGACGCTCGCGTCCGCGGAGGAGACGATCGAAGTGTCTCTCGCGGGAGAGCGTGAGGCGACGTTACTCAACGTATGGGTCGGTGCGCCTCTACTGATGTTTTCGCGGTGTAGCGTTGACGTGGGGGGCGTACCGATCGAGTACGTATGCTCGCTCTATCGGGGTGACCGCTTTCAGTTCAAGACGCGGTTGGAGCCTCCCGGCTCGTTGCGGAGAGAGGCAGTGTCCGATGCGCGGTTGCGTACCGCTCGCCGAGATGATGCGGGGTCGTTAGCCAGGGTCTTTATTGACGCGTGGCGCGGGAGTTACCGGGGCGTCGTCGACGAGAGCATCCTCGATGCGCTGGACACCAATGCGGTGACCGAATGGCTCGGCCGTCTGGTGGTTACTGGGCCGCAACGGACGGTGTTGGCGGAGAATTCTCGCGGTGAGGTTGAGGGGTTCGTTCGTTTCGGCGATGACGTTGACGACCCTCGGAGCGGCCATATCGCCGCGCTCTACGTGTCGCCGCAGAGCGCGGGAAAGGGAATCGGCACGCGTCTGCTGCGTTACGCCATCTCGGAGTTGGTGAGTGCGGGGACGCGACCGATCACGCTGTGGGTGTTCGAGAAGAACGACGCAGCCCGCGCGTTCTACAGTGGACTCGGTTTTGAGCCGGACGGTTCACGTCGTGTCGAGCAGGAGTATCAAGCCGACGAGATTCGTCTTGTCCGATCGGCGGCGTACGACGACGTGAGCCGGACTTCAGCGTTGGCCACTCGTGGGTGAGATGTCGCACGTCGTAAGGAATCTCGCGGTATCCATTCGCGACGAGACATTGCAGGGTCGGCGAAGTTGGCCGGTCGTCTCGGAGTTGGCGCAGGCACTCGTGAGCGAGTTCCCTTCGGGATTCGATCTCGTGATCGTGGGGACGCAAGGTGAAAGAGTTCGGATCCTTGGTGGTGAGGCGTGTCGAGTGGGCGAGCGAGTTGCGACGCGCGCGACGACGTTGTACGACCTCGCGTCGCTGACCAAAGTGGTTGTCACCACCCCACTAGCTCTGTGGCTGCGTGATGGCGGTTCCTGGGATCTTGATGACTCGCTTCAACGTTGGGTTCCGGACTATCCCCATCCTCAGACCACGCTCCGGGAACTATTGACTCACACCTCGGGTCTTGCGGCGCATTTTCCGTTTTACCGGGACGCGAGCGGCGCGGTTGCGGTTCGCGAGGCGTTGATGCGCGAGGTGGCTGTCGACATCAGTTCGCACGACGTCCTCTATAGCGACCTGAACTTCATGCTCTTGGGATGGGCGATAGAGAGTTGTGCGGGTACGTCCCTCGACCGACTCTTTCGGACCGTTATCGCTCGTCCCCTTTCCATGGTGACGGCGCGTTTTTGTCCGGCGCCTAGCCAACGTCGACGGACGGCCGCCACCGAACTCGACGGGGATCAACGTACGAGCCCAGGCCTCGTGTGGGGGGAGGTTCACGACGGTAACGCTTTCGCTATGGGCGGTGTGAGCGGTCACGCGGGACTTTTCGCGTCAGCCGGGGATTTGTCGCACTTCGTGACGTCGATGCTCACGACGACTGCAGCCTCGGTCTTGAAGGCGTCAACGGTGCGTGAGATGGCTCGCGTCGCCGCAGGTCACGCACCGGAGATGAGGGGGCTGGGGTGGCGTGTGGAGCCCACGCAGTGGGGTGACTGGCCGACCGGCACGTTCTTTCATACGGGCTTCACCGGCACATCAATACTGGTGGCTCCGACGCTGGGCGTCGGGGTCATTCTGCTCACCAACGCTATCCACCCGGTGCGCCAGATGGATCGTCAGGCGGCGTTTCGAGCCGACGTTCATCGACGCGTATTGGAGGCCGTGACGTGAGTGACGATCGCGGACTGTCGCTGGGCGAACTAGAGACCGAGCAGGTGCGCTCCAACGCCGTTGACTTAGACATGCTCAGCACGGTGGATCTGGTCGATCTGATGTGTAGTGACGTGGCCCGTATTCCGGACAAAGTTCGTGCCGCCGTGCCATCAATCAGTCGCGTTGTTGAACTTGTGACCGCGCGACTTTCTCAGGGGGGGCGCTTACTTTACGTCGGTGCGGGGACCGCCGGGCGCCTCGGTATGCTCGACGCCGCGGAGACGGGACCGACATTTAGCACCCCGCCTGGACAGATCAGTGCACTCCTCGCGGGTGGTGACTCCGCGTTCGTGACTCCTGTTGAGAACGCCGAAGATGATCGTGAGGCCGGGGGTGAGGCCGTCCGAGGTGCGCGAGTGACGTCGAGCGACATTGTGCTAGGGATCTCGGCGAGCGGGCGAACGCCATTTGTCGTGGGAGCTCTCAACGAAGCTCATCGCAGGGGGTCGGCAACAGTGGCACTGGCGTGTAACCGCGACACGGAGATTGGTCGACTTGGCGATATGGCCATCGAGATTCCTGTGGGGCCGGAAGTCATCGCCGGGTCGACGAGGCTCAACGCGGGAACAGTGCAGAAGATCGTCCTCAACGTCATCTCGACAGCAGCAATGGTGCAGATGGGAAAGACCTTCGGCAACGTGATGATTGACCTTCGCGCCACTAACGAGAAGCTGCGCGAGCGAGCGGTACGCATGGTGGCACTGGTTGCTCATTGCGAGACAGATCGGGCACGAGAGACATTGACGTCGTGCGGATGGCAGCCAAAGGTTGCGGTGTTGATGATCATGGCGCGCGTCGATGCGGTTCACGCGCAACGTGAACTCGAGAGGGTAAACGGACACTTGCGGGCTGCCCTCGACGAGATCGTCTTGACGTCGTCGCCAGGATCGTCGCGCGTCGCGCGCGGCGTGGTACGACGCCTGGGCGTCGCGGCCGCCCTCGTCGATGGTGAACTGGTCCGCGGCGACGTTGCCGTCGCTGACGGAGAGATCGTGGCCGTGGGCCTTTCGGGTCGGGGGCGAGGTACGGCAGTGCCAGGACTGGTCGATCTCCAAGTCAACGGGTACGACGGAGTGGATTTACTTGATGCCAGCGTCGACGACGTGGTCACGATGGGTCGCTCGCTTTTGCGCGACGGCGTGGTTGCGTACCAACCTACGCTCATCACCAGTGACGAGGACGAGATTTTACGCGCCATTGGCGTGATTAATCAGGCTCGGCAGTCCGCGGAGGGCGCACGCATTCTTGGCATCCACCTTGAAGGTCCTTTCCTGTCGCCGCATCAGTCCGGCACTCATCCGGAGTTGAAGTTGCGCATGCCCGACCTCGACCTCCTCGAGCGACTGCTCGCACCAGGGGGGGTGAGTACGGTAACCCTGGCTCCGGAGTTGCCCGGTGCCCGAGCTCTTATCCGGGCCATCAGGGATAGGTGCGTCGTATCGCTCGGCCATAGTGCGGCGACGTCCCTCGAGGCTCAACTGGCTTTCGACGATGGTGCCAGGGCGGTGACGCACCTCTTTAACGCGATGGAGCCGATGTCGGCTCGACAGCCAGGTCTCGCGGGTGTCGCGCTGACCGATCCTCGCGTTGGCGTTCACGTAATTGCGGACGGACTGCACGTCGCCGACGAGATGCTTCAGCTCGCCTTCTCCACGGCGAAAGGACGCTGCTCTATCGTCACTGACGCGCTCGCCGCCGCGGGACTCGCCGATGGGACGTACTCCTTGGGTGAGGTTGTGGTGCACGTGCAAGGCGGCGTGGCACGCCGTGGCGACGGCACGTTGGCGGGGGGTACGACGCCGTTGCGAGACGGGCTGAGTCACCTGTCGCGGGTGGGGATTGATCAACGTGATGCGCTACGCGCCGTCACCTGGGTGCCGGCTCGAGAGATGGGCCACCCCGAACTCGCCTCCTTACGGCCTGGTTCACCGGCGACAGTGGCAATTGTCGACGAGTCGCTCTCGCTTGCATCGTTGTTGGTGAAGGGGCGCGACTATGAACTCGTATCGCGGTGAGAGCCAGGACGGTGGGGTGGGGAGGTACGGGGTGCTGCGTCGCACGGGTGGGTGCCCCGCTGTGCGGGGGGTGATGACGTGACGAGTGTCTTTGAAGATGAGATTCGATCCCAAGGACGTCTGCTGGCGAATCGGGAGGACGGGGGACGTCGCGATGCCATCATGGCCGCACGCTCGTGGGAGGGAATCACGCACGTGGTGGTCGCGGGTCGTGGCTCTTCGGATCATGCCGCAGTCTTCTTCCAATACCTCGCGGGGCGCGAAGTGGGTTTGCTGGTCGCACTCGCCACTCCGTCTCTCTACGCGGGCGAGCGGTCAATCGATCTGCGAGGTGCGGGAGTTCTGGCGATCTCTCAGTCGGGCCGCTCGCCGGGCCTGGTCGAACTCGTCGATCAGGCTAACGCTCAGGGGCGTCCAACGGTGGTGATGACCAACTCGCTTGACTCACCACTCGCTCAGTCGAGCAGTTTCGTGATTGACCTCGCCGTAGGGCCGGAGCGGGCAGTAGCGTCGACGAAGACCTTCGCCGCGACGTGGCATTCGGTCATCCAACTTGTGGGTGAATTACGTCAGCGTCCCTTCGATGGGGACGTGCGACTAGCTCCCGTTATTGACCAGGTGGCCGAGTGGGCGACCGCGACTACCTGGCCCCTAGCGGCACTTGATGCACCGCGGGGAATCACGGTCATTGGTCGTGGTGTTGGATACTCCGTGGCACGAGAGATTGCGCTCAAGATCCGTGAAGTAGCGGGAATCAGGGCCGAATCTTTCTCGGTTGCCGACTATCTCCACGGTCCATTGGGCGCGGAGGGCGATGGCGCCACGCTCGTCGTGGTGATGACATCCGATTTGTCGCACGAGTTGGCTGTCCACGTTGTTGACGCGGCTCGACGGACGGGAATGACGACTATCGCCCTTCGTGGTGGGGACTCGGTACCCGTCGGAGCGCACGACGACGTTGAAGTACCGGTGCGGGGCCCGGACTGGCTGGAGGGCCTGGCGCACGTTGTCGTTGGTCAGGTTCTCGCTCTGCGCCTCGGAGAACGCCGCCAACGTGTGATCGATTCACCACCGGGACTTACGAAAGTGACTCTTACGGCCTAGACCTACGCGAGGAGGTACCGCGAGAACCCGCGCGGTAGTGACTGATGGTGGTGGCAAGGATTGAGCGACGTCGACGTGTACGGTGGCAGTTACGGGCACGCGGAGTTCGAGAAGGACGGAGGCACCATGAAGAGCACGAAGATGGTCCTAGGAGTCGTGGGTGTCATCGTGCTTATTTTGTTGGTCTTGTCAGTCATCGGGTGGATCATTTCGACCCTGCGCGTCATTGTGTACGTGGCGGTGTTGGCCGTGATTATTGTGGGCGCCTGGCGCCTGGCGCACCGCCGACCTCACGCGCACCAGTAAGATCACTTCTTCTGGCGGCGTGGCCGAGTGGTTAGGCAGGGGCCTGCAAAGCCCCGTACTCCGGTTCGAATCCGGACGCCGCCTCCAGGGTGTGGCGACCGGGTGACGACCGCGGTGTGTCGAGGGTGTCACGGCCGTGCGTGGCCACCTCGCCGGCGGACGTCGCGTACGGGCAGGCTGGGGCGACAGTGAGCCGGACACCGCGAGGTGGCGCGCAAGGGCTACCGAGGAGTAGGGGGAATGGTGAGGTGCAGGCAACGTGTCTGTCTCGGGTGTCGAGGCGCCGCGGTGGTAGAAGGACGCAGGAGTCGTGCCATACTGGATTTCCATGGCCGATCCCACCACTCTCGGACAGTCCTCTTCCGACGACGAGTTCGACCTGCGATTCTTTGGCGAGGGCTTTCCGGCAGGACTGCCAGCGTTTACGGAGGACGTTGAGCCGCACCTGCGCAATCGGCGTCACGTGAACAGTCCGACTCAGTTGCTTGAGCTGCAGACGCTGATGGAGTTCAAGGCGACCCACGGGCGCTGGCACATCGCGCGTGACCTCGTCGGTATGGTGCGCCGCGGTCATGGTACGGAGTTGGACGAGTCGTATCAGGACAAGCTGCACCGTGAGACGAAACGGGGCAAGTCGGAGTCGTCGACCTACGGAACGGCGACCGTGCGCGGTCGTCCCGTTGTTCTCTACGCGATGAACTGGGACTTCTTCGCCGGCTCGCTCGGCGTCGTCTCGGGCGAGAAGTTTCAAGCGGCGGCGGATCTGGCGGTGGCCAAGAGGCTGCCGTTCGTCACCGTGTACGCCTCCAGCGGCGTGCGTCAGCACGAGAATTTCGCGGGCCTGACCCAGATGACCCGAATGGTCGAGGCGATTCGCTTCTACAAGGAGAAGGTCAACCTTCCCCAGGTCGCCGTGTTGCTCGGCAATGTCTGGGGTGGCGTCTCGGCGAGTGCGGTGCCCAACGCCGATCTCATCATTGCGACGTCGGGAACCAACTTTGGCTTCGCGGGCCCGAACGTGATCGAGGCCTTCGAAGGAGCGAGTGTCCCCGTGGACTCTCAGAGCGCGGAAGCCAATCTCCTGGATCGCAACATCGACGTCGTTCTGCCCGACGTCGATGAAGTGGTCTGGTACCTTGGCGAGTTGCTCGCGGCGACGGCGCGTCCGCCTAAGGGCCAGGAGCTGACCGCGGAGACGCTGCCCGTGATTCGTAACGTGAGTGTGGAGGGGCAGCGGCGCGTCTTCACCTTCGGGCCCGACGGCATCCACGGCCCGCGCTTCTCTGAGGTGACCGGATCGCGTGCCGCCGAGCCGTCGCCGTCACGGGTCGAACGCACCACGGACCTCGCCGACGCGCTCATGAATCAGTACCAGGACCTCATGTCCGACGCTAACCGGCTCGACCTTGAGTTCATTATCCGCTACGGATTCACCGACGCCATTGCCGTGTACAACAGCATCCACGAGGGTGACGTGCGTCGTTACCCCGCGATCGTGGGGGCCTTCGCCAGAGTGAAGGAGCAACCCTTCGTCGTCGTGGGCACTCAGCCCTCGTACCAGCGATTGGGAGAGCACGTCATCAAACGGCCGGCCAACCCCGGCCCCGAGGACTTCGCCTTCATGGAGCGCATCCTGGATATGGGCGAGCGCCTCGGGCTGCCCGCACTGTTCGTCACTGACACGCTGGGCGCCAAGCCAACTCTCGAAAGTGAGCGGCGGGGTCAGTCACGCGCGATCGCGCAGTCGATTTTGAGTGGGATCAGTTATCGACACCCTGTCCTGTCACTCGTGACCGGAGCGTTAGGCAGCGGTGGAGGGCTCGCGACGACGCCGATGGCGGATCACGTCATGATGCTGGAGAAGGCCATGGCCTACGTGGCGGAGCCGCGATCCGCCGCGTCGATTCTCTACCGCACGGCGAATCCGACGCGTGAGCAGATTCGTACCACGCTCGCCACCATGCGCTCGACGGCCAAGGATCAGCTCGAGTTGGGTCTTATCGATGAGGTGATCCCCGAGGACGTCAACCCCTTCACCACCGTGGAGAGCGTGAGTCGGTCGATTATGAAGGCCTACCTCGAACTCGCCGGGCTCTCGGATCGTCGTTTGGCGGCACGGCGACGAGAGCGGATCCGCGCCCTGCGGGCCTTTGAGATCATTCAGGAGTGAGCCTACGCCCGCCTAGGGTGGGGTGATCGGAAACACGGCGACGCGACGATTGAGCGCCAGGGTGCGACGAGCCGCCACGGTCATTGTGGCCGGCGTGACGCTCTACGTGGTGTTACCCGCCACCATTCATGTGGTGTCGGCGTGGCCTCGTCTGGCGAGCCTGCAACTATGGTGGCTGGCGATCGCCATCGCGTCGCAGGTGGTGAGCTTCACCTGCACGCTCGCTCTGTTGCGCGTCGTGCTGCATCGGCCTAGTTGGTTCGCGGTGGTGACCGCCGGCTTGGCGGGCAATGCCGTGACCAATACGCTGCCCGGCGGCGACGCCGTCGGAGCGGGCGTGCAGTATCGCATGCTCTCGCGCGCTGGTGTGCGGCCCGAGGAGGCGGCGGGTGGTCTCGCGGCGTCGGCCATCATCGGCGTCGCGGGCCTGTTCATCCTGCCGGTATTCGCGCTGCCCGCTATCGCGGGGGGCAGCGTGAACTCGGGCCTCGAGCACGCCGCGATCCTTGGGCTCGTGGGTTTCGTGCTGATCGTGGCGTTGAGCGTGGTGCTGTTCGCGAGCGACCGGGCGCTCTCGCTCCTCGCGCGCGTGATCTGGTGGCTGGTTCACCTGGTTCGCCGCCACGTGTCACGTAGTGACGTCGTCGCTCGGTCGTTGGCGCAGCGTGACGAGTTGCGATCGGACCTCGGCCGTAGCTGGTGGCGAGCCGTACTGCTGGTGGGAGGGCGGATCGGTTTTGACTACGGCAGCCTTCTGGCGGCGTTACGCGCGACGGGCGATCGGGCCAATCCGTCGCTGGTACTGCTCGCCTACGCGGCCACGGCCGTTATTGCTCTCGTACCCCTGACCCCCGGCGGGCTCGGGATTGTTGAGGCAAGCCTGAGTGGGTTGCTGGTTCTCGCGGGAGTACCCGCGGCTCGCGCGGTGCTCGCCACCCTGGCCTACCGCGTGGGCTCGTACTGGTTGCCCATCGGGGCGGGGGGTGCGGCCTACGCCACCTTTCGCCGACGTTACGGCCCCGTGGGCGAGGAGTCCGCGTCGAACGACGCGACGCCGTCGACGTAACGGGCCGTGCGCCACGTCAGCGATAGCGTGAGCGCTCGGGGGAGGGGTGAGCCGGTCGTGAGTGAAGGTCGAGACGAGGACGAGATAACGGGAGGCGAATCGCGCCGCGCGCGTGTACTGCGCCGCGCGGACGCGAGCAATGTGCCGCTGCGCACCATCGTGGTGACGGTGTTCACCGTCGCCGGCGTCTACCTGGCCGGCCTCGTTCTGTACCGACTACGCATGCTGTTGCTCATGATGCTCGTGGGGGGCTTCCTCTCGCTCATCCTTAATCCCCTGGTCGTGGCGCTGCAGCGCCACGGAATCCGGCGCCGGGGACTGGCGGTGGCGGTGGTCGGCACGGCAACACTGGCCGTTTTCGTGGGGCTGGCGTTCGGCTTTGGGTACCCACTGGTCAACGGGTTGACACACTTGTCCCAGACTCTGCCCAACTACGTGCGCCACGCCCAGCACGGGACCGGGTGGATCGGTCACCTGATTCGCCGCTATCACGTCGAGGCGTGGGTGTCGAAGAACTCCGCGAAGTTGATCTCACTGGCCCAGGGCCTGAGCAAGCCGGCCCTAGCCCTGGGTCGCGGGGCGGTGTCGGTGTTGCTCGCCATGCTGTTGATCTTTACGCTGGTGTTGCTCCTGCTGATCGAAGGACCGGTGCTGCGCGCGACGGTGCTGCGTTGGGTGTCGCCCGAGCGAGAGGAGCGTCTGGTTCGCGTGAGCGCCCAGGTCAGTCGGTCGGCGGCCGGCTACGTTCTGGGCAACCTGGTGACGTCGCTCATTGCAGGAATCGTCGTGTTCGTCACACTGCTGGTGCTGGGCGTCCCCTTCGCGCTGTTGTGGGGCCTCTGGGTCGCCCTGGTGGACTTCTTGCCGACGATTGGGGGCGCGCTGGCGGGCATTCCGACGGTACTCTTCGCCTTTGGTCACTCCCTCACGGCCGGGATCATCACCCTCGTGGTCTTCCTCGTCTACACCCAGTTGGAGAACCACGTGCTGAATCCCGTGATCATGAGCCGGACCGTGCGCCTCAATCCCTTGAGTGTGTTCGTCGCGGTCCTGGTCGGCGCCGAGGTCGGCTCCTGGGTGGGAGGGCTCTTCGGCGGCTTCGTTGGCGTGTTGCTCGCGGTACCTCTCGCCGCATCCCTCCAGGCGGTTCTGCACGAAGTCGTGGGACCCTCGTCGAGGTGAGGCGCCGTCGTGGCGTACGGGACGTTCGCCCCTAGTGGCGGCTCGCGCCACGCGCCCGCGTAGGTGTAGTGCGAGTACGTGGATGGTTTTATCGATAGAACCGATGCGGGACGCCAGTTGGCGGAACGCCTCGTGTCGTGGCGCGGGCGTGACGTGGTTGTCGCCGCGCTTCCTCGAGGGGGCGTACCGGTTGCCTACGAGGTGGCTCTGTCCCTCGACGCCCCCCTCGAGATTCTGGTCGTACGCAAGATCGGCGCTCCCCACCAGCCCGAAGTGGCGATGGGGGCGGTGGGCGAGGACGGCGTCGTTTTGGTGAATCACGACGTGGTGCGCGCCGTGGGCGTGGATCGTCAGCGTTTCGACGACGCCGAACGTCGCGAGCGTGACGAGCTCGTGCGTCGCGTCGAGCTCTACCGGGGTAGTCGTCCCCCGAGTGACCTGCGTGGCCGAACGGTGCTGCTGGTCGACGACGGTGTGGCCACGGGGGCGACCGCGCGGGTGGCCGCACGCGTGGCGCGCGCACGAGGGGCGACGTCCGTCGTCCTCGTGACACCCGTCGTCGCGGCCGACGCGCTGGCCGCGCTGCGCGAGGACGTTGACGAGGTGATCGCGATCATCGTCGCACGTGGCTCGTTCGCGGTGGGACAGTGGTACCAGAAATTTGACCAAACGACCGACGAGGAGGTGCTCGACGACCTCGGTCGTGCGGCGCGGCGCGTCGCGACGGCGCGCGACGGCGACGTGCCCTGGACGGGCCCGACGGAGGTGGTCGAGGTCGTCACGCCACGCGTGCGCCTCGAGGGCGTCCTCACTGTGCCCGACGGTGCGCGAACACTGGTTCTCGTGACGTACGTCGGTGGTGCTCGCGACGAGGCGCGTGATCTGGCGGTGACCGAGTCGTTGAACCGACGCGGCCACGCGACGTTGCTCCTCGACCTGCTGATCGAGAGCGAGGAGAACGACGGGGCCGCCGTGGACCTCGACGTTCTGACGCGGCGTCTGGAGGACGCGACGACCTGGGTCGTACGCCACGGCGCCGAGGGCGTCGTGTTCGGCTACCTCGGCGTGGGCACGGGCGCCGTCGCGGCGCTGCGTGCGGCGGCGGGTGACTCCTCGCCCGTCGCGGCCGTGGTGTCCGTCGAGGGCCGAATCGACCTCGTCGATGAGAGCACGGTGGCGCGACTGCGGGTACCCACGCTGCTGGTGGTGGGCGGCGACGATCCGTTCGCGATGACGTTGGCCGCGGCGCTGCGCCGACGTCTGGTCTGTGAGAGTCGACTGGTGGGCGTCGAGGGTGTGTCGCACCTCTTCAGCGAGCCCCGCGCGATCGAGGAAGCGACTCGTCTCGCGGGCGACTGGTTTGACGTCTATCTTGCGAGGGGCGACGCGCCCGCGCGCGTGACGTGACGAAGGGGGTCTCATGACAACGCTGAGCAGTGAGAGTCTACGGGAGGCGGACGTCTTACCTCTGTCGGACACGCCGCACGACCTCGACGCGCTGGTGGAGTGGATCGGTGATCGGTCGATCGTCCTGTTGGGCGAGGCGAGTCACGGCAGTCACGAGTTCTACGCGACCCGGGCCCGCCTGACTCAGCGACTGATCAAGGAAAAGGGATTCGTGGCCGTGGCCGTCGAGGCCGACTGGCCCGACGCCTACCGGGTCAATCGCTTCGTAGCCGGGGGGGATCGTGACCACGACGCCACAGCCTCGCTCTCGGACTTTCGACGCTTTCCGGGGTGGATGTGGCGTAACTACGACGTCGTCGATTTCGTGACGTGGCTGCGCTCCTATAACGACCGCCACGTGGACCCGGCGCGGCGAGTGCGCTTCTACGGACTGGACCTTTACTCACTGCGGGCTTCCATGGAGTCCGTGGTGTCCTACCTGGACTCGGTGGAGCCCGAGGCGGCCCGCCTCGCGCGCGAGTACTACTCCTGCTTTGATCTCATCGGCAGCGAGGGGGCCGCCTACGGCCACGCGGTAACGCGGGGCCTGGCGCCGTCGTGCGAGGACGAGGTGGTGGCCGAGCTCATTGATCTTCGCCGCCGTGCGACGTCGCTCGTGGTGCACGACGGGGTGGTCGCCGAGGATGAGTACTTCTTCGCCGAGCAGAACGCGCTCGTGGTGCGTGACGCGGAGCGCTACTACCGCGCCATGTACGAGGGTCGAGTCTCGTCGTGGAACCTGCGCGATGAGCACATGACGCGCACGTTGCGCGACCTGGTGACGCACCTTCAACGAGTGGCCGGCTCCACCAAAGTGGTGGTGTGGGAGCACAATTCGCACGTGGGTGACGCGCGCGCCACCGAGCTCGGTCGCGCGGGCGAGTGGAACGTGGGACAGTTAGTTCGCACGACCTGGGGCCGAGACTGCTTCAGCGTCGGATTCACCACCGACCACGGTCGGGTCAGTGCCGCGTCGGACTGGGGCGGACCGGTGGAGCGCAAGCACGTGCGTCCCGCACTGGCCGGGAGCGTGGAGTCCCTCCTGCACGACGCCCCCGTGGACGACTTCGTCGTTCGCCTCGGGCCCGATACGCCGCCCGCGCTTCGAGCGACGAGGCTCGAGCGGGCGATAGGAGTGATCTACCGACCGGAGACGGAACGCTCGAGTCACTGGTTTCACGCCGAGGTGGCGTCACAGTTCGACGCGCTGATTCATCTCGATCAGACCTCGGCGGTGCGCCCCCTCGAGCGCACCCTCCTGTGGGACCAGGGCGAGCTTCCCGAGACCTTCCCGTCGGGGCTCTAGAACGCGGGTGTCGGCAGTGGCGTTCGGCGACGGCGCCGGGCTCGTGCGTCGCGCAGTACCGACGGGCTCCAGCCGCCGTCCTCCGGGTTCACGTTGGTGCCGGGCGCGACGAGCTCGTCGATTCGGTCGAGCACCGCGTCGTCGAGGTAGACCTCGGGCGCCCCGAGTTGGGACTCGAGCTGGTCCATGGTGCGCGGGCCGATGATGGCCGCGCTGACGGCCGGGTGCTCGAGAACGAAGGCCAACGCCAACTCGATGAGGGTGAGTCCCGATTCGTCGGCGAGCTGGGATAACGAAGTGACAATGTCAAGTTTTCTCTGGTTGGCGGGTTGGGAGAGGTCGTAGCGACCGGGAATCCTTTCGGCTCGCCGACTCTGGTTGTCGCGTCCGACGCCGAAGCGACCCGAGAGCCATCCGCCCGCCAGCGGGCTCCAGGGGATGACGCCGAGCCCGTAGGTGGCGGCCACGGGCAGTACGTCGCGCTCAATGCCGCGAACCAGAATCGAGTAGGGCGGCTGCTCGGTCATGAACCGTTCACGACCCTGTCGTTGCGTCACCCATTGGGCCTCCACGATCTGTTCCGCGGGGAAGGTCGAGCTTCCAAAGGCGCGGATCTTGCCCGCGTGAACCAGGTCGCTGAGGGCGCCGAGAGTCTCGTCGATGTCAGTGAGTTCGTCGGGCCGGTGGATCTGGTAGAGGTCGAGGTAGTCGGTCCCTAGACGGCGCAGGCTCTGGTCGACCGCGGCCATGATCCAGCGTCGCGAGTTACCCCGGGCGGCGGGGTCGTCGCCCATTGCGCCGTGGACCTTCGTGGCGACGACGACGCGGGAACGATCTACCTGGGCCAGGGTCTGACCCACGATGATCTCGGACTCTCCCTGGGAGTAGACGTCCGCCGTGTCGATAAAGTTCACTCCCGCATCCAGCGCGCGGCGGATGATGCGCACCGAGTCGGCGTGGTCGGGGTTTCCCCAGGCGCCGAACATCATCGCGCCGAGGCAGAGGGGTTGTCAACTGATGTCACACCACACCGCAAGACTACGTAATAATGAACGTGAGTGAGTGGGCCAACCTCCAGGGGATACGGCCCCCGACCACCTATCAGTGGTTTCGAGAGGGGACGCTGCCGGTGCCCGCGCGTCAAGTCGGGCGCGTGATTCTTGTCGGCGAGCTCGAAACCGCGATATTCCAGAATGGATCGACCGTCACTTATGCACGGGTCTCATGAGCCGATCAGCGAGACGACCTCGATCGCCACGTCGCGCGAGTGAGT
>JAJYSU010000066.1 GCA_021793395.1 Actinomycetes bacterium
GAAGAAGGCTCCGGCCAAAAAGGCGCCGGCTAAAAGGGCTGCCGTCAGGAAGTAGAGCGACGCGTGGTCAGTGGTAGTGACTAGCGAGGGGGGGCGTAGGCCCCCCCTCGCGTGGTAAGCGCCGAGAGGTCGTCGGCGTCGTCAACGTCAAGCGACCAGGGACTGTCGATGATGACGGAGCAGGGCTGTGCGAGCCGATCCGCCTCGCGACGGTGACGGCGGGCGGAGTCGTCGCCGTAGGCGAAATGGAAGTCGAGTCGAGTGGGCACCGCGAGCACGTTGGTACCACGACCGTGGCGGTCGACGACAATGGTGACGCCCTCCGACGGGCTGAACGAGGAGAGTCCGTCAGGTGCGGCGAGGTCTCCGTGAACGACGATGATCTGGTCAAAGGCGTCGCTGAGTTGAGCGTAGGCGTGCTGGACCGCCTCGTTGAGACTACGGGCGTGCGAGGTGATGACGTCGGCACCGTGGCGTCGAGCGAAGGTCGCCACGCGAGTGCTCTCACTGAGCACGATCGTGGGTCGCGACGCGGTCGCGGCAAGCACTCCGGCCGCGAGATCCTGAGCGAGGCGCGTGACGTCGACGTTCGCGCTCGCTCGTAGACGTTGCTTGGCGTGGTCGAAACGTTTGAGCGGTACGACGATGACTTGGCGCGACCTGATCCGCTTATCGCTCGGGGCACCCATCATCTAGCAGTGTACGGGTGGCGGGCTACCCTGATCGAGTGACGGATCAGGGGATGGCGGTGTCGCGCGAGCGAGCGCACGCATGGTCGAGTGGACCGAACACCGTGACGGCACGATCGTCATGGCGCGCGTGGTAGCGGGTGGTTCACGTCCTCCGACGTTGCGCGTCGAGCGCCGCCTGCTGCGCGAGGGAGCGACAGTGGTGGCCGCGATCGACGAGGTGGGTCGCGGAGCGCTGAGCGGTCCCGTCACGGTCGGGGTGGTTCTCGTCACGGCCCGTACGCGCTCGGCACCGCCGGGCGTGCGGGATAGCAAGTTGCTGCGTGCGCCGAGTCGCGAGGCTCTCGTCCCACGTATTCAGCGCTGGGCGGCGGGGTACGCGGTCGCCCACGCCAGTGCGCGTGAGGTCGACGAGCGTGGTGTCGTGGCGGCGTTGCGTCTGGCGGGCCGTCGTGCGTTGCGTTCCGTGGTCCCGCGTCCGGACGTCGTCCTGCTCGACGGCGACCACGACTACCTCAGCGTGCCCGCGGCACCCGGGCTCTACGAGTCGGTGGAGGACCTCGGCGACGTGCCCGCGGTGGTGACGATGATCCGCGCGGACGTGTCGTGTGCGGCGGTGGCGGCCGCGAGCGTGCTCGCCAAAACAGCCCGTGACGCACTGATGACAGAGCTCGCGCGTCAGTATCCGCACTACGGGTGGCACGACAACAAGGGATACGCAACCGAGTCGCACCGGCGGGCGCTGGCCGAGTTTGGCCCTACGCCGCAACATCGGCGCACCTGGCGCCTGTACGGGTGATCACGCGCCCGACCCTCGCGGCGCCCGGCAAGGGCGGTCGAGCCCCACGCGTAGCCGTGGCGGCGTCATCGACGGGTAAAACGGGCTCCGGAGAGTAGGATTGTATGACTATGTCCGCCCTGCTCTCGGTCAACAATTTGAAAGTTCAGTTCGCCACTCGCACGTCCTTCGTGACGGCGGTTGACGACTTCTCGCTCACGATCGATCCGGGCGAGTGTGTGGGATTGGTGGGTGAGTCGGGATGCGGCAAGACCACCACGGGACTGGCCGTCATGCGTTTGCTCCCGGGTAATGGTCACATCGCGTCGGGTTCGGTGGTCATGGAGGGAGTGGACCTGGCGACTCTCTCGGAGAAGGAGATGCGCCACCAGCGAGGCAAGTCGGTGGCTCTTATTCCTCAGGACCCGATGAGTTCGTTGAACCCCGTCATGAAGATTGGCCGTCAGATCGGGGAGGGCCTTCGCATTCACGACGGAGCGTCGGACGCCGAAGCGCGCCGGCGAGCGCTCGAAGTTCTCGAGATGGTAGAGATGCCGCGACCGGCCGAACGTCTCGATCAGTACCCCTTCGAGTTGTCGGGTGGTCTTCGCCAGAGGGTGATTATCGCGATGGGACTCGTGTGCTCGCCGAAGCTGCTCATTGCCGATGAGCCGACCACGGCCCTGGACGTGACGATTCAGGCGCAGATCCTCGACCTCATCGACAACCTGCGCACGCAACTCAACATGGCCGTACTTCTGATCACCCACGACATGGGCGTGATCGCCGGTCGAAGTGACCGCGTGGTCGTGATGTACGGTGGCCGCAAGGCGGAGCAGGCACCCACCGACGAGCTCTTTCACGCGATGCGCCACCCCTACTCTCAGGCGCTACTGGCTTCGATGCCGAACCTGGAAAATGCGTCGAAGCACGAGTTGGCGTCCATCGCGGGGCTTCCCCCCGACTTGAGCAAGACGATCATTGGGTGCCGCTTCGCGCCGCGGTGCAGTTTCGCGACCAGTCAGTGCCGCACGGAGGACCCGCCGCTCACGGGCACGTCGACCCACGAGTTCGCGTGCTTCCATCCGGTGGACGGGCCACGCCCGGTAGTCGTACGCTCCGCCGCCACGGCGGCCACGGCAACCGGTCAAGGTGATGAGCTCTTGCGTATTGAGAACCTGACGAAGGAGTTCCCCATCAAGGCCGGCTTCGTTCGTCACAAGGTGGGGGCCCTCAGCGCCGTCGCGGACGCCAGCCTGATAATCCGTGCTGGCGAGACCTTCGGGCTGGTGGGCGAGTCGGGCTGCGGCAAGACCACTATTGGTCGCATGATCGTGGGCCTCGAGATTCCCACCAGTGGGAAGATTTACTTCGACGGAAAGGTGGTGTCCGATCCGCGACACACGCCCACGCGCGAAGAGCGGCGCGATCGCCAGATGATGTTCCAGGACCCGTACGCGTCCCTGAACCCGCGGATGACCGTGGCCGACATTCTCGAAGAGCCTCTGCAGATTCAGCATGAGGGCACGCGGCGTCAGCGCCAGGAGCGAGTGAACGAGTTGCTTCTGTCCGTGGGCCTGGAACCCATGGCTGCGGAGCGCTACCCCCACGAGTTCTCGGGGGGTCAGCGCCAGCGCATTGGTCTGGCGCGCGCGCTCGCGCTCAACCCGCGTTTGATCGTCGCCGACGAGCCGGTCTCCGCGCTGGATGTCTCGATCCAGGCGCAAATTCTGAATCTGATGAAGGACTTGCAGCGCGAACGTCATCTCTCGTACGTGATGGTGTCGCACGACCTCGCCGTCGTTTACTACATGGCTGACACCATCGGCGTCATGTACCTCGGCAAACTCGTGGAGATCGGCGACGCGGAATCGGTCTTTCGCACTCCGGCGCACCCCTACACCCAGGGTCTACTGGACGCCGTGCCCGTGCCCGAACCAACGGAGGCCCGCGCGCGTCGCGGTCGCCAGGTCACGGGCGAGTTGCCGTCCGCGGTGAATCCACCTTCGGGGTGCCGCTTTCGCACTCGCTGCCCGCGCGCCCAGGACATCTGCGCCAACGAAGAGCCGTTGTTGCAGTTTTTTGGAGAGACCCAGCAGGCGGCCTGCCACTTCCCGCTACGTACGCCGGTGACCATTGGTGCCACCTCCGCCCGCTCCTAGCGCGTTAGGGCGCCGCGTCGTACTCGGGTGTGAGCGAGCCGTAGGGGTTGGGCGCGAGTCCGATCGAACTCGTGATCGTGGACCGTGTAAGGAGGATGTTGGCGAGCACGGGCTGGTAGAGGACGGGAATGCGTGACGCCGCGAACGCGGCGTACGGACCGAGCGATGTGCGCGCGTACAGGGAGGCGTGGATGAGGGCGTCCATGTGGCCGTTGGTGTAACCGCCGACGTTGGCGCTACCTCCGGTGGCGAGAATCTGCTCTCCCGATGGGAAGAGTTGGGGCTGGTAGGTCCATCCCGACCCCCACTCGCACAGGTCGTAGCCAGTGTCGCCCTGGCAGCCACTGACGACAGCGGCGTATCCCCGAAAGACGGTGGTTACCTTGATACCGACGGCGGACCATTGGGCACTTTCGGCGGCGAGTTCTCGAGTCAGCAGTGGTGAGTTGTCGCTGGCCAGCAGGGTCAGGCTGACGGTGGTGCCCGCCGTGATGCCCGAGCCACACTCGTCGGGCGATACACCGGGACGCTGGCAGGTCATGACTCCGCCACGTAACACCCAGCCGTGAGCGATCAGCAGCGCGCGCGCCGCGGCGGGATCGTAGGGTACGGGTTCTCGCGTGACGCCCGGAAACGCCGCCGCGGCCGTCGTGGGCAGAGGGCTGGTCGTAGGGTAGGCCAGACCGTCCAGAGCGGTCGTAATGATGGCGTTCTGGTCGAGGGCGTCCTGGAGCGCCTGACGAATGTAGAGCTGGCGAAGCAGGGCCGCGTGGGGATCAGCGGCGCTGAAGTTGATCACCGCGTAGTTGATTGACCACGGGGGTCCCTTGCGTGTCTGGTAGCTGCTCGGTACCGTGAACGTTCCGGTGGCGAGGGTGGCCGCAGTGACGTAGGCCAGGTCGACCTGGCCGGCGGTGACGGCGGCGAGCTGACGGGACGTCGTGGAGAAGGCCACCTCGCGGAAGACCGACACCCTCGGGCGCTGGGGTCCCGAGTAGGTGGGGTTAGCCACGAACGTGGCGTCACCGAGGGCGTCGAAGTGCGCGAGACGCCAGGGACCATCGACGCCGCTCTGCCAAAACGCGTTCGTGAAGGTAGCGGTCTGGGCGCCCTGCTGGGTGAGGTACGCGGCGACGCCGCGGCAGACGGCGCCGGTTGCGGCACCGTTGTAGGCATCCGTGGCGCACGAGGCGGGTCCGGACGCCGTACGATCCCAGGCGTCGGGTAGTGGGGTGATCAGTGAGAGGACGCTGTAGAGGGCCCACGTGGCGTTCACGGGCGTGGTGAAGTTGATCTGCACCCGGTCGCCGCGCACGCCGACGCTCTTGATCTGGTCCGGCGCCCCGACGCCGGGTTCGGTGGCACACAGTCCCGTCGGGTCGGCCTTCCAGAGGTTGAGGAAGAAGAGAACCGACTGACCAGTGACGCTCTGGCCGTCGGCGAAGTGCCAGCCCTTGGTGGTGAGCACGATCGTCGTGCGCGACGGGGACAGGATCGGCGGGTTGGCGAGTGAAAGACGCGGGACGACTGCGGGCGAGCCGCCGAGCCCGAACCAGTAGAGGGGGCGGTACATCAGGTACTGGAACTGATTGATGTTGGTTACGGCGTCGTCGGCACATGGTGCGAACGGCGAGATGAAGGTGGGACTCGCTCCGGGACTCTCGGCGAAGGTGATCGTCGAGCTACTCGCGGTCGCGAGCGATGGGGTACTCACCAGTGCGAGCGCGAGAGTGAAGCAGGTGAGCACCCCTCGCACGAGATGTCGCGCAAAGGAAGTGCGAACGCGGTGCGTGCTCAACGGACCAGGACACGCGCACGAGCGCATACGGTCACCAGAATCCCGGTCACGCTGACGCCCGCCGGGAACGCGTCGTGGTGAACGTAGGCCCAATGTTCTCGCACGTGACTGTCACGGGGAACTCGGGTCTAGCGCTCGAGTAGTCGGACTTCGAAGACGTCGCGCAGCGCGTCGCCGATGTAGTTGATCGAGATGATGACCAGGATGAAAACGATCGCGAGGGGATAGATCTCCCACCAGTAGCCGTTTTGAAGTTGCTGGGAACCCAACTGCAGCATGGTGCCCCAGTCAGTCTGGGGAGCCACGATGCCGAGACCCAGGAAGCCAAGCGCCGACAGGAACAAAATGGCGTCGGCGATCGAGAAAGTGGCGACGGTAACAATGTTGCTGATCGAGTTAGGGAACACGTGTCGCCAGATAATGCGCATGCGCCCTGCTCCCATCGAGCGTGCTGCCTGGGAGTATTCCAGATTTCGTATGAGCAGAGCGTCTCCGCGAATGATGCGTGCGTTTCCCCACCAGCCGGTGACGCCGATGACAATGATCAGCATGGTGGTGGTGCGCTGGAAGATGGTGATGAGGGCGATGAGCAGGAAGAGGTAGGGAATCGAGAGGAACGCGTCCAGGATGCGCATCATGATGGTGTCGGTGATGCCGCCGAAGAATCCCGCAACCATGCCGTAGACCGTGCCCACCACGATGGTGATGAAGCCCGCCAGAAAGCCCAGCGTCAGCGAGTATTCGCCACCGAAGGCGATACGCCCGAGCTCGTCGAAGCCGTTGGAGTCGGTACCCAGCCAGTGCTTCGCCGACGGTGGCTGGTTCCACGCCACGTTGAAGGTTGCCGCTTGGTTGGTCTGATTCGTCGGGTGGATGTGGGGCCACAAGAAGCAGAAGAGCGTGATGAACACGAGGTAGCCGAGGGAGACGAGCGCCAACTTGTTGTGCGCGAAGATCCGAAGTCGACGCCGCCACAACGGCGTGATCGTTTCCGGCTCGGGTTCAGTGGGCTCGACGGACGTGGCGGGACTGGTCGCGGTCGCACTCATGCCTTGGTCCCTTCAATGCGAATTTGCGGGTTGACGAGGCCGAGGGTGACGTCAGCCAGGAGGTTACCGAGAAGGGTGAAGATCGTGATGAGTAGCGTGATACCCAAGACCACCGGCACGTCGAGGTTGGTCGCCGCGAAGACGGTCTGCATCCCCAACCCCTCGTAGTTGAACACGCTCTCGATGATGAGCGCGCCGCCGAAGAGGGCCGGGATGTAGAGGCCCAGGATGGTGATGATGGGGCCCAGTGCGTTGCGCAGCGCGTGACGGAACAGGACGCGGCTGTTCGAGCAGCCCTTGGCGCGGGCGGTGCGTACGTAGTCCTGGACGAGGACTTCCAGGACCGTGCCGCGCATGAAGCGACTCAGCCCGGCGATCGAGAGGAGGGTGAGGCACGCGACCGGAAGGATGAATCCGACGGGATTTGTGAACATCGCCCACGGTGCGACCCCCGACGGCGGCGAACTGGGAAGGTGCGGCCAGTGAAAGCTGAAGGCTTCGAGCGCGAGGAGGCAGAGCAGGAAGGCGGGGACGCCGTAGAGGAAGAAGGCGACGCCGGTGGCGGTGTAGTCACTCACCGTGTTGCGGTGCGATGCCTGGTAGATGCCGAGAGGAATCGCGATGATGACGGTGAGCAGCAGCGACACCGCGGCCAGCCATACGGTGCGCGGCACGTAGAGCCGAATGATTGACATTACCGAGGCGTTCTCGCGGTACGAGACGCCGAGATTCAGGTGGAAAAACACCTGACTGATGTAGGTCCACAGACGTGCGAGGTAGGGATGATTCATACCGTTCTGAGCGGCCCACTGGGCGACGCGGGCCGGCGTCGCGTGGTCACCCAGGATGGCGTAGGCCGGCGCGACGATGCCGTGGGGCTGCATGTAGGGCAGGGAGAACGTGAAGACCATCACGATCAGAACCACCACCAAGGCTTGGACGAGGCGGCGAAGGATGTAGGACAGCACTGCGAAATCCTATCGTGGCGTGGGAAGAGGTGGAATCAGTGGGAAGGGCCCCGTCCAGGGGTGGCGGCCCCGCGGCCGCCACCCCTGGACGAACGTCGCTACTTGAGCGAGAGGTACTCGGGCATGAACTCCTCAAGGGGGTTCGGGGTGAAGCC
>JAJYSU010000019.1 GCA_021793395.1 Actinomycetes bacterium
AGCGGAAATCTCCGTTGATTCATTGGGCAATCCTATTTCGTGGGCCGCCCGGGTCTCGATCCCGGCACCTTGGGATTAAAAGTCCCCTGCTCTTCCCGATGAGCTAGCGGCCCGGTGATTGACGATACCCGCGTCGCGTCACTCGCCTTCGGCCCTTCGAGACTACTTCATCGGTTGCTCGAGAGTCCGGCCCATGATCGACGTTGGCCACCAACTTACGGTGATGCGTCGCACTGAGCGAAAGTGCGAGGGTGATTACGGGGATCGGGAACAGGGAAGTCGGGTCGAGCCGAGCCTTCGGGTGGGACCGCACACGGTGGGAACCGCAGGTCGCACGAAGCCGTTGAACGCTCTCGCGGAACCACGACTCCGGACCCGTCTATCTGACCCGCTCGACGAGTACGTGGATCACCACGTAGGGGAGCTCGGTCAGGAACTCACGACCGCGGGCTTGACCCAGACGGACGAGGTCGACACGGCGGTGCGCTGATCGCGCGGGGGGTCCGGCGAAACGGTGACCGTGACGCCCGTCGTTCGCGAGATCACCAGTCGTTCAGCAATGCGGACCTTGGGATTCTCTCTGTCGCGAGTCGTCGCCCTGGTGCCCAGTCCTCTGAGGTAACCACCCCATCGCCCCTAGCCGGGCGTTCACTTTGCACCGTCGAAGCGGTGCAGTTTTCTCTCGTCGTCACCACACGCGATGCGTGGCGGAGACGCCTGGGATTCTGCGGACCCGGGAGCCGGTCGCAGGGGAGGGGAGAAATAGGAGGTGGGTGCCAGACTTCGAGCACCACACTGTTGCCCTAATAGGGCTATCAGTGTACGGCCCCTTCACGTCCGAGAGCGACGTCGATCCCGTGGGAAAGACGATGAACGCTGTCGTGACGACGTGCTCGTCGACGGGCCGTCGACCGATGGCCGAACGAGACGCGTCGTTCAGCGCCCGTGGTGATGGCGAGATGTCGGGGCCGATTTCGCCGCGGGAGAAAAGAGGGAGTTGGCGTAGTTGACGGTGCGCCGGACCCTCGTCGCGGCCCGCGGGGCGTTCGCCGCGTCCCCCTGCCCGAGTCGGTACGCCGAACTCACGAGTGAGACGTGCGAGAAGGCTTGGGGGAAGTTACCAACGAGCCGATGGGCAACGGTGTCGTACTCCTCAGAGAGGAGGCCGAGATTGTTACGCAGTGCGAGGAGGCGGGTGAAGAGTTCGCTGGCCTCGTCGGTGCGCCCGATGAGATGGAGGCAGTCCACCAACCAGAACGAGCACGCGAGAAAAGCGCCTTCGCGGCCGGTGAGGCCATCAACGTTCGTGCAGGAGTCCTCGCCCGCATCCGACTCGTGGATTCGGTAGCGCAGTACGAGACCCTCATCGCGCAGTGAGGTGTTGATTGCATCGATCGTGGAAATCACGCGTGGGTCGTGCGGTGGCAGGAATCCCACTAGGGGAATGCGTAGCAGGCTGGCGTCGAGTTGATCGGAGCCGTAGTACTGCGTGAATGCTCCGATGGCTTCGTTATATCCCCGGGAACAAACCTCATCGGCGATCTGCTGGCGCAGAGATCGCCATCGCTCCATGGGACCGTCCAGATCGGGCCACTCTTCGAGGGTCTTGATCGCCCGATCGACGGCGACCCAGGCCATTACCTTGGAGTAGGTGAAGTGTCGACGTGGTCCGCGCACTTCCCAGATTCCCTCATCGGGCTCAACCCATCGTGACTCCACCTCATCCATGAGCACGCGTTGCAGATTCCAGACGGCCGTGTTGATGACTCCCTCGGCGTGCGCTGAGTGGTAGAGGGCGGACATGACCTCACCGAAAACGTCGAGCTGAAACTGTCGCGAGGCAGCGTTGCCGATGCGTACCGGCGCAGATTTCTCGTAGCCCGGCAACCAACTCGCCTCCCACTCCTCCAGCCGGCGCTCGCCGGCCGGACCGTACATGATCTGCAGATTTCCCACGTCACCGGCAACCGCTCGAAGTAGCCAGTCGCGCCAGGCCGCGGCCTCCTCGAAGTATCCGCCACGCATGAGCGACTCGAGAGTGAAGGTTGCGTCACGTAGCCAGCAGTACCGGTAGTCCCAGTTGCGCCCGCCCCCGAGTGTTTCGGGCAGTGACGTCGTGGCGGCGGCCACGATGCCGCCGGTTGGAGCGTAGGTGAGAGCCTTCAAGGTAATCAGTGAGCGCACGACGGCGTCGCGCCACGGTCCCTCGTAGGTGCACTGAGCAGCCCAGTCTCGCCAAAAATTATCCGTATGGCGCAGGGCCCACATTGCGTCGAACGGTGGTGGTGGATCTTCGTGCGACGGGTACCAGACCAGAGTGAAGGCGAAACGCTGTCCCTCGCTGACGGAGAAGTCGGCGACCGTGTGCATGTCCTCACCCACTGCGGTCACTTCGTGCCACAAGGCGACCGACTCGGGTCCCGCCGTCATACGCACGAGCCCGTCAGTCGACGTGACCCACGGAATCTCGCTGCCGTAGCCGAAGCGTACGGTGAGGTTCATTCGCATGTCGAGTGTGCCCGTGACACCTTCAACCAGGCGCACGACCTGGGGATGGGTCTCACGGATAGGCATGAAGTCGGTGACGCGCACCGTGCCGGTGGGAGTGTCGAACTCGGACTCCAAGACGAGGGAGTTCTCGCGATAGCGCCGACGCGTGGCGTTACCGCCCGACGAGGGAGCGAGTTGCCAGAATCCGTGGGACTCGTCGCCCAGAATCCGCGCGAAACACGACGGGGAGTCGACGTCGGGTAGGCAGAGCCAGTCGATTGAGCCGTTCGCCCCCACCACTGCTGTTGTTCGGAGGTCGCCGATCACCGCGTAGTCCTCGAGCGGCAGCGTCACGGTCTCTAGTCTCTCGCGTCGCGACGTGATGCGCTGGTCAGCCGGTGTCGAGACGCGCGTGTCGCGTCAACGAGTGGGGCGTGACGCGAGAACGTGGTCGTTGGCTCGCGCCGGCGATACGGGGTGTCGCTCACTGTCGTCACGTGACGTCACGTCGCGACGCCGAAAGTGCCATACGCCGCTCGATGGTCCCGTCGTTGACGCGGCGCCGCGTCAACCCGGACACCGGCGACTGTCCGCCCGGTGGCAGTAGGTTAGACGAGTGGATCACGTCGATGATGAGGTTTCCCGGCGGGTCGAACAGACCCTTGACGCCGTGGATCGGGCACTGGAGCGCCTGCGACACGGCGACTACCGCACCTGTCGAGTCTGTGGCTCGCCCATCGACGACGACATCCTCGCGCGTAACCCGCTGCGCGACTCCTGTGACGCCCATCCGGAACTGGTCTAGCGGACGCCCTACTTCTTCACTTCTTCGTCGCCCAGAAGATCTCGGCGATCGCGTCAATCTCTGCGAGCAGCCGATCGCCCACGGCGACATCGTTGGTCTTCTTTGACTCGCCCGCCGTCTTGGTAGCGCGCCAGAACAGGTCGTGAAGGTTCGGGTACGTCTCAAGGTGCTCTGGCTTGAAGTAGTCAGTCCACAGGACCCACAGGTGGTGCTTGACCAATTCGGCTCGCTGCTCCTTGATAATCGTGGAGCGAACCTTGAAGTCCAAGTCGTTGGACGCGTTGTACTTCTCCATGATGGACCGCACCGACTGTGCCTCGATCCGGGCCTGGGCCGGGTCGTAGACACCGCAGGGCAGGTCGCAGTGGGCTGACGCGACGAGGGGCGTGGTCGTGGCGTCGAGCAGTGCGGTGATGCGCGAATACAGCCTCATTGATCCACCTTTCGAATGGTCCGAGCCGCAGCCGGACAGTGCGTTATCACGCAGGCTAGTCAGTCTCGTCGATTAGCGTTCACTCCGTGGCCCGGCTACTGGAGTTCTTCGTTCGTCGCGTCGTCGTGGAGGGAACGTCGATGACGCCTACGTATCAGCCGGGCGAGCGGCTGACGGCAGTTCGTCGCTGGCGTCCCGTGCACCCCGGCGACGTCGTTGTCGTGCGCGATCCGCGTGACCACGACCGGTGGCTCCTGAAGCGCTGCGTGTCGTCGGTGGGCTTCCAACTAGACCTGCGCGGCGATAACCCGGCGGCGTCGACCGATTCGCGCGACTTTGGTCTCGTGGACGGACATCGGGTGACGTGGATAGTCGTGTCGCCGAGACCACATCCCTCGCACCAGGAGCCGTTGGTCGACTAGGGCGCGACCACGAGAGATGATGACGAGGACACGGTGGGCGACCCACCGTTAGGCTGACGCCGTGGCTCGCCTCGCTGTTCTCTCCTATCACACCTCGCCTCTGGCGCAGGCGGGTACCGGGGACAGCGGAGGGATGAACGTGTACGTGCGCGAGTTGTCGAGCGCGCTGGCGCGACAGGGTCACGAGGTCGACGTGTTCACGCGCCGAGACCGGCTCGACGAGCGCGACGTCGTGCTGGTGGAACCCGGGTTTCGCGTCCATCACGTCACCGCGGGGCCGGTGGCTCCCGTGGCGCGCGAGCGACTGCTCTCCTTTGTCGATGAGTTCACGGACGCGGTGCGGGCCGCCTTTCGCTGCACCGGTGTGCCCGACGCGCTTCACGCCCACTACTGGTTGAGCGGACTCGCTGGCCACCGGCTGAAGCATGAGATTGAGGTGCCCCTCATCATGACCTTTCACACGCTCGAACGAGTGAAGGCGGACACCTTTCGTGGAGAGTCCGAGGACCGTGCTCGTCAAGAGGCGGCGCTCGTCGCGTGCGCCGACGCCGTACTGGCGAGTTGCGACGTCGAGGCCGAACAGTTCGTGCGTTTCTATCATGCCGATGCCTCGCGAGTTCGCGTGGTGGCACCCGGTGTCCAGCACGCTTTTTTCGCGCCGGGACATCGGCCTCAGGCACGCCGCGCGGTGGGGCTGACGATCGACGAGCCCCTCCTGCTGTTCGTGGGCCGGCTGCAAGCGCTGAAGGGTGTCGACCTGGCACTGGAGACGTTGATCGAGTTACGTCGGCGCGGCGAATCGGCACAGTTGGCGATCGTCGGAGGTCCGTCAGGTCCGGACGGCCGCGCGACGGTCATGGCGCTGCACGAGCGCGTACGTCAGGCCAACGTCATCGATCACGTTCACTTTGTCGCACCCCAGAGCCACCAACTGCTGTCAACGTGGATGAGGGCCGCGGACGTGACGCTGGTTCCGTCGCGAGCCGAGAGTTTCGGTCTCGTGGCACTGGAGTCGTCGGCCTGCGGCACGCCCGTCGTGGCTAGCGAGGTCGGTGGCTTGACCACGCTGGTCGAGCCGGGCGTGAACGGGTTTCTGATGGCGCGTCGCGATCCGGGGCCGTGGGCGGACGCGGTACTTTCGATGCTCGACCCCGAGCACGCGACGGTCCTCTCGACGGGAGCGGTCCTGAGCGCGCGTCCCTATACCTGGCGCGGGGCCGGCGAGTCGCTGGCGAACCTGGTCGACGAGTTATCCCTCGCCCAGCTGGTGCACTGCTAGGCGTCACTGCCTCACCATCGCGGTCGCGACCACGTCGTTCGGACCCGGTAGCGTACGGTCGATGAGTTACCAGACCATCATCGTGGGCGGCGGGCGGATGGGTTCCGCGCTCGCGGAGGGGCTACTTCGGGTCGGCTGGTGCGACCCGAGGGATCTGTTGATCGTCGAGACCTCCCGGGAGGCGCGCGACGAGCTCGCTCGACGGTTGCCCTCGGTCGAGACGACTCCGTCCCTCGAACTCGCGCACGTGGACGAGACGACGGGCGCCGTGCTGTGTGTGAAGCCTGATCAGGCGGAGAGCGCCGCGCGTCTGCTCGCGACCGTTGGCGTGGCGCGCGTTTTGTCGGTTGTCGCGGGTTTCTCCTGTGCTCGGGTGGAGGCGGTGTTTCCTGGGCCCGTGGCGGTGGTGCGGTCGATGCCGAACACGCCGGTCCTGGTCGGTAAGGGGGCGAGCGCGATCGCCGGAGGGTCGTACGTTACCAAGGCCGATCTGGACTGGGCGGAGTCGATCCTGGGGGCCGTGGGGGTGGTCGTGCGCGTCACCGAGCGTCACCTGGATGCGGTGACCGGGTTGTCGGGCTCGATGCCGGCCTACCTGTACCTGGTGGTGGAGTCCCTGGTGGAGGCCGGTGTGCATCAGGGACTGCCCCGCGAGGTCGCGCGAACGCTGGTGTTCGCCACCTTCGAGGGGTCCGCGACGCTGCTGGCGGTGAGCGGGGAGAGCCCCGAAGTCCTGCGCGCCCAGGTGACGTCTCCCGGAGGGACGACGGCCGCAGGCTTGCGCGTGCTGGAGAACAGAGCGGTGCGTGGTGCGGTGCTCGACGCCGTGGCCGCGGCCGCTGAGCGCAGCCGGAATCTGTCGCGCTGAGGCGCGCCACTAACCTGGGCCTATGGTGGCGCCCCGACTTCGTTCGAGGAGACTCTCCGAGCCGACGATTAGCCGGCTCCCCATCTATCAGCGGATCGCGCAGAGTTGGCTCGAACGAGGTGAGAGTCGTATTGACTCGAGTCGCATCGGTGAACTGGCGGGGGTCACGGCGACTACCGTGCGACGCGATCTCGCCGGACTAGGCGCCCTCGGCACGAGGGGGACTGGCTACGACGCGTCTCTGCTGAACGAGCGGATCGGCGAGGCCCTCGGGCACGACCGTCGCTACAGCGTGGCCGTCGTCGGTCTGGGCAACCTGGGTCGCGCCCTCGTGAACTCGTCCCACTTTCTCATACGCGGCGCCGTTCTTAGTGCCCTCTACGACACCGACCCCGACGTCATCGGATCGACGATCGCCGGTCACGTCGTGCGCGACTTTGCGGGACCGATCGAGCAGGCGACCGTGGCCGTTCTCTGCGTACCGGCGCGCGCGGCCCAACCGGTCGCCGATCGACTCGTCGCGGCCGGGATTCACGGACTGTTGAACTTCGCCCCGGAGGTCCTGGTCGTGCCGATCGGCACCGCGGTGCACTACGTGGACTTTTCGATCGAACTACAGATCCTGATGTACCACCTCAACAACGGCACGGGTCCCCTGGGCGGTGGCGTTCTGCACTCGCTCGGCGTGTCGGCGGGGAGTTAGTGGTGGCGCTTATCTCGGTGGGCTTGGATCACGAGCACGTGTCTCGCGATCTTCTCGAACGCGCCACGGTGGCCGAGCACGACTGGGGAAAGGTGCTGCGGACCCTAGTGGCGCAGCGCAACGTGCACGAGGCCGTCTTTGTGTCGACGTGTTTGCGCACCGAGGTGGTCGCGACCATCGACTTGTACCACGGTGCGATCGAGGACATCACTCTTACTCTCTCTGAGGTCACGGGGCTGGATCGCGCCGCGTTTGACAGCCAGTTGACCGTTCACTTCGATCGGGGAGTCGTCACTCATCTCTTCCTGGTGGCGGCCGGCCTCAAGTCTCTCGTACCGGGTGAGTTCGAGATTCTCGGCCAACTGCGACGAGCTCTGGATCTGGCCCGAGACGAGCAGACGGTGGGAGTCGAACTGACGGACCTGTTTCACCGGGCTCTGGCCGCGGGTCGACGGGCTCGCGCCGAGACCGGGATTTCTCGAGGAACCACGAGTTTTGCGCAGGCGAGCGTCTCCATGGCCCGCGCGGAGTTGGGTGAGAGTCTCGCGGGAGCCGACGTGCTGGTCGTGGGTGCCGGACAACTGGCCACGGGCGTGGCTCGTAGCCTGCTCGATCTCGAACCTGCGGTGGGAACGGTCACGATCGTCAATCGCAGCGGCGCACGGGCCGAGGCGCTGACGGGCTCGCTCGAGGATCCTCGTGCCGTGTGCGCGCCCTGGTCGGCGCTGGCCACACTCGCGGCCGGCTCGCGCCTGATCATCATGGCGATCGAAGCGGACGCCCCGATCGTGACGCGCGCCACGCTCGAGGGCGCGACGCACGACACCATGGTGGTGGATCTTGGCGTGCCCCGATCGGTGAGCGGGGACGTCGCCAAACTCCCCGGCGTGCGGTTGGTTGGTCTCGACGAGGTCGGGTCGCGCGTACGCGAGGCGCTCGGCGCGCGCCAGGGCGCGCTCGACCAGGCGCGCGACCTGGTCCGTCGTGACGTGGAGCGCTTCGTCGACGACCAGCGTGCTCGCGGTGCGGCGAGCATCGTGCGTGAGATGCGAGCGTACTTCGATGAGGTGATCACCGCGGAACTGAGTCGACGCGAACGCGACCTTGACGCGTTCAGCGAGGCAGAGCGCGACGTGGTTCGCTCCGTGGTTCGTTCGGTGGTGGCCAAGATCGCCCACCGTCCCACCATTGCTTTGCGTGACGCGGCCGGCACCGATCAGGGGGCGCGCCTTAGCGAGGCCACTCGTCGGCTGTTCGATCTATGAGTGTGCTGCGTCTCGCGACGCGCCGGTCTCCTCTCGCTCGTTGTCAGGCGGTCTACGTGGCTGATCGGCTGGCGGCGATTGGCGTGCCCAGCGAACTGGTGGAAGTGCACACCCACGGCGATCTGCGGCGTGATGTGCCCCTCGTCGCGCTCGGCGGACGCGGCGCGTTCGCGCTCGAGGTGCAGCGTGCCGTGACTGACGGTGACGCGGACGTGGCGGTGCACAGCGCCAAGGACCTACCCAGCGTGACGCCGCAGGGTCTCGTACTGGCGGGGGTTCCGGAGCGGCGCGACGCCGCCGATGTCTTGGTGGGACGATCTCTGGCGGGCCTCGGCCCCGGGGCGACCGTGGCGACGGGGTCACCCCGGCGCCGGGCCCTCCTACTCGAGCGGCGTCCTGATCTGCGCGTCGTCGAACTGCGCGGCAACATGGCGCGTCGATTGGCGGCACCGGGACGCGACGGCGTGGACGCGGTGGTGGCGGCCGCGGCCGCTCTGGAACGTCTCGGCGAAACGAGCCGGGTATCCGAGCGTCTCGATCCGACGTGGTTCGTTCCACAGATCGGCCAGGGGGCACTCGCTCTCGAGGCGCGCGAGGATGACGAGACGACGAGGGCGATCGTGGCGCGGCTCACCGACGCGGCCGCGTTCGACGCCGTGCGGGCCGAGCGGGCGTTTCTGCGCGAGTTGGGAACCGGGTGTGCCATTCCGGCGGGGGCGTACGCGACGTGGCGCGACGGCGTCCTCTCCCTGTCGGCGGTCATGGTCGGTCTCGACGGCAGCGCCAGCGTGCGCGTGACGCGAGGTGGCACGGACCCGGAGAGTTTGGGCCGCGACGTCGCGTGCGAACTGCGCGACGAGCGCGGAGGTGCGTTGCTTCCGGGGTGGAGCGGATAGCCGTGCGCGTGGTGGTGACGCGCGAGGCGGGGCGCGGCGACGCGGTGCGCTCCTGGCTTCCGGACGGCGCCGAGGTGGTCGACGTACCCCTGACGGAAACTCGCTACGAGGAGCCGGCTGCGCTGGAGCGTGCGGCCCGAGCGCTGCCTCACGCGGGCGCCTACGCGGTGCTCGCGGTGACCAGTGCGCGCGGGGCCCAGGCGGCGCTCGTGGTACGCCCGATCGCGGCGCCTGACAGTGTGGTCGCGAGTATTGGTCCGGCGACCAGTGCGGCACTGCGGGCGGGGGGATTGGAGGTGACCGTGCAGGGCAGCGGCGGGGCGGCCGACTTGGCGGACGCGATCGAGTTCGGCCCCGTTCTGGTGGTCGCGGCTCGCGGCGCGCGTGAGGAGTTGATCGAGCAGCTCTCCCAACGCCACCTCGAGGTCGCGCACCTTACCTGCTACGAGACGCGGCCGCGTGAGCCCGACGCGAGGGGGGCGGAGGCGTTGTCGCGAGCGGACGTGATCTTCATTGGCGCTCCCTCGACGTGGACTGTCGCGCGCGGTTACGTCAGCGAGTCAGC
This sequence comes from Actinomycetes bacterium, assembly GCA_021793395.1. GTDB lineage: Bacteria > Actinomycetota > Acidimicrobiia > Acidimicrobiales > RAAP-2 > RAAP-2. Next base: position 9,727 of record JAJYSU010000019.1, read on the forward strand.
GTGGGTGGTCGTGCCCGGTGCGACGACGGCGCGTGCTGTCGCGGCCGATCACGTACGGGTGTTGGAGGGCTGGGACCCCTCGCTGCGTGAACGACTCGTCACCCGTACGGGAGGCACGTCGCGGCACCGGCAATAGGCTGAGGATGTGTTTCCCACCGAACGACCTCGTCGCCTCCGTCGCACCGTAGCCCTACGTCACCTCGTCGCCGAGACGTCGCTCGCACCCGATGACCTCGTCGCCCCGCTGTTCGTGGGTGAGGGACTGAACGAGCCTCGCCCCATCTCGTCGCTGCCCGGCCAGTACCAGCACACCCTCACCTCGCTGCACGACGAGGTTCGCGCACTACGCGCCGTGGGCGTGAGATCCGTCATTCTCTTCGGTGTGCCGGTTCACAAGGACGACCGTGGTACCGGCGCCTATGACCCGTCGGGCATCGTCCAGATCGCGCTGCGTTCGCTGCGCGACGAGTTCGGAGAGGACGTCGTGCTGATGGCCGACCTCTGCCTGGACGAGTACATTTCCCACGGGCACTGCGGTGTGTTGGATCATCGGGGCAGCGTGGACAACGACGCCACCCTCGAGCTGTACGCCCGGACCGCGATTGTGCAAGCGGACGCCGGCGCCGCGGTGGTGGCGCCCAGCGGCATGATGGACGGCCAGGTGGCGGCGATTCGCTCGGCGCTCGACGCCGAGGGGTTCTCCGAGACGATCGTCCTGGCGTACGCCGCCAAGTTCGCGAGCGCCCTCTACGGCCCTTTTCGTGAGGCAGTGCGAGTGGAGATCGTTGGTGGCGGTGATCGGCGAGGGTACCAGCTCGACTGGCGTAATCGACGAGAGGCCCTGCGCGAGGCTCGCGCCGACGTGAGTGAGGGGGCGGACATCGTGATGGTCAAGCCCGCGATGGCGTATCTCGACGTGGTGAGCGACCTACGTCGTGAACTCGACGTTCCGGTGAGCGCCTACCACGTAAGCGGAGAGTACGCCATGGTCAAGGCCGCGGGTGAACGCGGGTGGATCGACGCGACTGCCGTGGCACTCGAGCAGTTGACCGCGGTACGGCGCGCCGGTGCGGATTTTGTACTGACCTACTTCGCTCGTGAGGTGGCGGAGGTGCTCGCCCAGTGACCAATCAGAGTTGGTTCGAGCGGGCCCTCGCGGTTCTCCCCGGCGGCGTTGACTCTCCGGTGCGGTCCTTCGCGAGTGTGGGGGGCGTGCCCTACACCGTGCGTAGCGGCGACGGAGCCTACGTCACCGACGTTGAAGGCACTCGCTACATCGACCTCGTTCAGTCCTACGGCGCCTCGCTGCTGGGCCACGCCCACCCCGAGGTGGTGGCCGCCGTGCGCGAGGCAGCCGGCCAGGGCACGACCTTCGGCGCGCCCACCCCGGGCGAGGTTCTACTTGCGGAAGTCATGACCAGACGCGTGCCCGGCCTGGAGCAGGTTCGTTTCGTTTCCTCGGGTACCGAGGCTGCCATGAGCGCGGTGCGCGTGGCTCGTGGATTCACCGGGCGCGATCGCGTCGTCAAGTTTGATGGGTGCTACCACGGCCACTCCGATGGCCTACTGGTGGCGGGAGGAAGCGGCCTTGCCCAGTTGGGTTTGCCCGGCTCGGCGGGAGTGACCGCGGGTGCGGTAGCCGATACGGTCGTGGCGCCCTACAACGTGGTGCCGACACTCGACGAGACGGTGGCGGCCGTGCTGGTGGAGCCGGTGGCCGCCAATATGAACCTGGTCGCGCCCCAACCCGGCTTCCTCGAGGGTGTGCGCGAGGAGTGCGACCGCGTGGGGGCACTCTTAATCTTTGATGAGGTCATCACGGGTTTTCGCGTGGACTTCGCGGGGGCTTCGGCGTACCTGGGGGTCACCCCCGACCTGTGGTGCTTCGGCAAGGTCATCGGGGGAGGGCTGCCGATCGGCGCTTTCGGGGGTCGACGCGACGTCTTGGCGTCGCTCGCGCCGAGTGGCCCGGTCTACCAAGCCGGAACGCTGTCGGGGAATCCTCTCGCCACGGCCGCCGGCCTCGCGGTGCTCACTCGCGTGACGCCCACGCTCTACGATGAACTGGCCGCGCGCGTCGCCCGATTCGCGCGGGATCTTCGCGCCGCGATCGAGGAGGGGGGACTCTACGCGCGCACGCCGGTGGTGGGCCCGCTCGCCGGCGTGTATCTGGCGCGCGAGCCGTTCGAGGACCCCGTTGATTACGAGGGATCGCGCGCCCGCGCAGAGAACGGCCTGTACCGGGAATTCTTTCACGCGATGCTTCGTCGGGGTGTGGCCCTCGCGCCGGGTGCCTACGAGATCTTGTTCGTCTCGATGGCGCACACCGACGAGGATCTTGCCCGAGTGGTGTCGGTCGCGGCGTCGGCCGCCGCCGCGATCCGGCATCCGTGAGCGTTCTGCGCAGCGAGGGGTGGTCGGTGCGGCCGAGTTTCGTGGCGCACGGCCCCACGTCGCCGGTGACTCTCCTCGCCGACGACGAAGGGATGACGCAGTTGGCGGGTGTCTACCCCGTGGCGTGGCAGACCCCGTGGGAGGAGATCAGCCAACTCGAACTGGTGCGTCGGGGACGAACCATGCGCCTCTCGGCGACGATCGCGACGACGCGCTACCAGTGGCGCCGTCACGATCTCGATGACTTTGAGGAGGTGCGCACCCTGGTGCTCGCCCACGGCGGTCGTGTCGGGCGCCGTCGTCGTCGAGCGGGAGTCGCGGCCGTGGCGACGGTGGTGTTGCTGGCGTCGGTGGCAGGCGGCGTGGCGGCGTTCTTCACTCGCGGGTCGGGCGGTGTCAACGAGTTACGCGCGGCCCAACACGCCGACCTGCGTCTGGCGGATCTTCCGACGGGTTGGTCCATCGTTCCCACCTCGATCCTGGGCTTTTTGTTTCCTGCCGGCAGCCAACGCGTCGCGACGTCGACGACCGCACCACCCGCTCACTCGGTGTGGGCGACCGTCACGGAGCAGTTCCAACGCTGCCTCGGCGTCAGCGCCGCGTCGGACCGCGTCTACGGGGCGGCCGGCCAGATGCCCAACTACCAGGCGACGTCGCCCTTTTTCTCCTCGTCGGCGTACGGCGGTGCTCAGGTGGGGATGACCGCGCAGTACTACGCCACCACGACGATGGTGCGCCGCGACGTCGCCGAGATGTCGCGGCCCCGGTTTGGTGCGTGCTTCGCCGCCTCCCAGGCGTCTCTCGTGCTGAGCGAGTTGACGGGCGTGACCACGCGGGTGAGCGGCGCGCAGAGCTGGCAGCCGACCACGCTGGTGCACGGGTGGGACCGCGGTGGGGTAGTGAGTCTCGTGCTACCGACGCTGGCGACGCGCCTGCACCTGGTGGTGGTCGTCGTCGCGGGTGGTCACTACGAACTGACCCTGGCCGCCATGGTGGGCCAGTGGCCCCAGAGCCAGTCCCTGATCGAGTCGCTCGTGAATACGTTGAAGGCGCGGATCGTCTCGTCGAGCGCCACCGCGGTCTGATGGTACTGCCTCGCCCGATGTGGGCTCGAGGGCGAGGTATCTACCGGTTCAGCCGCGCGACGGGTCGCAGGCGCATCGAATCGCCCAGCAGACGGTCGACGAGGCCTTCGGGAATGACTTCGGTGAGTCGCACGAGCGCACGATACGTCGCTTCGGTGGTGCCGGGCTCTTGATGGTTCATGAGGTTCGCCATGATCGCGAGGAGTCCGCGCATGAGCGGCTCGACCCGCAGGCCCACGCTGACGCATACGGTGAGAAGTGCGGGTTGGGAGATGAGGCGCACGAACGCCTGCGCGAGACGGTAGTACTCGCCGTAGGCGGTCTCGAGTAGCTCGTCGTAGCTGGCCAGGGCGGCCGCGTTGTGCGTCGCCAGCGCTTCGCCGAGCACGGCCGCGGCGAGGCGGCCCGTCTCGTAGCCGTAGGCGATGCCCTCGCCATTGAAGGGGTTGATGGTACCGGCCGCGTCGCCGATGGCCAGTGTGTTGGCGCCTACCCGGGGTCCCAGTGCCAGGCCCATCGGCAGGCGTCCGCCGGTGGGAGCACCGAGACGCGTCGTGTCGTTGAGCCCCCAGTCGTCGCCCACCTGGGCTACGAAGTAGTCCTGGAGTTTGGTGGTGTTGACGCCCTTCCAGGCCCCGCCGGTGGAGAGTAGGCCGACGCCGACGTTGACGCGCCCGTCACCGAGCGGGAAGATCCAGCCGTAGCCCGGCACGACGTCGCCGTGGGGATCACGGATGTCCAGGTGCGATTCGATCCAGGGCTCGTCGTGTCGATCGCTGGTGTAGTAACCGCGCAGGGCCATGCCCAGGGGCAGTGTTCGGTCTCGCGTCACGCCGAGCTCGCGGCCCAGCCGAGCGTTCTGGCCCTCGGCGGTGACCACGTAGCGGCCCCTAATTTCGCGTGGTGTCGCGTCGTCGACGTCGCGCACGACGACCCCGGCGGCCCCGGCCAGCGCGTCCGTCGCGGGCGTGGGGTCGAGGAGCGACACGGCCTCGGCCCCGGTTACGATCGTCGCGCCCGCGTCGCTCGCTCGCTCGGCGACGCGTCCGTCAAGGTCGTAGCGAGTGATGGTGTAGCCGTAGTTGGGAAAGACGGGGTGCTCGGGCCACTGCAGCTCGAGGGTCGCGCCGAATCCCACCGAACGCAGTCCGTGGTAGCGGTGGCCGTGGGCGGCAAGTTCGTCAGCGAGTCCCATGTCCTGAAGCTGGCGCACCGAGCGCGGTGTGAGGCCGTCGCCGCAGGTCTTCACGCGCGGAAAAGTCTTCTTCTCGATGACGCAGACGCTCCAGCCGGCGCGAGCCAGCCAGTACGCGCACGAGGAGCCGCTGGGTCCACCCCCGACGATCACGACGTCGAAGGTGGAAGGTGAGGGCAGGTCGTTGAGTCGTGGCACCCCGCCAGACTAGGTCCTTGGACCCTGCCCGCTTCGTGTCGAGCGACCCCGCCGCGTCTGGTAGAAATGATGGACGTGGACCAGTACCTACCAATACTGGGGCTGCTCATTCTCGGAGTGCTGTTCGCTTCAGGTTCGTTCGTTGCGTCGTCACTTTTGGCGCCGCACAAGCGACCGACCGACGCGAAGCTCGCACCCTACGAGTGCGGCATTGTCCCCGACTACGAGCCCCCCCTGCGCTTCCCGGTTCGTTTCTACCTGGTGGCGATGATCTTCGTGATCTTCGACATCGAGGTGGTCTTCATGTACCCCTTCGCGGTGGTCTTTCGCCAGTTGGGCACGTTTGGTCTGATCGAAATCCTCGCCTTCTCTGTCACGGTGTTCGCGGCGTTGCTGTTTTTGGTGAGCGAGGGCGCTTTGTCGTGGGGTCCCGTCAAGCACCTGACCTCGGGTATGCCCGCGCGTACGAGTTCGTCGACCATCGTGCGCATTGGCGCCGACGGTGACGCCGGGAAGGCGGCGTAGCGGTGGCGCTCGAGGACCTGCAGCACAACTTTCTCACGGGACGCCTCGAGGACGTGGTGCGCTGGGCGCGCCGCGCGTCGGTGTGGCCCGCGTCGTTCGGGCTGGCGTGCTGCGCCATTGAGATGATGGCCGCGGGAGCGGCCGACTACGACCTCGCGCGCTTCGGCATGGAGGTCTTTCGTAACTCGCCGCGCCAGTCCGACCTGATGATCGTGGCCGGGCGCGTCTCGCAGAAGATGGCACCGGTCCTGCGTCAGGTGTACGACCAGATGATGGAACCCAAGTGGGTGCTGTCGATGGGGGTCTGCGCCTCGACCGGCGGACTTTTCAACAACTACGCGATCGTGCAAGGTGTCGACCAAGTCGTGCCCGTCGACGTCTACGCGCCCGGCTGCCCGCCGAGCCCGGAGACGTTGATGCACGCCATCCTCACGCTGCACGAGGAGATTCGTACGGGCGAGATCCTCAAGCGTCGTTCGTCGCCGTCGGCGGCGACGAGCCCGCGCGAGGACAGCCCCTGGACGCCGAACGTGCCGGTGGCCGTGCGATTGGGGACGCCCCGATGATCGACCTGCCCCCCTCGGCGCCCGACGGTGTCGTCGTCGCGGACGTACTCGACGCGCAGATCGGCTGTTTCGTCGAACCCGCGCAGTACGTCGCGCTGGTCACGGCGTGGCGTGAGGACGGATTCGAGATGTGCGCTGACTTGTGCGCGGTGGACTACCTGTCGCATATGGATCGACCTCTGCCCGACGGGGTGACGCCCACCCGTTTCGAGGTCGTCGTGAATCTGCTGAGCCTCTCCAAGCGTCAGCGCGTGCGCGTGCGGGTACAGGCGGGCAACGAGGATCCCGAGGTTGACTCGCTGTTCGACGTGTATCCGGGGGTGGAGGCGATGGAGCGCGAGGCCTTCGATATGTTCGGCGTGATTTTTCGTGGTCACCCCGATCTCACGCGAATCTTGATGCCCGAGGACTGGGAGGGTCACCCGTTGCGCAAGGACTACGCCGTAGGGCGCGTACCCGTGCAGTTCAAGGAAGCGCCGGGACCGCGATGAGTGATATGACCATTCGCACGGCCGAGCGAGTCGAGTTGCTGACGGCCGAGACCGCCGAGGGCGCGCAGGAACTACAGCGGCGTACCGCGACACCGACGAGCGAACTCGGTCGCGAAGTTGGCGCCGTGCTGCGCCTCGACGGGCGCGTCCTGGACCCCAACGCGATTGACTACGAGCGCCGCGACGACGAGACCATGATCATCAACATGGGTCCCCAGCACCCGTCGACCCACGGGGTGTTGCGCATCATGCTCGAGCTGGACGGCGAGTTCGTTCTGCGCTCCAAGCCGATCATCGGCTACCTGCACACGGGCATGGAGAAGACGGGCGAGGAGCTGAGCTACATCCAAGGCGCCACCAACGTGACGCGCATGGACTACCTCAGCCCCGTGATCAACGAGCTCAACTATTCGCTGGCGGTCGAGAAACTCCTGGGCATCGAGATTCCCGAGCGAGCGACGTGGATCCGCATGATGATGAGCGAACTCAATCGCGTGGCGTCGCACCTGGTCTGGATGGCCACCAACGGCATGGACCTGGGTTCGACGTCGATGATGATCTACGGGTTTCGCGAGCGCGAACTGATTCTCGCCTTTTTCGAGAAGACCGCCGGATTGAGGATGAACCTCAACTACGTACGCCCCGGCGGCGTCGCCGCCGATCTGCCGGACGGTTGGCGCGACGACGTGACGGTTATTTGCGACACGATCGAGGCGCGCACGTACGAGTACGACGAGTTGTTGACGGGTCAGCCAATTTTCCGCGACCGACTCGTGGGCGTGGCTCCACTGACCGCGGAGGAGGCCCTCGCCCTCGGGGTGACGGGGCCACTTCTACGTTCGACCGGGGTGCCGTGGGATCTGCGTCGCACCATGCCGTACTTGGCCTACGATCAGGTGGACTTCGACGTGATCGTGGGAACCTACGGGGACAACTTCGACCGGTACGCCATCCGCCTGAACGAGATGCGCGAGTCCCTCCGCATCGTGCGACAGTGCGTGGATCGCATGCCGGACGGGGACTACCGAAGCCAGGATCCCAAAGTCACGCCGCCCCCTCGTGCGCGCATCAACGAGTCAATGGAGGCGCTGATCCATCACTTCAAGCTCTTTACGGAGGGCTTTCACGTGCCGGTGGGCGAGGTGTATAGCGCGGTCGAGTCTCCGCGCGGCGAGTTGGGCTGCTACATCGTGGCGGATGGTACGTCCAAGCCGTATCGGATGCACGTGCGTGCACCTAGTTTCGTCAATTTACAGGTCGTGCCGCTGCTGATGCGCGGTGGAATGATGTCGGACGCCATCACGGTCATCTCGGCGGTCGACCCGGTGATGGGAGAAGTGGATCGATGAGCCATCTGCGTACGGAGTTGCGACAGCGCGCCGAGGAGTTGGTCGGTCTTTACCCACAGCGGCGCTCGGCGATGCTACCCCTGCTGCACCTGGTACAAGAGCAGGATGGATATTTGACGCCCGAGGGGATCACTGAAGTAGCCGAACTCACGGGGACGACGGAGGCCGACGTGCGCGGTACCGCGTCGTTCTACGACATGTTCCACCTGGAGCCGGTCGGACGCTACGTCGTGGGCGTGTGTACCAATATTGCGTGCCTCCTACGCGGCGGCGAGGAGATGCTGGCCCACGCCAGTGCCACGCTGGGATGCGCCGTGGGGGGCACGTCACCCGATGGCCTGTTCACGCTCGAGGAAACCGAGTGTCTCGCCGACTGTGATCGGGCGCCGGTGGTGCAGGTCAACCATCGCTACGTGCGCACGACCACGCCGGAGTTGTTCGACGCCCTGGTCGAGGACTTGCGAGCGGGTCGGCGCGACCACGAGATTCCCCCTCACGGGACGCTGATTCGCGTGCGCCGGGCGGGGGGCCTGCACGCCGATCATGAGGAGATCGTGGCGCAGCGCGCGAGTTCGCGCGCTGCGCGCGACGAACGGGCGAAGGAGAGCCAGTAGTGGCGAGTCTCGATACCCCCCGCATCGTCTCGTCGCGCTGGTCGCTACCCGATTCGCACACACTGTCTCGTTACTTGGACTCTGGTGGCTACGTCGCTCTGCGTAAGGCGCTCACCATGTTCCCCGAAGCAGTCGCGGCCGAGGTGGACGCCGCGTCACTGCTCGGTCGCGGGGGCGCGGGCTTCCCGGCGGGACGCAAGTGGTCGATGCTACGTCGCTCGGCGATCTCGTACCTGGTCGTGAATGGCGACGAGTCGGAGCCCGCGACGTTCAAGGATCACTACCTCGTCGAGCACGATCCGCACCAACTGGTCGAAGGCGTCATCATTGCGGCCTACGCACTGCAGGTGTCGCAGGCGTTCATCTTCCTGCGCGGAGAGTTCGCCCTGGGCTTGGAGCGTGTGCAGCAGGCCGTCAACGACGCCTACGAATACGGCGCGCTCGGCTCAACGATCTTTGGCTCCTCGTTCTCGCTCGACATCGTGGTCCACCCAGGGGCGGGCGCGTACATCTGTGGTGAAGAGACCGCGCTGATTGAGGCCCTCGAGGGCAAGCGAGGCTTCCCCCGTATCAAGCCGCCCTTTTTCCCGGCGGCGGTGGGGCTCTACGGTGAGCCGACGGTCGTGAACAACGTCGAGACGATGTCGAACTTGCCCTGGATCGTCAACAACGGCGGCGCCGCTTTCGCGGCGTTGGGGGAGGGCCGTTCGACCGGTACGCGACTCTTCGCGTTGGCCGGACGCGTGCGCAATCCCGGTGTCTACGAGATCGAGATGGTCAAGAACACGTTTCGCGACCTTATCTACGATCCACGGCTGGGTGGCGGCATCATCGATGACCGTGCGATCAAGGCCATCATCCCCGGTGGGGTGTCGGCTCCGTGGTTTACCCCCGACCTTCTTGACGTGCCACTGGGCCAGGACGAAGTTGCGGCGAAGGGCTCGATGTTGGGCTCGGGATCCATCGTGGTCCTCGACGACACCTCGTGCGTGGTTCGCGCGACGTGGCGGATCGTCAAGTTCTTCTCGCGAGAATCGTGCGGCCAGTGCACGCCGTGTCGTGAGGGTTCGGGCTGGTTGGAGCGGATCATGTACCGCTTAGAGCACGGTGGCGGACGAGCCGAGGACCTTGACTTGCTGTTGGACCTGAGCGACAACATTGCTCCGGGACTTACCTGGCCACCCCAGCAGACCACGATCTGCGTACTGGGGCCGTCGATTCCGTCGTCGATTCACTCGGCGATCACCCTGTTTCGCGACGACTTCGTCGCCCACGTCGAGCACGGGAGCTGCCCGCATGTCTGATCAGACGCCCATCACCGTGACCGTGAACGGTCGTTCCGTGGAGGCCCAACCGGGGGAGCTGCTTATCGAGGTGGCCGAGCGAGCGGGGACCTACGTTCCGCGATTCTGCTACCACCCGCGCATGGAGCCGGTGGGGGTCTGTCGGATGTGCCTCGTGGAGGTGGACGGTCCGCGCGGGGCGACCCTACAGCCTGCGTGCTACCTACACGTGAACGATGGCATGAGCGTTACGACGGACTCGGAGAAGGTGAAGAAGGCCCAGGACGGCGTGATGGAGTTCCTCCTGGCTAACCACCCCCTCGATTGTCCCGTGTGCGACAAGGGTGGAGAGTGCCCGCTGCAGGATCAGTCGTTGGCCCACGGGTCGGGGGAGACTCGCTTCGTCGAGGAGAAGCGGCACTTCATCAAACCGATCGAAGTGGGAGCGCTCGTGTTGTTGGATCGCGAGCGCTGCATCCAGTGCTCGCGTTGCACACGATTCGCCGCGGAGGTAGCCGGAGAGGCGGACATCGCCTTTGCGGGACGCGGTGATCTTATTGAGGTCGCGCCGTCGCCGACTCGTCCCTTCGATTCGGTGTTCTCGGGCAACACCGTTCAGATCTGTCCAGTGGGCGCGTTGACGGCTAAGCCGTACCGGTTCACCGCTCGGCCGTGGGATCTCGATCAGGTGGAGAGCACCTGCACCACGTGCGCCGTAGGGTGTCGGATCGCGGTGCAGTCGTCGGGTAACCGACTGACGCGCGTGCTGGGTCTGGATAGCGATCCGGTCAATCACGGATGGCTGTGCGACAAGGGACGTTTCACGTTGGACTCGGTGGACGCCCACGAGGACGACACTGATCCTCTGTCGAGTGCGTCACGCATCACGGAGCCACTGGTACGCCGCGACGGTGTCCTCGTCCCGGTGAGTTGGAGTGAGGCCCTGGAGCGGGCGGCCACACTGTTGCGCGCGGCGAGCGACGAGTCACCCGAGGCCGTGGGTGCCATCGGCGGAGCGGCGCTGACCAACGAGGGGGCCTACGCGTGGGAGCGTGTGCTGCGCGGGGTGCTGGGCACCGAGAACCTCGACGCCCAGTTCGGTGACGGCCTGGATCCGGCGCTGCTCCAGGCACTGGCACCGGCGACGATTGACGACGCCGCGGCCGCCCCGGTGGTGGTGACGCTGACCGGCGACCTGCGTGAGGAGCTGCCGGTGCTGTTCCTGCGTCTGCGTGAGGCGGTAGTGCGCCACGGGCACGATCTCATCGAGTTCGGCTTCGGTGCGAGCGCGCTTCGCTCACTGGCTCACTGGTCGTTGCCGGTGCGCCCGGGGGAGGCGCACCTCGTCGCCGCCGCGCTCGCGGGCGAGAGCCTCGCGCCGGGTCTGATCATCACGGACTCGGATCTGCGAGCAGTGCGCGAGCGCCTGGGCGAAACCGGTGACGGCGTGGTCTTCGTGGTGGGCCGGCCTAACCTCGCCGAGGGCGCGGAGGTTATGGAGCGAGCGATTCGTCTACTCGCCGAACGCTTTCCCGCGGCGCGCTTCCTGCCGGTCCTACGCCGGGCCAACGTTCGTGGGGCGCTCGATATGGGACTGGCACCGGGACTGCGCCCCGGTCGAAGCGTTGCCCCGTCGCCGGCCGGGCGTGACACGCTGGCCCAGATCGAGGCGATGGTGGAGGGCCGCCAGCGGGCAGTCGTTCTGCTGGGAGGGTCTCTCCTAGGCAACGTGATCGACGTGGAGCGTGCACGCGAGGCGCTCGCGAGTGCCGACGTCATCGCGGTGACCGGTCACGGCGATCCGACGCTGGCCTACGCCGATGTCGTGCTACCGGTAGCCGTCGCGCACGAGCGCAACGGCACGGTGACCAACGTCGAGGGTCGGGTGAGCGCGGTGAGCGCGAAGTTGGTGGCGCCGGGGTCGGCGTGGTCGGACGTCGCCGTGGCCGTAGAGCTGGCCGAGCAACTGGGCACAACCCTTCCCCTGACCAGCCTCGACGTCGTGGCCAAGATGATCGAGGAGACCACGGGCTACCCGGCGTTGTCGGTGCTCAGTGACGACACGACCGACGGCGTGCTGGTGAACGATCCGCAGGGTGCCACGCTGCGACGCCCGCTGGACCCGATGGCGTTCCCGGGGATACGCGGTGTCGATCACGTGGGGCTGGGCGAACTATCGGGTCGCACCGGCGCACTGGAGTTGGACCACGTGGGCGCGACGTCGCCGGCGACACTCGATCGAGTCGTCGCGGGTCGCGAGGTGGCCTCGATCGCCGCCGACGCGTACTCGTTGCGCCTCCACGCCAGTCGCCGTTTGTACGACCGGGGGGTGGCGATGATGGGATCGCCGGCGCTGGCCGAATTGATCGCGATGACGCGTCTGCACGTACATCACGCGGACCTCGACCGTCTCGGAGTGGGCACGGGTGATCACGTGCGCGTGACCGGATCGGGCGTGAGCGTCGACGTGTCCGTCGTCGCCGACGACGATGTCCCGCGTGGAGTGGCCGAAGTGTTCGTCAACACGGTTGACGATGACGGCCAGAACGTTCTCGCGGCTCTGGTTTCTCGACCCGAGTTGGTCTCGTTGGTGCGACTGGAGACGACCCGATGAACTCGCTGCTCGCGACCGTCGACCCGCTGTACAACCACGGTGTCACCTGGGCCGTGGTGCTCATCGTCGTGATCCGCGTCGTGGCGGCGTTCGCGGTGCTGATGGGATCAGTCATCATCATGATCTGGTTCGAGCGCAAGGCGATCTCGGATATGCAGAGCCGCATTGGGCCCCAGAGGTGGGGCCCCTTCGGACTCCTCCAGACACTGGCGGATGGTGCCAAGCTGTTCTTCAAGGAGGACCTGATCCCCGCCGGGGCCAACCGCCTCGTGTTCAAGCTGGCCCCCTACCTGGTGTTGATTCCGGCGCTGATTACTTTTGCGATCGTGCCGGTGGGCGGAACGCTGCACATCGCGGGTCACCCGGTGCTCCTTCAGGTCGCCAATCCGCCCGTCGGAATCCTGCTGATGCTGGCGATGTCGGGCATTTCGGTCTACGGAGTGATGCTCGCCGGATGGGCGTCGGGCTCGAAGTACCCTCTCATGTCGTCGGTGCGCGCGAGCGCGCAGATGATCAGTTACGAAGCGGCGCTCGGTATGACGATCGTGACGATCATCCTGGTCACCGGTTCGCTCTCCACTCATGACATCGTGATCTCCCAGGGGCAGGGTATCTGGCACTGGAACCTCATCCGGCTGGGTATCGTGCCGTTCGTCGTCTTCATCATTGCGATCACCGCGGAACTCAATCGCCCGCCCTTCGACGTCGTCGAGGCGGACAGCGAGTTAGTCGGTGGGTTCCACACGGAGTACTCATCGCTGCGTTTCGCACTCTTCTACCTGGCGGAGTTCATGAACACCATCACGATGTCGGCGATGATGGTCACCCTCTTCCTGGGTGGACCGGCGGGTTGGGTACCGAACGTCGCGCACCTGCGCTGGCTCTTTCCCATTGCCTGGTTCGTTGTCAAAACGGTGGGCTTCGCCTTCGCCTACGTCTGGTTCCGCGCGGCGCTTCCGCGCTTCCGCTACGACCAGGTTATGGATCTGGGCTGGAAGCGTTTGATCCCGCTGAGCCTGGGCTGGATGATCGTGGTGGCGGGCTTCCTGGTCGCGCCGGCCTGGGGCTTCGCGATGGCGGCAGTGGTGCTGGTGGCCTGGATCTTGTTGACGCGAGCCTTCGAACTCGGCTACACGCGAGAGCGCGGCGTGGATTCGCCTCTGCCGGTCGTGGGTGAACGGCCCCTGCCCGGTGAAGTGTTGAGGGCGATAACCGATCGGGAGGCACAGTAGTGGCGAACGCACTCAGTTTCTTCGGCGGGTTTAAGTTGACGTTCCAGCACCTGGCGCGTCCGACGGTGACGAACAGTTACCCCGAGACCAAGCGCCCTAAGCAGCCACGACAGCACGGTCGTCACGTGCTGAATCGCTACGAGGACGGGATGGAGAAGTGCATTGGCTGCGAGTTGTGCGCCGGTGTATGCCCGGTGAACTGCATTCACGTGCGCGGGTTAGATAACCCACCCGATCACCCCGTGAGCCCCGGCGAGCGCTACGGCTACGTCTACGAAATTAACTACCTGCGTTGCATTCACTGTGATCTGTGCGTCGAGGCGTGCCCGACGCAGGCCATCACGGAGTCAAAGCTCTTCGAGTTCTCGTTCACCAATCGAGCCGACGCGATCTACACCAAGGCCGAACTCGTGGTGGACGACCTCGGTTATCCGCAGCGCCTTCCCTGGGAGGACTGGCGCGACGGCGAGGCCGCCATGACGGGTGGGTGGATGCGTGCGACGTCACCGGCGGGAGCCGCGGACTTCGAGGGAGTCGTGCAGTGGACGGCGGACCTGGGGGCGGGCGTGCGCGCCGCCGAGGGTGGTCAGAGCGATCGTCGTGACGACGCGGCGACCCATACCAAGTCACTCCGCCAGGCGTTCGCGCGCCACCTGCAGCCCGAGGATGTGCCGTTGGACCAGCGGGGCCTGCGGGGAATGGCTGCCGCCGCGCGTCAGCGCCGCGCGTCGCGCCGCTCGAAAGGGGTCCAGTGATCGCCATTGCCTACGGATGGCCTGACGTTCTGGTCTTCGCCACCGCCGCTCTCCTGATCGTGGTGGGTGCCCTGGGCGTTATCGCCACCCGCCACCCGGTGCACGCCGCCCTGAGCCTCATCATGACGCTGTTCGGGGTGGCCGTTGCCTTCGTGGCCCAGTCGGCCGACTTCCTCGCCGCCGTGGAGATCATCGTCTACGCGGGTGCGATTGTCGTGCTCTTCCTCTTCGTCATCATGTTCCTCGGTGTCGACCGGGATGAGGGAACCCGGATCGAACCGTTGGTCGGTCAGCGCACGCTGGCCGCGCTCGGCGCGGTCATCACCGTGGCGGGGCTGATCACGCTGATGGCTCGCTCACACTGGGTCACCGGCGCGACCAGCGTGTCGACGGCCGGCGTGCCGCTCGCCCACGGCTCGGGCAACGTGCGCCAGCTCGGCACGGCAGTCTTCACGACGTATCTCTTCGCTTTCGAAGCCACCGCGGCCCTGCTCATCATCGCCGTGGTTGGGGCCGTCGTCCTGGCGCGTCGCGAGCAGCGCCGCGACGCCGAGGACGAGGCGACGAGTTCGCCGTCCGACGCGCCCACGGATCTCGAGGGGAGCGAGCGATGAACGTCCCGGCCGCGTGGTACCTAGTGCTCGGCGCGGTGCTCTTCGGCATCGGCGCCTTCGGCGTGCTGACGCGACGCAGCGCCCTGATCATGTTCATGTGCATCGAGCTGATGCTGAATGCGGTGACGCTGACGTTCGTCACTTTCGCGCGTACCCTGAGCGACGTCGGCGGCCAAGCCACGGTCTTTTTCATCATGGTCGTGGCCGCCGCCGAGGTGACCGTCGGCCTGGGCATCGTGGTGGCGATCTTCCGACGTCGCGCGTCCACCTCAGTGGACGAACTCTCCGAGATGAAGGGCTGAGATGGCACACCTGGCCACACTGACCTTGCTGTTGCCCCTGCTGGGCTTCTTGCTGATCCTCGTGAACGGCTCACGCATGAGCGAGCGCGCCGTGGGCACGGTCGCCACCAGTGCGGTGGGGCTCAGCTTCGTGTTCGCCGTCGCGTCGTTCATCGCGCTCCTGCACGACTCGTCGCGCGAGGTGACCGTGCACCTCTTCACGTGGATCGACGTCGGGACGCTCCACATCCCCGCGGCCCTGCTGGTCGATCCGCTCTCAATCACGATGACGCTGTTCGTCACGGGTATTTCAGCCCTGATCCACCTGTACTCGATCGGCTACATGCACGGTGAGCGCGACGTGCGCAAGTTCTTCCTCTACCTCAACCTCTTCGTTTTCTCGATGCTCACCCTGGTCTTGGCCAACACGCTCGTGCTGACCTTCGTGGGCTGGGAGGGCGTGGGTGTCTGCTCCTACTGGCTGATCAGTTACTACTTCGACCGCGACAGCGCCGCGTCCGCGGGGAAGAAGGCCTTCATCTACAACCGCGTGGGTGACGCCGGAATGCTGCTGGCGATGTTCCTGTTGTTCTCGCATCTGCACACGCTGACCTACCTCACGATCTTCCACCGCGCGGGTACGCTGTCGCCGACGATCGCCACGCTCGCGGTTCTGGCACTCCTGCTGGGCGCGACCGGCAAGAGTGCCCAGATCCCGCTGTTCAACTGGCTGCCGGACGCGATGGAGGGCCCGACCCCGGTGTCCGCGCTGATTCACGCCGCGACGATGGTGACCGCGGGGGTCTACCTGCTGGTGCGGATGTCGCCGGTCCTGGCGCTGTCGTCGGACGGTCGACTGACGATCGCGGCGATCGGTGGTGCGACGGCCTTCGTGGCCGCGACCATCGCCACCGCCCAGAAGGATATTAAGAAGGTCCTGGCGTTCTCCACGGTCTCGCAGATTGGCTACATGGTGCTCGCGGTGGGTTCAGGCGCCTACGCGGCGGCGATCTTCCTGATGGTGGCCCACGCCTTCTACAAGGCTCTGCTCTTCCTCGGCTCCGGTTCGGTGATCCACTCGCTGCACGGCGAGCAGGACATGCGCCGGATGGGGGGCCTGGCGAAGTATCTCCCCTGGACCTACCCGACATTCCTGGTGGCCTGGCTGGCCATCGCGGGCATCCCGCCCTTCGCGGGCTTCTGGGCCAAGGGCGACGTCCTCACGAACGTGTACGCGTACTCGAAGGGCCTGTGGGTGGTGGGCGTGCTCACCGCGATTCTGACCGCTTACTACATGAGCCGTCTTTTCGTGCTGACCTTTCGCGGCACCGAGCGCTTTCGCGAGGTCACTCACGGCAGCGATCCGCACGAGTCCCCGTGGGTGATGACCGTGCCCCTGGCGGTGCTGGCGGTACTGGCGACGCTCGGTGGCGGGTTGGCCCTGCCGTGGATTCACGGCGATTCGCTGGCCCACTTCCTCGCTCCGACATTCGGCTACGTGCCTCCGCTGGCGGCCGCCAGTACGGCCGCGCAGTGGACGCTGGCCCTGGTCGACGTGGCCGCCGCGCTTCTCGGCCTACTGATCGCGTTCACGATCTGGCGCTCGATCCACGAGTCGCGACGCTACGAGAGACCCTTCCTCGAACACGTGTGGCACTGGGATGACGCGTACGACGCGGTGATCGGTCGACCGCTCACGCGAGCGGCGCAGATCGCCAACGACGTGGTCGAACCGCGACTGATCGACGGGGCGGTCGCTGGCGTCGCGGTGGCGGTGCGGCGCAGCGCCGAGGGCGTGCGCAAGGTGCAGTCCGGGTTTGTCCGTCATTACGCCCTCGCGATGGTGCTGGGGCTCGCCGTCATTGTCGTCTATCTCGTGGCGAGGGTTGGTTAGGTATGCACTCATCGCTGTGGTTGACATTCCTACTCGTCGTGCCCGTCGTCGGCGCGGCCCTGGCCGCGGTGTCGCGTGCGCGCGCCTACGCGGTGGCCGTGGTGACCGCGACCGTCGAGCTAGTTCTCTCGCTGATCGTCCTCGTCCTCTACAACGCGCACATCGCGGGCGCGCACACGCTCGATTTCGCCGGGCGCTGGGTGCTCTCGGCGCCACTGGGCCTCGCGTACGACGTGGCAATCGACGGGATCTCGGTGTTCATGGTGGTACTGACCGCGCTCGTCGTGTGGTTGGCACTGCTCGGGGCCCGCGAGCGGCGACGTGAGCCGGCATTCGTTGCCTGGCTCCTCCTCCTTACGGCCTTCACGATGGGCAGCTTCGTGGCCCACGACCTGTTCGAGTTCTTCATCTTCTTCGAGTTGACTCTCGTCCCGTCGTACTTCATCATCGCCCAGTGGGGGGGACGGGAGCGCTCGCGCGCCGCGCTTAAGTTCTTCGTCTACACGTTCTCCGGTTCGGCGTTCCTCTTCGTGGGAACGCTGTACCTGGGCTTCGCGCACCAGCACCAGACCGGTGGCGCGTTGACGTTCTCGTACTCGGCGCTAACGTCGACCGCGATGAGTCACGGCACGGCGGTGTGGCTCTTCGTGGCCTTCGCGATCGCCTTCGCGGTTAAGTCGCCTCTCTGGCCCCTGCACACCTGGTCACCCATCACGTACGCGGAGTCTCCGACCGCCGGATCGATCGAGTTTTCGGCCCTCCTGGCGAAGTTGGGGTCGTACGGGCTGCTGCGTTTCGCCGTGGGACTCTTTCCGCTGGCGCTACCGGACATGCGGCCGGTGATGCTGACGTTGGCCGTCATTGGCATCGTGTACGGATCGGCGTTGGCCTGTGTGACGCCGGACCTCAAGCGACTGGTGGCCTACTCCTCCGTGGCGCAGATGGGATTCATCACCCTGGGCGTTATGACGGGCTCGAAGATTGCCATGGTGGGCGCGGTACTGCTGATGTTCAACCACGGCGTCATCACGGCCGGTTTCTTCCTCATTATCGGATTCCTCGAGCGACGCCGAGGGACCGCGACGATCCGCGATCTCACGGGGCTCCAGGGGCCGGCGCCGGTGTTGGCCGGGCTCTTCACGGTGGTGATGCTGGCCTCGATCGGGTTGCCGGGCTTGTCGGGGTTCGTGAGCGAATACCTGATCCTGATCGGTACCTTCGCCACGCATACGTGGTGGGCGGTGGTCGCCACGCTCGGCGTGGTGCTGGCGGCCCTGTATCTCCTGTGGGCCTACCAGCGGGTCTTTCACGGCCGTGCGGAGGAGGCTAACGCGACGATCACTGACGCGTCGGGCGCCGAGCGCTGGGTTCTCGTGCCGGTGGTGCTCCTCATCGTCGTGCTGGGTGTCTTCCCCAAGCCGATGTTGGATCGCATCACGCCATCGGTGCAACAGTTGATTGAGCACGTCGCGCCGGCGGGGGTGAGCAAGTGAACCTGACCATCCCTTCCATTCACTACTTGGCGATCCTGCCAGTGATCGTGCTCCTCGGAGCGTCGCTGGTGCTGCTGGGTTCCGTCGCGCTCGTGCGCTCGCGAGTGTCGAACATCGTGGCGACCACGATTACGTCGCTCGCCGGACTGGCCGCTCTGGTGATCACCTTCATCCAGTGGGCGTACGTGGCCAATCACGGGGCCACGACGACGATCGCCCACGCCGTCGTACTCGACGGCTTCTCGGTGGTGGCTACCGGTGTCATCGCGGTTGCCCTGGTCATGACGACACTGGTCGCCCATGACTGGGCCCGACGCGAGGATGTGCGCATCGCCGAGTACCAGGTGCTGGCGCTCGCCGCGAGTGCGGGCGCGGTTCTGATGACGCAGGCTAATGACCTGGTGGTGATCTTCCTCGGGCTGGAGATCCTCTCGATCGGTCTCTACGTCCTCGCCGCCTTCGATCGGCACCGTTCGTCGTCGGCCGAGGCGGCCCTGA
The DNA here is from genome assembly GCA_021793395.1 of Actinomycetes bacterium. Classification (GTDB taxonomy): domain Bacteria; phylum Actinomycetota; class Acidimicrobiia; order Acidimicrobiales; family RAAP-2; genus RAAP-2. The sequence goes on from JAJYSU010000019.1 coordinate 28,808, forward strand.
AGTACTTCTTGCTCGGAAGTTTCGCGTCGGCCATCTTCGTGTACGGAGCCGCGCTGATTTACGGAGCCACGGGCTCGACCAACTTGAGTGACGTGTCGTACTTCCTCGGTGCCAACGTGTTGTTGCGTCCGGGGCTGCTCTACGCCGGAGGCGCCCTACTCCTGGTGGGCTTCGCGTTTAAGGTAGCGGCCGTCCCCTTCCATCTCTGGTCACCCGACGTCTACCAGGGGGCACCGACCCCGGTGACGGGCTACATGGCTTCGATCGTCAAGGTTGGCGCGTTCGCGGCACTGCTGCGCGTGCTCATCTCGGCTCTCGGCACGCAGATGGACACGTGGCGTCCGATCCTGTGGACGCTGATCGTGCTCACGACGCTCGTGGGAGCCAGTTTGGGCATTGTGCAGCGCAACGTCAAGCGGATGCTGGCGTACTCGTCGGTCAACCACGCGGGCTTCATGCTGCTGGGCGTGTGGGCGGCAACGGCGCGCGGAACGGCCGCGACGTTGTTCTACGTGATGACGTACGCGCCGCTGGTCGTGGCCACGTTCGCCATCGTGACGTTGGTGGGAGGGCGCGGCGACGATGATCACGACGTCGACTACTACCGCGGACTCGCGCGGCGTCAGCCGTGGTTGGGCGGGGCGCTGGCGCTCTTTCTACTGGCCCAGTTGGGGGCGCCACTTACGACGGGGTTCTACGCGAAGTTTGTCGTACTGGCGAGCGCCGTGGACGCCGGGGGGTCGGCGCTCGCGCTGATTGCTCTGTTGGGCGCGGCGATCGCCGCGTTCTTCTACCTACGCTGGATCGTGGCGCTCTACGCCGAGGGTGACGAACGGGCTATCGCGCACCACGTCGCCGTTCCGAAAGCCACGGCCGTCGTGATCGTGCTCGGCGTGGCCGTGACGATGGTGTTTGGCGTGTGGCCGGGCCCGATCGCGGCGCTGGCTCAGCACGCCACCCTCCTGTTCACGCCGTGAGGCGCGTGGCGATCGCCACCTGCCAGGGCGACGTCGATCCCGATAGCGCGGTGTTGGTCGGCGCGCTCGCGAGCGAGGGGGTGGACGCGCGGCTGCTCGCCTGGGACGATCCCGAGGCCGACTGGGACGCCGACGACCTCGTGGTGGTGCGTTCCACCTGGGACTACACCAGTCGGCGCGAGGAGTTCCTCACGTGGGCGCGCGGCGTCGCGCGACTGGAGAATCCCTACTCCGTGCTGGCCTACTCCAGCGACAAGAGCTACCTGGCGGACCTGGCGACGCGCGGGTGGCCGGTCGTGCCGTCGCGCTTCAGCGACGTGGGGACGAGCCCGACGTTTCCCGAGGGCCCCTTCGTGGTCAAGCCCCGCGTGGGCGCGGGTTCGCTCGACGCGGAGCGCTACGCGTCGCACGAGCAGGAGCGCGCCCGGGCTCACGTGGCGGCGCTGCACGCGCGCGGGCGTGACGTCGTGATTCAGCCCTACGTCGAGTCGGTGGACACCGTGGGTGAGCGCGCCCTCGTCTTCGTCGAGGGTGTGCTGACTCACGCCCTGGTCAAGGGGGCCATGCTTATCGCCCCCGCCGACGAGCGCGACGCCCTCTTTCGCCGTGAGCAGATGTCGGTCACGACACCCGAGCCCGAGGCCGTGGACGTGGCAACCCGTCTCCTGGCCGACGAGGGCTACGGTGAGCTGCTCTACGCTCGAGTGGACCTGGTGGCGACCGCGCAGGGGTGGGCGGTAATGGAACTCGAACTGGTCGAGCCGTCACTCTTCCTCTCCTTTAATGGTGCCGCGGCGCGCACGCTGGCGCGAGCGATCGCGCGGCGCGTGAGCTGACCCGCCGCGGCGTTCGACACGGCCGGCGCCGGTGCGGTGATACGGGGCGGTGATCGTGTCGGGCGCGAGGGCTCGAGAATCGTCCGCGTGGTGTGGGTAATCGAGCGCTGGCGTGGGCTCCGTTCGCGGCCCTCGTCGACGGGGCGGACTTTCTGACGAGTCGGACGAAGGCGCTCGACCTGCGGATCGCGCCGCCCCCGCGGCAAGACCGCGGCCACGTGGCGGCGGATCTACTCGCGCTCGTTCCGACGCCGGGCCGCGAGGAGAACCTCGTCGGGTACGACCGTGCCCGGACGGTTGGCGGGATCGTTCGCGAGTAGTCGACCCACGACGGGGATCTCCGTCAGGCTCTCCGCGCGCAGCGTCGCGAGCACGACCGGGACGAAGCTCTCGGCCGCGGGGTAGACGAGGTGGCGGGGCAGCCAGGTGGGGTAGTACTTGGCGTTGAACGACCACAAACTCTCGATGGGTAGGACGCCGGACAGGCGACGTAATGCCCAGCGCTCTACTCGCGTGAAGGTTCCCTCACCGCGTTCGGCGTCCAGGACCGAGCGGAACGCGGCGAAGTTGAGGCTCAGCCCGCGTCCCCCGCGTTCGCGCAGGTACTCGATGGTCGAGCACAGTGCGAAGTCGATGAGGCCGTTGGGGTGCTCTCCGGGGTCACGGCGCATCAGGTCCAGCGAGTAGCCGTGGATGGCCGGAGACGGGACGAACTGGCAGACCGCGGCCGGTCGGTCGTCGGGGCCGAAGACGACGGTGAGCAGGAGACCCTTGTCGCGGGGATCGAAGAGTCGACCAAGCATCATCGAGAATCCACGCTCACCTTCGCCGCGGCGCAGCTTGGCGATGAGTTCGAGGAGTGGCGGCACGAGTGACGGATCGATCGTGGCGGGATCCAGAAACTCCGCGCGATATCCGTGGCGTAACAGGCGACTGCGGGCCTGGCGCAGCCCCTTCATCCGTCCGCCGTCGAGCGAGAACGTCGCGCAGTCGACGATCGCCTCGTCGCCGAGGTAGAGGTAGTGCAGGCCGGCCGCGTGGTAGAGCGGAAGCCAGTCCTCACCCGCGCCCATGACGCCGATGGTCCATCCGTGGTGCTCGGCGTACGCGCGAAAGGCGCTGAAGACGTCACCGCGTTCGGCGACCGGCCCGATGGGGTCGGGAGAGATGAGCGCGACGCCCCCGTAGACGGCGTAGGCGACCAGGGAGTCGCGGAAGAAAAAGAACTGCTTGTCGTCACGCAGGGCGAAGTAGTCGAGTGTGCCGCGACCGTGGCGACGTACGATCTCCCGGGCGCGTCGCTCGGCGAGGCGCCGTTCGGTGCTGGAGGCGGTGGCGGAGAGACGTCGATCGACGACTGGTCGGGTGAGCAGGTAGAGGACCGACACGACCAACGACAGTCCGACGGTGAGGAGCACCGGGTTGAAGAAGTCGTTGACCTGGTCGGGCAGGATCACGTTGGTTTGGCCGATGAGGCGCTCGGTGCACCCGACGAGGATGACGGCGAAGGAGGGCAGGTGTTGGTTGCGTGCGGAGGCCTCGACGCCGAGCGCCGCTGCCACCACCGCCACCACCGCGATTCCCGCCAGGCCCGGGAGCGCCGCGCGTGCGCTGACGCGGTCGGTGGCGGCACGAAAGTGGTCACGCGTCATCACGAGCCCGACGATGAGGGCCAGCGCGACGAGGGACGACGCGACGCTGCCGCCACGCGCGAGATGGGCGACAGTAGTGATCGCCAGCGTCGCGAGCGCGAGGAACCAGGCCCGCCGCTGGCCGCGCCGCACGCCGCGCGCCAGCATGAGCAGGCCGATGCCCGCCATCGCGGTGACGGCCGCCGCCGAGCGCGCCACGTCGAGCGGCAGAACGGCCAGCACCGCGTTCAGCCGGGTGCGCAGGATGGGCCGCACCGTCACCACCACGTTGACTAAACCATCGAGAGCCAGGAGTCCGGCGGCGACGCGGCGGATCGTGCGCTCGCGGCGCTGGGCGGTGAGCGCGTCGCGATCCATCGGGAAGGGGTCGCCGGTGGGCCACGAACCGACGGTGGTGGTCTCGTCGCTGAGCGTGGTGCGCCACGGGGCCCCGGCGATGAGACGCTCGAGTACCGTGACGTGGCGTCGGTGGGGGGACTGGCCGGCCAGCAGGCGCACTTGGACCGCCGACGCCGCCTCGACCTCGACGACTCCCAGGCGCCGCACGGCGCTGAAGACGGGGGGCAGCCCTAGGCGGCCGCGGCGCTCGATGATGACACTTCGCGAGGGGCCGGGGGCGGCGCAGATGCCGCGGTCTAGGAAGGCGAGCGCCGGGCTGGGTGAACCGCCCACGATGGCCCCGGCGCCGCCGCGCTCGGCCACGCGCCGTGCGTACTCGAGAGCGTCGACGTCGTCGACGGTCGTGAGCGCCAGTGGCTCGAAGCGGTGAGTGCGCTCGACGCGAGCTCCGCGGTCGAAGCGGCGTCGCACGAGCAGCGCGGCGGCGCCGGCCACCAGCGCTTCGAGCACGATGATCGCGAGCATCGTGACGATGAAGTTGCCCCAGAAACTGTGCGTGTGAAGCGTGTGCACGCGAAGATGATGGTGCGTGAAGTGATTGAAGAGCCGCACCAGTGTGTGGGCGAGGTCCACCAGCGTCAGTGCGATGAGTACTGCCCAGATCCATGCACCGAGGCGGCGGTACAGGACGCGAGACGCCACGAAGCGCTCGAGCGCCGTCGGATCTTCGAGGCGCTCGGCGTCCGCCTGGTCGGCGGGGTCGGCGCGTGACGTGTCGACGACGCACGAGCCGGCGGCGATCGCCAGGTCGCGCGTGCCCTGCGCGGTCGCTACCTGGATGATGAGTTCTCGTGCGAGGCTCACCCCCAGCGCCTCGACGGCGCGCTGGGCGCGCACGTCGTCGCGCAGTGCCAGGTCGTCACTCCCGGGTAGCACGTAGAGAGTGTGATCGGGGCGAGCGCAGAACGCGGTGATCGCGCTGGCCAGTTCGGACAGCGCGGTCCACGTCGCGTCGATGAAGGTGGCGAAATCGCCCTCCCCGGACGGGTGCAGGAGGTTGCCCGCGATGACGACGACGGCGGGGTCGTCGATGTCGCCGAGTAGCCGTATAAGTTCGCGTATCGGGCGGCTCGAGGGCGACGTGCGTGGAGTCAGCGACAGATCGCTGAGCACGTACACGTGGCGCCCGAAGGGAACCGGTACGATCGCGCGCTCACTGGCTCCCACGGGGTCTAGTCTCTCAGATGTGGTCCGGGTCGCCCGGGCCCACGACCGAGCGACGACTGATGAGCCCCGAGACACCGCGCGAGAACTGGTTGTGGCGCGGCGAGGCGCGACGTTCGGGCGCCGCGGTGATCTTCGACATCGACGGTGTTCTGGCCGACGCTGCCGGACGCCAGCACTACCTTGACTGGGGAGACTGGCGTAGTTTCTTCGACGCGTGCGGGGACGACCCGGTGATCGAGGAGATCGAGCGACTCCTCGAGTTGCTCGACGCCTCCTTGGCGGTGATCCTGGTGACCGGACGACCTCGACGCGTGCAGCCCCATACGGTGGCCTGGCTGGAGCGCTACCAACTGCGCTGGGACGTCTTGATCATGCGTGAGTACGGGGACTACTCGGGGGTGGACGAGTACAAGCGTGGCGCGGTGCGCGACCTTGAGGCGTACGGCTTCGACGTGCGACTCGCGTTGGACGACGACCCCAAGAATCACGCCATGTACGTCGCCGAGGGCGTGCCGTGCATCTACATCCACTCCGGCTACTACCAGTAGGTCCGTGACGCTCCTAGTCGCCCGGCCGTGGCGCGAGTGATGCCACGAGTTCACGTGCGGCACGGCGGCCTGATCCGATGCTGGCCGGTATGCCGACGCCGTCGTAGGCGTTGCCCGCGAGGTGAACGCCGCGCGGTGCCGCCGCGCGGGCGGCGGCGACGAGGTCGAGGTGGCCCACCCGATACTGGGGTAACCCGGCGGGGAATCGGCTGACGTGGGCGTCCAGGACCGGCGGAAAGCCGGGCAGCACGCGCTCCATCTCGCGGGTCACGCGCGCGATCAGATCCGCGTCGTCCAGTTCGGTCCAGCGAGCGTCGTCGCTTCGCCCCACGTGGGCTCGCAGCACCACCGTGTCCTCGCGTACCAGGCGCGGCCACTTACGGTCGAGGAAGGTCAGGGCCGTCACCATCATGGACTCCTGCGCGGTCCACGGGGTGGCGAGGGGAATCAGCACGCCGGTGCCGCGTGCCGGGAGAGTTAACGCGTCGCGTGCGACGCAGAGCGTCACCATGGCCGCGCTCGCGCTCGTAATGGTGCGCAGGGCACCAAGGTCGGAGTGGTACGCCTGGAGCAACTCACCGGCCACGGCTCCGGGCGTCGCGAGGATGAGCGCGTGCGCGGGCGTCGTGGTGTCCTCGGTATCCACGGCCCAGGGGTACTCGTCGTGCACGGTGGAGCGTAGGGCGACCACGCGCGTGGCGGTGCGAACAACCACGCCGCGCTCGCGTAACGCTGTCGCCAGAGCCGCGGGGAGCGAACCGACGCCGTCGGTGAGCGAGGCGAACAGTGGCGCCGCCGTGGTCCCGGGTTTCGCGGGGGTCGGAGAGAGTGCGGCCAGGGCTCGCATCAGCGATCCCCCCGCCTGCGCCGCCTGCAGCAGGCTCGGAAAGAGGGCGCGCGCCGAGAGCTCGTCGATCCGCCCGGCCTGGATTCCTCCGACCATGGGTTCGACGAAGCGGTACGCGATTTCGGCGCCCAACTTGGTGCGCACGATCTCGCCGATGCTCGCGTCGTCACCGACGATGAGGCGACGTGCGAGTAGTTCGTCGCGTCGGGCCGCCAGGTGGGCGCGCCACGAGAGTCCGCGCACCGTTCGTAGGGCGCGGTGCGACGTCGGGACCCCGAGGACGAGCCCGGGGGGAATCTCGTCGAGGGCTCCGCGCAGCCATATCGAGGCGCCGCTGGCCGCCACGGGCTCGAGGCGGTCGCTCAGCCCCAACTCGTGGATCAACTGGGTCGCTTCGGGGCGCCGCGCCAGAAAACCGTCGGGTCCCGTGTCCAGGACGCGTCCCGCGAAGTCGATCGTCCCTAGCGAACCACCCACGCGATCGGCCGACTCGATCAGTTCGATGCGTGGCGTGGTCTCGTCGGGTCCGCGATCGGCGCCGGTCAGCTCCCACGCGGCCGCCAGTCCGGCGATCCCGGCGCCCACGATGACGACCGAGGACCGTGACATTTACAGGGCTCCGCGTACCACGTCGGCGAGTACGGCGATGAAAGCGGGATCGTCGTTGAGTGAGGCCGTGCGCACCAGGTTGAGTCCGATCTCGCGCGCGACGCCCTGGGCCTCGACGTCGATATCGAAGAGAACCTCGAGGTGATCGGCCACGAAGCCAATCGGACAGGACACCAGGTCGCGTACGCCGGTCGCGCGGACGGTGCGTAGCACGCTCAGGATGTCGGGACCCAGCCAGGCATCGGCCGTGCGCCCGGCGGACTGCCAGGCCACGCCCCAGTGCGCGAGGCTCGCCCGTCGAGCAACGTCCCGTGCGCTCTCGCGTAGTTGGTCGGGGTAGGTGTCACCCTCGTCGAGAATGCGCTGGGGTAGTGAGTGAGCAGAGAAGAGGACGTAGGCGTCGGCGCGGCGCTCGACGTCGATCGTGGTCAGCGCGTCGCTCACCCGTGCGGCGATCAGATCGAGGAAACCCGGGGCGTCCCACCACGCGTCGATGGCGATCAGCGTCGCGTCGTCGCCCAGCGCGTCGCGGGCGCGCGACATGTACTGAGCGGTCGACATCGACGAGGAGTGTGGCGCGAGGGCGAGCCCGATGACGGTCGTCACGCCGTCCTCGCGTAGCGCGCGAGCCGTGTCCTCAATCAACGGAGGCTCGTACTTCGCTCCGAATCGTACGTCGAATCGTCCCGGCTGTGTCGCGTCGAGCACGTCGGCCAGGGCGCGCACCTGGGCGGCGGTGCGTTCGGCGAGCGGGGACGTGCCGCCGATGGCGTCGTAACGGCGTACCAGATCAGCCAGCAGTTCGGGGGTGGGCGGGTGCCCGTGGCGAATGCGCGTGTAGTAGGCGGCGACGTCGTCACGCGTGGACGGCGTGCCGTAGGCCATGACCAGTACCCCGACGGGTCGCTCGTTCATACGCCGGCTCGTCCCTCGTCGTGGACGACGCGTACGACGGCCTCGAGGACGGCGGGATCGGTTGAGGGAAGCACGCCGTGGCCCAGGTTGAAGACGTGGCCGGGCTGGGTGCCGGCGCGCGCCAGTACCTCGCGGGCGCCGGCCACGCCGGCCTCGATCGAACCGAGACAGCGCGCGGGGTCGAGGTTGCCCTGAACGGCGTGTTCGCCCACTCGACGGCGCGCGTCGTCCACGTCGACGCGCCAGTCCACGCCGACCACCGCGGCGCCGCTCGTGGCCATAAGGTCGAGTAGTTCCCCGGTTCCCACGCCGAAGACGATGGTCGGAACATTCAGGTCGGCGATGCCGTCGAGCACTCGTGCCGTGGGCTCGAGCGCGTAGCGGCGATACTCGTCGCGCGTCAGCGAGCCCGCCCACGAATCGAAGAGTTGCACGCAGCGCGCACCGTGCAGAATCTGGGCGCGCAGGAAAGCGATGGTGATCTCCACGAGGCGGTCGCTGATCCGGTCGAAGAGAATCGGGTCGGCGTGCAGGAGGGTCTTGATGACGCCGAAGTCGCGTGAGGGACCGCCTTCCACCAGGTAACTCGCCACGGTGAAGGGTGCCCCGGCGAAACCGATCAGTGGCGTATCGCTCGCGGCCAGGGCGGCGACGGCGCGGTCCACCGTCGCGGTGACGTGGGCGATGTCGGCCTCGGTGAGATCGCGTAGGCGCTCCAGGTCGCGTTCGTGGCGCACGGGCTGGGCGATGACCGGGCCGCGGCCGGCCACGATCTCGACGCCGAGGCCGATCGCGTGGTACGGCACGACAATGTCCGAGAAGAGGATGGCGGCGTCAACGCCGTAGCGTCGCACGGGTTGGAGCGTGATCTCGGACGCGACGTCCGGGTCCGCGATGGCCTCGAGGATCGACCCCGAGCCCCGTAGAGCGCGGTACTCGGGCAGCGACCGTCCCGCCTGGCGCATGAACCATACGGGGACGTGATCGACCCGCTCACCCCGGCAAGCTCTCAGTAGGACTGGTTCCACCACTCTCCTTTCGCCCCCAATCTAGGGGAGGTCACCACCACGACCCCGCGCCACGGTCGCCTAGACTTGTCAGACCCCGTTTGGGGCGAGAGAGGGGTCGACGTGTCGCACGAGCGCGAGATCGCGGAGGAGCAGTCGTTCCTGGACGTTGCCCTTGGGGCCCTCGATCATATGCGCGCCGAGGCCGCGTCTCTGCGCGACACAGCCGGGACGAT
>JAJYSU010000067.1 GCA_021793395.1 Actinomycetes bacterium
AAGTACGACATATACTATAAGTCGTATATGTAATCGACTCGCGGACCGTCCACGACGCCGGCGGCGGTCGGACGATTCGTGACCCTTTCGTCGTGGCGAGACGGGACAGCGCAGCGATCCCCGATGTACGGTGTCGGTGGCGCTCTTGGGAGTCAGTGACGCGTGGTGCGTCTTACTGGTTCACGTGTCCGAGGATGACGGCCCGAAAGCCGTGTCGACGGCATTGGCAAATTCGCGTAGTGAGGTGAAGGTCCAGTCCGGTGTGACGGCCACGGGCGGCTCGGGCGTCGCACCCCAGCCGGGTGTGGCGTGACGACGGTTGATCCACACGGTGGGCAGTCCGGCCGCCTTCGCCGGGACGTGGTCGTGGAAGAGGCTCTGCGCGACGTGGAGCAGCGCGTGTTGGTCGATTCCGAGTCGCGTGATCTCCGCCGCCAATGCGTCGAAGTTGCGTGGTGATGGTTTATAGGAGCCGACGTCCTCAGCCGTGATGACGCCGGCAAAGGTGACGCCGAGACGCTCGTGGGAACCGGCGAAGGACCGTCGATCGACGTTGGAGAGAATGATGAGTTGATAGTGCCGTGCGAGGCGCGCGAGTGCCTCGGCGGAGTCGCTGAAGGCGGGCCACTCGGGCACGGAGGTCGCGAGCCGCTCGGCGTCGTCGTTGCTTACCGGTACGCCGAGCTGTTCGCCCAGCGCGCGCATGGAGCGAGCGAGGATGCGGGGATAGAGGTCGGTCGGATGGGTGGACTCGGCCGCCGCTTCGTGGGCGGAGTACGCAGTGAGCAGTTGCTCATCGGACAGCGTGACGTTGTGCGCGTCGGCCCAGTGACGAAGGACCGAGGCGATGCCCGTCTCCCAGTCGATGAGCGTGCCGTAGCAGTCGAAACTGAGTGCGTCGACGTCGTCGAAGTTCATCGAGAATTCCCGTGATCGAAGTAGTGGATCTTTCAACCTTATTGACCGGTAGACGGGCTGATCGATCACCCTCGCGTCCACGATGCGCACGGCACGTTGACTCAACAATCATCACCCGGCGCGGGTCATGGCGAAGAGTCCCGGGGTTACCCGCTCGTCGGGGGGTGTCGCGCGGGCTCGCTCGGGGTGCTCGGTTCCGATGACCTCCGCCCGCGGTAACCAAACGAGATCTCAGATGGCCGCCAGGGAACGGTCTCTCGTGGCTCCGGACATACCTTGGTGGTCGTCGCTCTAGGGGTTGTCCCCGGTAGTGATTCGTTACGAACCGCACTAGTTTGGCGAACGACCGGCAACGCCATGCAGGAGCAGGGGAGCGTCGTGAACTCGGCGGTGCTCGACGACGCGAGCGGTGTCATGGTCCTGCCGGGCTCGACCCGTTCGAGTGAGTGGGCCGTCGAGACTCGCGGGTTGGCCATGCGCTTCGGCGAGAGCGCGGCGGTGGACAACGTCGAACTGCTCGAACCCCGCAGGTGCATTTTCGGGTACCTCGGTCTCAACGGTGTGGGTAGGACCACCCTCATCGGCACGCTGCTCGGACCGACCCACGCCGACGGGGCACGATGTCGCTCCTCGGGTCCCTGGTGCCGAGCCAACGAGATCGGGCGTTGCGCGCGTCGGCGTCATCGTCGACGAGCCGCGCGTTCACGGCCACTTGTCGGGCGCCAGAACCTTGAGATCGTGGCCGCGGTGCGTGAACGCGCGGCGCGGTCGAATCCAGATGTCGCGAGAACGAGTCGGCATCGTTGACCAGGCCGACGAACGGGTGTCGAAGTGCTCGATGGGCATGCGTCAGTGGTTGAGGGTCGCGGCTTGTCTGCTCGGCGACCCAACTGCTGAACCGTGACGAGCGAGGATGCGTTGCGGCGGTACCTAACTGAGTGTCTGCATTTTACCTCATGGGGTTGCGTATGTACCGGGTACCGCTAGTGCTCGGCAGACGTTCACCTTCGTGACCGAGCGCCCTATGACCCCGGGACCACCCGGCTCTCCCATTTTGGGTGTTCAGACCTCGGCATGGGGCGCGTCGGTCGTTCCGGCATCGAGGTAGTCGCGAAGCGTGGCGAGCGCGGGGTGGGTGTTGTCGCGATTCCAGATCAGCGATGCGGGTAGATCGGCGTGGTGTTCTGGACGGGGATGCGGCGCATGTCGTAGTGGGCGGGCCAGAGGTATCGGGTGTGCTCGCCTGCGAGGTTCGTGAGCGTCGAGGACTGGTGGAGTTACTTGAGCAGGTGCTCAGTGCCGAGGTGTGGGCCGTCGCACTTGATCGTGAGCCCGACGGCGTCGGCGAGGTCGCCGCCGTCGATGTCCCACTGGCTCTTGGGAGGATTCCTGGCATCCATAGTCGCTGTCCGACCAGCCCGGCCAGGGTGACCGAGCGTGCGGTGGCCGAGAGATGGGCGGGGCCGACGAGAAGTTGATGGCCCTCATCGATTACCGGCATCGTGTCGATGTCGGCGGGCAGCCGCGATGCCGGAGAGCCCACGGTTCGAAACGTTGCGTCGATGGTCCCGACTTCGATGGCGGCGATGGCAGCGTGAACGCTGTCCGTGATACTCACCCAGTTCAACTCGATGTCGGGATGCGCCTGGTGGAACGCGTGCGCCACAACGACGGGCGCGGTTCGGGAGGTCATAGTCCCCAGAACGTGACATCGCGAGGGCCGCGAGTTATCACCGCGCGGTACCCGGCGCTGACCGGCTGCATGGGCTCACTCCTCTACAGCGGCGTCGAAGGCTATTTCGGCTCAGGTCGCGCGGCCAGAGTCGGTCTGCTGCTCAGGACCGTTCCGTCTCCGGGTCTTGTCGCTGGTCGTCGCATGTGCTCGGCGAGCGGCAGCGTCGGCACGCTGGTCACCGAGCCACTGCCCCTGGTCGCGCTGGCTGCTGGACGTGGGTCCGAGCGGGGTCAGGGCCGGTGATGCCCTAGCGGTCGCGGTAGGTGGTGATCGTGCGGACGTGCTGTTCCCACGTTGCGCGCCGCGCCAGGTCGGTCGGTGGCGGTCCGAGTTGTCGTATCCACGACTGGCTCGCTTGGTCCGTGAGCGCGGTGGCGCGTGGCGTGATCAGCGCATATAGCTCGGTGGGGGTGTGGGTGGTTCGCGGCAGCAAGGTGTGGGTTGTGGGTTGTGAAATGATAGTGGTGTCAATCAGTCTGATTGACGGATTGACGGATTGACGGATTAACATTCTGACGCTATGATGAGGTCATGGCAGATCAGGCTCGTGTGCACTTCGTGACGCTCTCATCGAGCCGTGGTTCGATCACGCTGCCTGCAGAGGTACGCCACCGCCACCACCTGGATGAGCCGGGTGCTCAGGTGCAGGTCGTCGAGCGCGACGACGGCGTGATTGAGTTACACCCGTTGCTGCCGCACCGCTCAGACCAGGCATGGTTCTGGACTGAGCGTTGGCAGACGATGGAGAGGGAGGCGCAGGAGGACATCGCGGCTGGGAAGGTCGAGACGTTTGATAGTGCCGATGAGTTCATGGCCGATCTTGAGCGTGAGGCTGGCGACCGCGGGTTGGTTTGAAGTTTCTGCAGACTGCGCAGTTCGCCGGAGACCGACGCCGACTCTCAGACGGGGAGTTCCGGCAGTTCTGGCAGGTGATCCGCGATGAGTTCATCCCAGCGGCCGAACGGCACGTCGCCGATACCGGTGCGTCGTGGCCGGCTGGGTTGCGGGTTAAGCCGGTGCAGGGCGCGCGTGGGGTGTGGGAGATGACCTGGAGCTTCGCAGGCCCCGACGGTAGAGCCACGTTCGAGTGGGTCCAGATCGACGGTCACTCGGCGATCCGCTGGCGCCGTGTCGGCGGACACGCCATCTTCTCCGACCCCTAGTCATCCTGGATACCCGGTGGTGGAGAATCTCCACCACCGGGTATCCGCTTGTCAGAGCGGCACCCCAACCGCAAGTTCAAAAACCCTGCTGCCACGGTGGGCGACATTTCCCCCAGCGTGGCTTGCTCTCCCGAACCAGTTACGGCGCGTCCGGGAGGGCGGGTACCCGAGACGTCGCCTCAGCACGTCGGGTGGTGGCGGCATCGCCGAGAGACGTCTGCGCTGCGGGAACCGCCGCGAACCTGCCGGGCGTGAGAACCGCGACGACATCCTGGCTACCGGCGAGGACACAAGCCCACCTATCCGGCTTGGTAGTGAGGCCACGCCGGTATTGGATGAGGCGAGCGTGTTGCGCGCACCCGTGACCGCAAGACGGTTTCGGCTGAGCACGCGGCCCTGGTCCGCCACGCTCTGCGTGAGCAACGCCGCTGACCCGGTGCCGCACGCCGAGCGCGAGAGGCGAGCGGTGCAGGACCCGTGCGGGCTCAAACGCGTTCTACCCCCCCGGCACGTGGTCTGCTGGATACGCACCTCACAAATGACCTTGGTAGTCGTCCTCGCGCCACTGTTCTCGCGTACGGTGATCACCCACCTCATCAATGTCCAGCGCGGCGTCGTGCGACTGGTGATGGGCCATCTCGAACCCAGCGGTTCCGAGGGCGTTCGGCAACGGTGCCGACGGTGGCGCCTCGCTGGTTCCCGAGAGCACGACGGTGGCCGTCGTCATCGTCGCGTGGCTCGTGGGCTGGACGGCACTCGGGGGCGTGGCGGATGGCCACGCGCGACGCGTGAGCTCCTCGGAACGCCGGGCTGTCTCCGGTAGCGTGTCGGCGTGAGCGATGTCGGTCGATATCTCCTCGATAACCGGCAGGTTCAGTCGGGGTAACGTTTCGACGCGCTCGCCGAACTGTTTGATCCCTCGACTATCCGCCACATCGAGAGGTGCGGGCTCGGTCAAGGCGGTGCGGTGTGGGAGGTGGGGGCTGGCGACTCGAGTCTGGCGACGTGGCTCGCCGAGCGAGTGGGGCCCACCGGGCGGGTCGTCGCGAGCGACATCGACACGTCGTGGTTGGACGAGGTCGAGGACCATGGCTACGAGGTGCTGCGCCACGACGTGGCGGCCGACGAACCTCCGGGTGGCACCTTCGACCTCGTCCACGCCCGGCTGGTTCTTGTTCACGTGCCCGAGAGAGAGCGCGCCATCGCCGCGATGGTCTCCGTGCTGCGCCCGGGAGGGTGGATCATCCTGGAGGAGGCGGATCCGGCGCTCCAGCCCCTGGTGTGTCTCGACGAGCTCGGACCCGAACAGGCACTGGCCAACCGGCTCAAGCGGGCCTTTCGGGTTTTGCTCGCGGAACGTGGCGTGGATCTCGCCTTTGGTCGGACACTGCCTCGACGCTTGCGCGACGCGGGGCTCGCCGCGGTGGAGTCGGACGCGTACTTTCCCGTCGGTGGTTCCGCGTGCAACGAGCTCGAACGGGCGACGGTGGAGCAGATTCGTCGCGCGCTGATCGGCGGGGGCTTTGCCACGTCCGAGGAGATCACTCGACACCTGGCCAACGTCGCGTCGGGACGGCTGGACCTCACGACATCGCCGATGATCTCCGCCTGGGCCCGCAAGCCGTGAGTGGATGCGCTTTCGGGTTACCGGCGCCCGACGACGACCTCGCCAGGAGCCACGTCCACACGCGTCCGGAGATCGCGACGATCGCGCAGCGCCCCGTCGAGGTCAACGACCATAGGGATGGGTCACTTGCCGATCACGTCGTCGGCACGGCCAACCGATCGGCGACGGCGAACCTGGGCGAACAGACGAGCCGCTACTCGACCCTGATTACCCTGCCTGAGGGTTACGATTCGCGGGCCACGCTCGAGGGCTGCCGCGCGGGTAGCCACCGCCCCTGACCGGCCAGAGCAATGGGCTGCCATTACGGGATGCTCTCGACACTGAGAGCTTTGTGATTAGTGGCGTTCGGCCCGAGGTCCAGCTTGGGACGATCATCGACGGGACGCCGGTCGTCGTGCTTCAATCAGGTGTCGGGTGGAGTGAGCGACGACAGGTGTGCCACCTCGCATCTGCGCGTCGAGTTCGGCGAGCTCGTTGCGGTACTTCTTTACAGAAAAATCCGGTACCCACCAGACGCACTTCCGGAGAATCCATACAACGGCGCCCACGTCGTAGAACTCCATGCGGCACCGGGTGGTACGAAGGTCAGTGACCACCAGACCGGCGTCTTGCGCTGCGGCGCATTCACCTTGGGCGTCCCGCCCCGTCCTTTCCTCGGTGAGCGGTCCCAAGAAGTGCTCGATCAGTTCGAACGCCGACGCCGACCCGACGTGCTGCGCGAAGTAGCAGCCACCTGGAACAAGGATGCGACGTATCTCCTCCCAGTCGGGCCGCACCGGGTGCCGGGCGGTCACTAACTCAAATGATTCGTCTGGAACTTCGGTGATGCTCTCGATGATCACAACACCACGCGGGGCCAGCAGTTCTCGGGCACGGTGAGCGTTGGCCTGCCACGCCTCGGTAGCTACCATCCGCGGCGGGAACATCGGCGCCTCGGCAAGGACCTCGCCGTCGCCGGTGTCGATATCCAGGGCAGACTGCACCTGGCCGAGCCGGCTGGCAAGGAGCTTTGCATAGCCCCAAGGCGGACGCTCTTCGGCCGCCCGCCCGCTCAACCAGTCGAACCCCCACCCTGTGACATCGACCGCAGCGGCCTCTTCTACCAGCTCCTCGAAAGCTCGCACCGCGACATCGTTCCATTCATAGGTATGTCACGTCAATTGGGTGTGGCTCTCCTGGAGGGACTGATCACGCCGCCTCGGGAATCACCCCGTCGGCGTCACGGGAGTTCACGTCCCGCCGAGTGGTGTAATTTCCTCGGTCCGTCGTGAAGACGGGCCACCGGAGTAATTCTTGATGTGTCCATGCACGACACGAAAGGAACACTCCGATGACCCATCATGATTTTGACCTATCTGAGGTGCTGAGCGCTCTGCAAAGCGACGAGAGCGGCGATCTCGTTCGCCCGATGGTCGCGTTCCTCTATCAGGCGCTGATCGACGCCGAGGCGACCGGGGTCGTCCAGGCCGAGCGCCACGAACGCACGCTCTCGCGCACCACGCAACGAAACGGCAGCCGCCCTCGCCTGGTCTCGACCAAGGCCGGCGACGTCGAGCTCAAGATCCCCACGCTGCGCAAGGGTTCGTTCTTTCCGAGCGTGCTCGAGGGACG
>JAJYSU010000020.1 GCA_021793395.1 Actinomycetes bacterium
AAGATCGAAGAGGCGACTGATATCTGGACCGAGGGCTGGAACGAAGATCCGCAGCCATTCATCTGGAAGAAGCCGGCCGACGAGATCATCGCGAAGGTTCAGCGCGGGCGATCGAAACTCGCTTCCATCAATTCACAGACGGACCACTAGCGCCGCGTGCAGCACTGACCAAGCTCTTCTTGGTGGCGCTTCGCGCGTTTCGAGCGAGAACGCAACCGAACTCCCCTCGTAACGAGCCCGCTACGTAGTGGTGCGGGGCGCCGACGTTTCGCCGCCCCGCTCCGCCACCCGTCATCCAATCAGCGCACCATCAGGTAGATGATGACGACCAACAAAAGAACGATCACAGTACTCGACCGGATCTTCACGATCAGTAACTCCCGCGGGGAGCATTGGTCGTTTCATCGTGGTCATCCACCCAATGAGGGAGTTCCTCGAGTCTTGCGCGCCTCACGAACTTACCAATGGTCCCTGATCGTCCGTCACGTGTGTCATTTTGTTTCTTCATGGACCGAACTCGTGTTCCCACTTGAATCCGTGACTTGGCGATCAATCGAGTGTCGATTCGTCCCAATCGAACCACGGGAGACGCCGAACACCACCGCCGAAACCACGAAGCCACACGCCCCAACAATCATGAGTATCACTCCGATTGTTGAGAAACGAAAACCATGACCCTGATAGGTGATGGCCCAATACATAATCGCTCCCACAGCGGCCGCGATAAAACTAAAAACCATTCCTGGAAGTCCCATATCAACTACTTTCTCTTTTTACTCAACAAAATGTTGAGTGCACAAGAAGCAAAGTCCGGACTTCCTGTACCTGACTGTACCACTGAATTGTGAGATATGTAGGAAAGTTGTGTTTGCGACCCTGAGTTGAGGAGTTCCGCTGGTCTCGTTAGGTGGGCCGGGTTCCGTGTTGAAATGTCATTTGACTAATCAACCTCAACAAGGAGACCCAAATTCATGACGATGCTATCCGCTGATTTCTCGACGTCCGCCGAGACGCCCGCGAGCCGAGAAGTTCCGACCCCATCACCGAACTGCTGCGCGGCCACGCGAAACAGCTCATCGCCGTGGCCCTCGAGACCGATGTGCAATTGGTGCTGAACCAACTACGCGGGGACGGTCGCGACGTCGTGCGCAACGGTTACCTGCCCGAACGTCTGGTCACCACCGTCGTCGGTGACGTGGCGGTCGAGGTCCCGCGGATCCGCTCGCGCGACGGCGAGGTCGTGAACTTCGCCTCCTCGATGATCCCGCGCTACCTGCGCCGCTCACAGTCGATCTCGGCCTGGGCCGCCTACGCTTGTTGCCTAAAGGGCAGCGCCGAGCGCCACGTGGCCAGTGTGCTCGAGGTCGTTCTCGACGAGGGAGAGAAGAATCTCGCCCCCTCGGCGCTCAGCGAACTGACGAAGTCATGGTCGCACCTAATTCGCGGAAGTCCTCCGGGAGCGGCACTTCGGACTGGCCTTTCGCCGATTGTTCCGCGTGGATCCGTTCTTCACACTAGGCGAGAAGGGACAGATATCGGCTAGCGCGACCTGTGTGGCGGAGCCAACTCCACCGGGAAAAATGTCTCGACACCAACCTCTGTGGTTCGCCCGGCCGAGTCACGTCCCGGATCTCAGTCTCCATTCAACTCATCAATGACCACGAGGATCTGATCCCCGTACCGATCCACCTTCGCCGGCCCGATACCGCTGATCGTCAGCAACGCATCGAGAGTGCGCGGACGAACCCGACAGATCTGTTCGAGTGTGCGATCGTGGAAGATCACGTAGGCGGGAACTCCATCCGCCTTCGCCTGTTCCCGGCGCCACCCTTTGAGAGCATCGAAAAGTGTGGCGTCGATCTCTCCGAACGAATCCATCGCGCGAGTGGATCGAGACGTCGGTGCCACCAGGGTCTTCTTCTCTCCGTCGACAGTGAACGTCCAGCCGAAGGGAAGCGTGGTTGGTCGAGAATCACCCGTCGTGACCACGACGCCATCGACCTCGACGCTACGAACCGTGAAGTCGTAGCCGCCCCACGTGAACGTCATACCCACCCGTGCCGGCACCGGATTGGGTCCACTCGTCGTTCGGGGGACACGCGACTGACCCGTGCGGTACGTCGCGTCCCGAGGAGCCGAGGTGCGCTGGCCCGCCCGAGACGAAGGGAAGGGTTGACTCAACTCACTCAGGAACATCGACGGTGATCCGCGGTCCGCGGTGATGAGGAGTGATGTCGTACAGCGAGTGATCGCAACGTGGAACACCCGACGTTCTTCGTCGTAGTCAACGCTTAATCGGTGAGGGAAGACCCCGGCGCTCGCGTCGTAGACGATGACGTGGGGCCACTCGAGTCCCTTGACGCGGTGCACCGTAGCCAGCGTGACGCCGTGCTCATCGAAAGGGATAGCCAGCATCCGATGGAGCCAACCGTCGAACGTCGTCGGGTCGTCGTGCAGGCGGGCGAGATCCGCGAGGCTACGAAGTCCGTCCGACACTGAAGCGCTGTTGCGCCCCTGATGCGAACCGTCAAGAGTCGACAACGCCTGATCAAGACCAATGACACGCCGAATGTGCTCGATCACCGAGGACGACGTAGCGGCAGCCGCGAACGCCGTAGCGCACTGAAGATCATCGACGAAACTCTGGATCTTCAGGGCGTCCTTCGCGCCCACGCGCTTAGTTACCCGTTCGAGTCCCTCCAGCGAGCGCTGCTCGCCCATCCAGTCACGAACCTTCGGCGAGATTCCCCGTCCCGGACGTCGCGCAGCCATATCGATGTCACCACCCGACAGGTGACTCGGATCGACCACGAGTCGAAACCACGCCAGCGCGGACGCGACGGCCGAGTTTCGCACGAAACTTCCGTCGTCTCGGCTGTCGACCGGAATACCCGCCGCGACGAGAGCAACCCGGATGGGTACGAGATTCACGTTGACCCGAGAGAGGACCGCAATACTCTCGGCGGATGACCCCCCCGCCATCAACGCGCGAACGTGGTCGAGAACGGTGTCGACCTGGTCGTCGATCCTGGTGACCACGAACGACTGCGACTCGCGCACGTTCGACGGCCCCGGACGGATCTCCTTAGGTACCCGGATGACGTTGCGTGACAAAAGGTTGGTGGCCGCGGTCACCACGGGTTCCGGGCAGCGATAGTTGATTTCGAGCGCGTGATGTGCCGCCCCGGGGACGTGATCCTCGAACTGCACCAGCCATACCGGCGAAGCACCCGAGTAGCCGTAGATCGTCTGATCGTCGTCGCCCACGGCGAAGATCGCAAGTTGGGGGCCCGCCAGGAGGCGAAGCAACAACATGTGAGCGGGCGTCAGGTCCTGGAACTCGTCAACGAGCAGAATCTCTCCCCGCCGCTCGGCGCTCACGCGGGCCGAAGGATAGCGAAGGAGAACCTCGACGGCGAGGTAGATCTGCTCGTCGAAGTCAACCAGGTGGTGCTCAGCGAGATGCTGACGGTAGAGGGGGAAGACGTCCGCGAAACCCTCGATGTCACCGCCGTACTCGGCCTCCACCCCCGTGGGCGACTCGAGACCCAGGCGAACTTGACTCAGTGCGTCGATCCACGCGGCGGCTGGATCGGTGTTCGCCACGCGCGGAAACTTCACGTACTGGTCGAGGATGGCGCGCACGTCGTGCTCGGCAATCGTGCGCACGATGGTGCCGCGTCCCTCGAAACCCTTCGTCCCATTGAGGATCGACAATGCCACGGCGTTCAGCGTCTGAATACGAAGTCCCGGGATATCGCGAGTTCGGTCGCGCATCTCTTCCTGCGCTCGCTTATTGAAGGCGACCAGTGTGACGGCATCGCGGGGAACGCCCGCCGCCAGTAGGTGTCGGGCCCGCTCGACGAGGACCCTGGTCTTTCCCGAACCCGCCGGCGCGATGATTCGCGCCCGAACCGAGGGCTCGCTGACCGCGCTCAGTTGGTCGGGTGCGAGTGCGGCAACGGGCGACTGAGGCGAGATCGGCACGAGCAGACCCCGAGTGAGTGAGATACGCGGCACGACAACGACGTCTCCGAAGGTGGCCTTCGTCGTCGGCCACAAGTGAAGTGGCCCTCCGTCGCACCAGGCACGTCGCCCGTCCGGCAGCGTGACGTCCGCCTGCAGTGACTCATCAGGAACCGCTCCCGCCTCGACGGCGATCACCCTCAAGGGCCAGACGGGATTCTCCGGGTCTCGCGCGTCAATTGAGTTCGCACGGACCAGACGCCAGATGGCCTCGGCAACGAAGTCGAAGTTCACGCCACGCTCCCAGATCGGGCCCTCCTCGACTCCCCAGCCTGGAGTGACGAGCGACGGGTCCACCTCGTAGACGACTCGGGATCGAGAGAAAAATGCGCGGCGAACCCCCTGCAGTGTGGCTCCATCGGTCAGGGCATGACTGTCCAACGACATGCGAGCTGCGTTCGCCCACGGCGAAGGGGTAGCGGTGCCTCGCGTAAGGAGTAGCGATCGGCCGAGTTCGTCGGGCCCGGCGAGGACGGCCCACTCGGACGTGTGTCGCACCGCCATCGATCCCGTCATCGCACCATCTTGGTCCACCACCGTGACAGACGACCCTCGGCGCGACGATGACCTGGAGGCCACGGCAAGGACCTCACGACGAGCAACACTCGGCTCTGTCGACGACGACGTCGCCTCACGCCCGGAACACCACCCCCGGCTCGTACGCGAGCGGAGCGCCGGCTCGAAGAGTCCTCGCGATCCACAACCCCTATCCACCGTCACGGTCGTGGGCACGTCGCCGACGTCAGCGTGAACCGCGCCCCTCGCATCCTGGTGAGGCATAACGTCCTACGGTGCGTGTCCGCTCGCGATGTAGCGACGAGAGACGTGGAGTAGTGCGTACGACGAATAGTGACTCTCCTGCACGATTCGTGCACCGTGGTGACGTCCAACGTCGCTACTGGTAGGGGTTTGGTCGCGACCAGCTCGAAATTCGCGTGCACGCTGTGAGAGCCGCGACGTCGCTGGCGCGTCGTCGCGTACTACGGTACGCGGCACGAGGTCGAGACCAACCCACGTGCCCTCCCTCGCCCTGACGTTACGCGCCGACGCGAACGAGGGTCTCGCCACTGAACTGCGTGGGGCGGGGCGAGACCGCGTACTCGATTCCTTCGGATTCGATGTCCCGATAACGCCATCGACGCCTCGTCACTCGGCTCACCTGAGCACGACGTTAATCAACGTCGCGGCGAGGCACGAGACGAGACTCCTGATGACGTCACTCTTTTGACCACGACGTCGACACCATTTCGACTATGACGAACGTGACCGTGCGGGTTGCGTGAGACGTCCTCGATCCTGACGTGAAGGGCGGCTAAGAACTTGGCAAATTTTGTCGAGAGTCCCAAGGTGCCTGACTAGTCTCACCTCACTGGCACGCACGCGCTAGAGCGGAGGATTCGTGGTTTCGCCAACCTTTTACCCTCGAGAGTTGACCTCGGGATCAACGACGCGCGCCCCGCGTGATGTCACGCCATCGCGGCGTGGTCCCAGTGCGCCCTCCTTCTACGCAACCCTTCTCGTCGCCGGACTTGGCATGGGACTAACTCTCGGACTTCCACTCGTCGACGGAACCTGGAGCGAAGTGCACCTACAGGGCGGGGTGATGATGTTCTTGGGATCGACCACGGGACTCGTTGGCACGTATCTCGCCCTCCTCATGGTCGTCCTCGCCAGTCGCGCCCCGGCACTGGAGCGAATGCTCGGCCAGGATGGCGTCATTCACTGGCATCGCCAACTCGCCCCGTGGACGATCCTGCTCATCGCCGCTCACGCTGTTCTGTTGACCTTCGCCTACGCCGAGTCGGCGCACCAGGGAGCGTGGGCCGAATTCGGGACACTGCTTCGAACATTTCCCAATATGGTGACCGCGACCGTCGCACTGGGCATCATGCTGCTCATCGGCCTCGTTTCCATCCGCCAAATTCGTACGCGCATACCCCGCGAACGGTGGTGGCTCCTGCATCTCCTGATGTACGCCGCGCTCATCCTCGCCTTCGCCCACGAAGTGGTGCTCGGACCGTCCTTCGTTCGCCACCCCGTTGCCCAAGTGAGTTGGACGGTGGCGTGGCTCCTCGCGGCCGCTTTGATGCTCACGTACCGCGTCGGCGTGCCTCTCTACCGCTCGTTACATCACCGCTTGCGCATCGTCGCGGTAACGCCCGAAGGTTCCGGCGTGGTGTCGATCGTCCTCGAGGGACGCGACCTTGAGCACCTCGCCATCTCCGGCGGCCAGTTCTTCGAATGGCGCATCCTGACTCCAACGATGTGGTGGCAAGCACACCCCTTTACTGTGTCGGCGCTCCCCCAGCCTCCGTACATGCGCATCACGGTTCAGGCCACCGGTAGCTTCACGCGTGCGTTGGCCCACGTCCCCGTCGGCACCTCCGTCGCGATTGAGGGACCCTACGGAGCCTTCACCGTCCACGCCCAACGTCGGCGCCACTCGCTGCTCATTGCCGGAGGAGTCGGCGTCACGGCGGTGCGATCACTGCTCGAGGATCTTCCTCCCAAGTCCCGCCCGGTCGTCGTCTTACGCGCCACGCGCGACGACGAGTTGTTCTTGGCTGACGAGGTTGAAGAACTCGTCCGGTTTCGAAAGGGCGTCACCCACCGACTCGTCGGCAGCCGCCGCCAGGTACCAATGGAGATGATTGCTCAACTGGTGCCCGATATTGCCAAGCGTGACGTCTACGTCAGCGGCTCGGTCGAGTTCGTCCACGCCGCCATGAGTATGGCCCGCCGTGCGGGCGTCGCGCCTGACGCGCTGCACCACGAAGCGTACGCGATCTAAAGGGGGCGATGATATGAAACGAGCACTCACACTCCTCGGTGCGACGGCCGCTGGATTCACGAGCATCGTGGCACTACACGGAACCAACGGATCGAGCGGACCCCTCCTCAATGCGTCACCGGCCACCTCGTCACCGGCCACCTCGTCACCGGCCACCTCGTCACCGGCCACCTCGTCACCGGCCACCTCGTCACCGGCCACCTCGTCACCGGCCACCTCGTCACCGGCCACCTCGTCACCGGCCACGTCGTCACCCGCCACGTCGTCACCCGCCACGTCGTCACCCGTCACCTCGGGCAGCAGTCCGACGTCGGGGGGCGCCACCGCAGTGGGCCAAACGGAGAACTACGGCTACGGCACGATGTCGGTCAAAGTAACCGTGGCACAGAATCACATCGTGAACGTGAAGGTAAACTCTCTCACCACGCTCGAGTCGTACTCCCAACAACTCGCGCAGTACGCGGTCCCCATCTTGAAGGCCGAGGTTCTGAAGGCGCAGGGAACCCGTATCAGCGCTCTCACCGGCGCCACCTACACCAGTGAGGCGTACGCCTACTCCATCCAGAGCGCACTCGACAAACTGCACTTCAAGTGATCACCCGTGCCGAGCCGGTCATGGGAACGGTGGTGTCGTTCCTCGTCGATCCCGGCACCCTTTCCGACGCGGCCGCCGATCGACTGATCGACGACGCCTGCGCCGAGCTGCACGACGTCGACGAACGATTCAGCACCTGGAAGCCCGAGAGCGAGTTGTCACGGTGGCGCCGCGGAGACGTCGCGGTACCGTCGTCGCTAATGAGTGAGGTACTCGGCCTGTCGCACGCTGCGCAGCGAATGACCAAGGGTTTCTTCGACCCGTGGTCTCTGCCGGGCGGGTTCGATCCCACGGGTCTCGTCAAGGGATGGGCGGCGGAGCGGGCGCTCGCGATCCTCGCCCGCGGCGGACTGTCCACCGCCCTCGTCAACGCCGGCGGCGACGTCTGCGTGCTGCCCGGCAGTGCGTTCGACGTGGGCGTTCAGCACCCTGATGACCCCGACGCACTATGCGGTGTGGTACGCGTCACCTCCGCGATCGCGACATCGGGCGTCTACGCGCGTGGCGATCATCTCGTCAATCCCCTGGGCGGGGACATCGCGGCGGTGTCGGCCACGGTGGTGGGGGGTCGACTCACCGACGCGGACGTCTTCGCGACCGCCCTGGCCGTTGGCGGGGCGCCGGTTCTCTACTTGCTCGAGCAGCGCCGAGGCGTCGAAGGCTTCTTCATCACGCCCGACGGCACCCTCTACCAGACGTCGGGGATGACCTTCGCGCACGCGGCGACCAACGAGGGAGAGTCGGGCGCGCGCCGTTCCAGCCCTACACTCTGATCGCGAGAGACACGGCGCCGCGCGGCGGCGCTGATGACACGCAGAGGGTACGAGTTGCCCGGAGAAGGGGGGTCTGCGTCGTGCGAGTGACTACCGAATGCGAGAGATGCGTGTTCATCGCGCCGCGCTCGCCGTGGTCGTCGTGCTGACCACGGTCGGCGTCCTGGTCGTCGCGCTGGGCGCGGTGGCGCTGGTCTGGTACTGGTCGGGTCGCTACGGTGGTCGAGCCCGTCGCGGCACGACGTCACTGCGTCGAGGTCCCGGCGCGCACACCACGGCTCGGGGGCAACCCAAGGTGGGATACGCGACCCGGGCCGGGGCCGAGGCGCACGCGCACCAGCTCTCGCGGCGCGGCGGTGCCGCGATGAGCGCCTACCGCTGCGCCACCTGTGGTCAGTGGCACGTAGGACACGCGAGGTAACCGACGCCGCGAGTAACTCACGTCGCACGATCTACGACGCCGATCCGTTCTCGTAGCGCGCCAGCCACTCGTCGAACTCCGTCGCGACCAGCCGCGCCCCGGTCAGCCCCGCCGATCGCGACGACGCCAGGAAGACGATCGGCGGCCCCATGATCGCGGGGTCCAGCAGACGACGAGCCAGCGACGGCTCGACGTCGCCGGGGATCATGCCCGTCGCGGTGGCCCCGCCCGGCAACACCATGTTGACGTTCACGGAGTTCTCGCGCAGGTCCTCGGCCATAATGGCACTCAAGGACTCGGCACCCGCTCGTGAGGGCCCGTAGGGAACGAAGCCCCGTCGGCGCATCGTCTCGTAATTCATCGTCACGTTCACGAAAGAACCGCGTCGCTGAGCGACGAAGTAGGGGGCGAAAGCTCGTGCGACGTGAAAGTACCCCGTAAGGTTCGTGGCCACGACGTCCGCGAATCCCTCCGGACTGACGTCGAAGAACGGCGCGGGCGACGTTAAAAAGTGCGGATTCACCGTCCTCATACCAATTCCGGCATTATTGACCACGACGTCGAGGCCCTCGAGTTCCTCGAGGGTACGCCGCGCCGCGTCATCCACCGACCGCGCGTCGCGCACGTCCATCGAGACGCCCACCACGTCGTGACCCGCGAGACGATGTCGCGAGAGTGCGTCGTCGAGACGCGGACCGGGCCGAGCCGCGAGCGCCACGCGTGCTCCCGCCTCGGCGAGCGCGTGCGCCATGGCGGCACCGAGGCCGCTCGTCGCCCCGGTCACCAGCACCCGAGTCCCCTCAAGTTCGCCCATCGACGGCCTCGC
The DNA here is from genome assembly GCA_021793395.1 of Actinomycetes bacterium. Lineage (GTDB taxonomy): Bacteria > Actinomycetota > Acidimicrobiia > Acidimicrobiales > RAAP-2 > RAAP-2. Next base: position 9,433 of record JAJYSU010000020.1, read on the forward strand.
TCTCCAGATCGTCTAGTTCACCGGTCCGCCGGCGACGTACAGGACCTGACCCGACACGAAACCAGACCTCTCGTCGGCGAAGAACGAGACCGCGTTCGCGATGTCGTCCGGCTGTCCGACGCGACCCACGGGAATCTGCGTCACGGCCATCTCCTGCATCTGCTCAAAGGAGACCCCGATACGCTGCGCGGTGGCCTCGGTCATGGCGGTAGCAATGAAACCCGGCGCCACCGCGTTCACCGTCACCCCGAAACGACCGAGTTCAATGGCCAAGGTCTTGGTGAAGCCCTGCAGGCCAGCCTTCGCCGCGGAGTAGTTCGCCTGTCCGCGATTACCGAGAGCCGACGTACTCGACATGTTGACAATGCGTCCCCACCCAGTCTCCGTCATGAAGCGCTGCGTCGCACGACTCATCAAAAACGCACCGGCCAGGTGGACGTCCATCACCGTGCGCCAATCCGAGAGCTCCATCTTGAACAACAGGTTGTCGCGCAGGACACCCGCGTTATTCACGAGGATCACGGGTGGCCCCAGAGTGCTCGACACCGTCGCCACCGCCTCGTTCACGGCACTTTCGTCACTCACGTCCGTACCGAGCGCCACCGCCGCTCGACCGGTGGCGCGTACCGCCTCGACGGTAGCGGCACACGCCTCGGCGTCCAGATCAAGTACTCCGACGTCGCACCCATCCTCAGCCAGCCGTCGCGCCACGGCGGCGCCTATTCCCCGAGCTGCCCCGGTCACAATGGCGACCCTCTTCGTCATAGCCTCTCCTTGTCTCCTGTCCGGCCGGACTCTCCACTCTCCGTCCAACCTACTCACCGGTGTGCCCACCACCGACGCCTACGACGAGTCACGGTCCGAACTCGCGGTGCGCCCGGTTATCGGCGTCGGACACGACCGATCCTCAACCGCCACCTAGTGTGAGTTCACACCACCTCGAAAGGAGTAACCGTGATCACAGATCTTTTTCGTCTCGACGACCAGGTAGCGGTCATCACTGGTGGCGGACGCGGTATCGGCGCCGCCAGCGCCGTCGCCCTCGCCGAGTGCGGGGCGAACGTCATCATCGCCTCGCGCACCGCGAGCGACCTTGACGCCGTCGCCGCTCGGGTCGCCGCGGCCGGCCGTCGTGCGGTGACCGTCGTGGGCGACCTCACCGATCTCGACGTCGTCCGCTCACTCGCGGCGACCGCCCAACGCGAGTTCGGCCGTCTGGACGTGGTCGTGAACAACGTGGGGGGCACGATTCCCCTCCCCTTCCTCGACACGACTCCCGAGTACCTCGAGGAAGCATTCCACTTCAACGTCACCACCGCCCACGCCCTCAACCTGGCCGCCGTACCACTCATGCTGGATCACGGTGGTGGCGTCATCGTCAACCTCACGTCGGTCATGGGGCGCATCGCCGGTCGCGGCTACGCTGCCTACGGCGCCACCAAGGCGGCGCTGGCGCACTACACGCGCCTCGCCGCCAAGGACCTCGCGCCACGTATTCGCGTCAATGCCATCGCGGCCGGCTCCACAGCCACGTCGGCGCTCGACATCGTTACCTCTACCCCCGAGCTCAAGGCGATGATGGAAGAACTCACGCCCCTGCACCGGATCGCCGCCCCCGAGGAGATCGCCGCCGGAGTCGTCTACCTCGCGTCGCCCGCGGGAGCCTTCCTCACCGGGAAGATACTCGAGATCGACGGCGGCACCGACGTGCCGAGCCTCGACTTCAACCTCCCCGACCTGTAGGCGAGTCGACGAACCAGTCGACGGCGCGCCGGCGTCGTCACTCAGCACCACTCACGTACCACCGCGAACAACAACAACCCGTACGCTGGTCGCAGTGACACGTGTCCGCCGGGTCACGTGTCGACGCACGAGCCAGGAGAGAGCATGACCGCACGAACATGGTTCATCACCGGAGCCTCACGGGGCTTCGGACGCGAGTGGACTCTCGCGGCGCTGGAGCGTGGCGACGCCGTCGTCGCCACCGCTCGACGTCCCGAGATGCTGAATGACCTCACGGCAACCTACGGTGACCGCACACTGCTGGTACTGCCGCTCGACGTCACCGACCACGCGGCGGCCACCGACGCCGTGCACCACGCCGAACAACACTTCGGGGGTCTGGACATCGTCGTCAACAACGCCGGCTACGGGCAGTTTGGAATGGTCGAAGAGATCAGCGAGGCCGAGGCGCGCGCGCAAATGGAGACGAACTTCTTCGGCGCGTTGTGGGTGACCCAAGCCGCTCTCCCCTTCCTTCGCGAACGACGCCGTGGACACATCATTCAGGTCTCCTCTATTGGCGGCATCTCCGCGTTCGCCAACGTCGGCATGTACCACGCCTCGAAGTGGGCCCTCGAGGGCCTCAGCCAGTCGCTGTCGCTGGAGGTGGCCGAGTTCGATATCGCGGTGACGATCGTGGAGCCCGGCGCCTACGCGACGGACTGGGGCGGCTCGTCGGCCCGCCACGCGCAGCCCCTACCCGACTACGACGGCGTGCGCGATCGCAGTGCGCAACTGCGCGCCCAGCGTCAGCGAGGTCCCGGCAACCCCGTCGCTACCCGCGACGCGCTCCTACGCGTCGTCGACGCCGACACGCCACCACTGCGGCTGCTCCTCGGTGATGGCCCCCTCGCGGTCGCGGTCGCGGACTACGAGTCGCGCCTACGCGAGTGGCGCGAGTGGGAGCCCGTCTCGCGAGCGGCTCAGGGGCACGACTAGCTCGACCCGGAGGTGACGCGGCTGACGGCGAACGAGCAACCGAGTCCATTTCCCCTACATTTCACGCGAAGTGTTACCCCGACTCGGCGACGACACCGACCAGGTCGAGGTCGAGGTCGAGGTCGAGGTCGAGGTCAACGGCGCATGATCTCGATCCCCCGTACCCCCGTGGGTAGAGTCGAACGTATGTTCGCCTTCCGACAGGAACTCAACGATCGCCAGCGTGAGGCTGCCACCTTCGCCGGTGGTCCCCTCCGCGTTCTAGCCGGTCCGGGTACCGGTAAGACCACCACGCTCGCCGCCCGCGTTGACGTCCTGCTGGGGCGCGGCGTCACGCCCGAACGGATCCTCCTGCTGACCTTTACCCGGCGAGCCGCACGTGACGTGATCAGTCGAGTTCACGCCACGCGGGGCGATGACCGCGCACGTCGCGTGTCGGGCGGCACGTTCCACTCCGTCGCTCACCGCACCCTTCGCCAGCACGCCGCGGTCCTGGGCCTGCCCGAAGGATTCGGTGTCATTGACCAGGTCGACGCCGCCGACCTACTCGATCTCGTTCGCGGAGAGCTCGGTGTGATCAGCGGCGCACGACGTCTTCCCCGAAAGACCACGCTGGCGAGCCTCTACTCACGTGTGGTCAACACCGCCACCCCTCTCGCCGAGGTCATGGCGGACGCGACGCCCTGGTGCGCGGACACCGTCGGCGACGTGAGTGACATCTTCAACGCCTTCGTCGCGCGCAAACGGTCACTCGGCCTCTTAGACTTCGACGACCTTCTCCTCTTCTGGCGCGCCGCCGTGCACGACGAGCACCTCGGCGACACGTTAGGTGCCGCGTACGACCACATCCTCGTCGACGAGTTTCAGGACGTGAACCAACTCCAGTGGGACATCCTCATCGGACTGCGTCGCCGCGACCCACGCCTCACCCTGATCGGTGACGACGCGCAGGCGATCTACGGCTTTCGCGGCGCCTCGGCCCGCTTTCTGCTCGACGCGCCTCGGCGCCTCGACGGGCTCACCACGATTACTCTCGATCTCAACTACCGGTCATGCGCCGCCGTCCTGCGAGTAGCCAACGCGGTCGCGGCCGATGCCCCCGAGGGATTCTTCTCCGTTCTTCGCGAGGCGACGCCCGTCGCCGACGTCGCGACGCCGGTACTCGAGCACTGCACCGACGAACGCCACCAGTCCGAGCGAGTGGCCGATCGCGTCCTCGAACTCTACGAGCAGGGAGTACCACTACGCCGCCAGTCCGTCCTCTTCCGGACCTCCCACCACAGCGCCGACCTCGAACTCGAACTCGCCCGCCGGCGGATCCCCTTCGTCAAGTACGGAGGATTACGCTTCCTCGAGGCGGCACACGTCAAGGACTTGCTGGCGGCCTTCCGTCTCGCGGATAACCCCCGCGACGAAATGGCGTGGTTCCGCCTCCTCCAGCTCGTGCCCGGGGTCGGGCCCGTGAAGGCTCGTCGGGCCATCGACGCGCTACGCAATGATGACGGATATCTGCCAACCCGACACGCGGACGTCGTACGCCGCTGGTCACTCGTGCGCGACACGTTACCGCGCGAATCCCACGCGATCGTCACGGACCTCGCCTTCTCCCTCGACGCGCGCACGGGCGAGGCGGTGGAGGTGCACGCCGAACGAATTCGTCTCGCGCTCGCCCCGCTCATCCTCGCCTCGTACGACGACCCCGCACCGCGTCTAGAAGATCTGGGGGCGCTCGTGCTGGGCTGCGCGGGGGCGTCGCGTCTGAGCGACGTCGCCGCCGACCAGACCCTCGAGCCTCCCGCCTCGACCGGTGATCTGGCGGGCCCGCCGCTGTTAGACGACGACTGGCTGGTGCTGTCGACGGTGCACTCGGCTAAGGGACTCGAGTTCGATGCGGTACACGTGATCCACGCCGCCGACGGCAACTTCCCCTCTGACAGGTCGCTCACCACTCCCGAGGGACTTGAGGAGGAGCGACGCCTGTTCTACGTGGCGGTGACGCGAGCCCGTCGCGACCTGCGCATCTACGTACCCCTTCGCTACCACCACCACCGCGTGGGCGATGACCACTCCTGGGCCCAACCATCGCGATTCCTGAGTGACGCCGTGCGCGCGACCATGGTGGAGGTCGACGAGCGACCGACGAGTAACGAGGCGAACACGACGGTGGTGACACCACTCAATAGCATCTCCCTCGTCGCGGAACACCTGTCCCAACTCTGGTAGCCACGCCTTCGTCGTGCGACGCACGGTGCGACCCTCTGTGCACGAGTGGGCGACGCGCCGCGGCCGTCACGGTCAACCGCTGCGACCACCGTCCGCTGACTCCGTAACGTCATCGTCCCCCGACTCGTCGACAACTGACGTCACGAAGCGTTTGCGGGGACCCTCGACTCCATCATCTCCGCATCTCACTCATGACCATCACCGCGCTGGCGACAAGCCGCGACGTTACCGAAGGGGGCAACGAGACGGCCCTCATCGTCTCCTACCCCTACTCCCCTGCGTCGATCGTCGGACGACGCCCACGCCTCGCGGGGCCACCGGCCGCGTCACTACCTCGAGGGGCGCCGCGGCGCGAGACCACCAACGACGGTCACGAACGATCGGGCTCGGCGTCACGAAGATGATCACGCACGTCATGCTTACGCACTTTGCCCGTCGCGGTCCTGGGCAACTCGTCCATCACCACGACGGACTTGGGGACTTGGAAACCGGCGAGGTGCTCCTTCGCGTACGCGATAACGCGCGTCGCCAGCTCCTCACGTCCTACCGTGTCGTCGGGTACGACGACCGCGCACACGGCCTCGCCCCAGTAGGCATCGGGAACGCCGACGATGGAGCACTCACGAACACCCGGAGCGGTGCTGACGACCCGTTCGACGTCAACTGACGACACGTTCTCGCCGCCACTCTTAATAACGTCCTTCAGCCGATCCGTGAACCAGACCACGCCGTCGGCGTCCACCCGTCCCAGATCGCCACTGTGGAACCAGCCCTGAGCGAACGCCGCCGCGTTCGCGTCACGATTGTTCCAGTACCCGCTCGCGACGTGGGCACCACGGTAAGCAATCTCGCCGACCATGTCGGGACCGAGCACGTTTCCCTCGACGTCCAGGCAACGCGTCAACACCGACGGTACCGACGGGCCCCACGACTCGGACGCGCTCCAGCGGTGCTCGGGCCACTGCAGGACCGTCGCGGGGACGACCTCGGTCTGACCAGACCCGAGAATCACTGCGGCATTCGGGAAAGTTGCGTCCACCCGGTCCAGGAGCTCACGCGACATCGGGGCCATCGCGTAGACCGCACGAATGACGGAACTCACGTCACGCGCGGTCCGGCGCTGCTCCTCCACGACCGCACTCCACATCATCGGCAGCAGCATGAGGTGCGTCGCCCGTTCGCGCTCGATGGTGTCGAGTACGGTCGCCGCGTCGAATGGTCCCGGTAGTACCACGGTGCCTCCGGTGAAGAGAACGGGAAGACACAGCGTATTAAGGGCGGTGGTGTGAAACAGTGGCAGCACGTTGACGAGCACCGACCACGTTGATCCCCATCGGTGCTCCATCGCAAAGGCGTCGGTCATACCCGCGACGAACACACTGACGTGGCTGACGAGGACCCCTTTGGGGCGCGACGTGGTCCCTGAGGTGTAGAGACACTGCACGATGTCGCGATCCTCGATCATCACCTCGACGCGAGACTGATCACGACGCGTTGCCAGATCAGACCAGGCCCGCGCAGTAGGGAGTCCCGTGGAGGCCACGTCGCCATCGACGATCACTACTTCCAGCTCGCTCAGCGTGTCGTGCAGCGCGGCCACGACTGACGTGAACGTGGTATCGACGACGGCGACGCGCGCCCCGGCATCAGCGATGATCCACGCGATGTCCGTGGCCGATAGCTGCACGTTGATCGGCATCGCGACCACTCCCGCCTTCGCGCACGCGAAGTACGTCGCCACCGTTCGCCACGAGTTCCCGGTAAGCATCGCCACGGGCTCGTGAGGTGCCACACCGAGTCTGAGGAGAGACGCCCCCAGCGCTTCCGCGGCGTCATCAAGTTCGTGATAGCGAATGACGACGCCTCGATCGATGATGGCGGCGCGGGTGGGGAACATCGAGGCGCTACGCGTCAGGGCGTCGCCGACGCACACCCGAGTCGCCAGGTTGTAGGCGAGCGGGTCGACACCGGACAGGTCCGGTTCCATCACGCTCCCCCTCGACGCGCGCGACGCGCGTTAGGCCGGCAACCCGTCAAGACGAGCCAAAACCTTGAGCATGACCTCATCCGCCCCTCCCCCAATCGACGACAGCCGCATATCACGAAAAAAGCGCGCTGTCCAGGTCTCCTCCATATATCCAACCCCCCCGTGAAACTGAAGGCACACATCGGCAACCTCTCGCGCGAGGCGTCCCGCCGCCAACTTGGCGACTGTCGCTCCACGCGTGACGTCCTCACCAGCCGCCAGCGATTGCGCGCACTCGTAGTTATGGCTACGCAGCAACTCGAGTTGCGCCGACAACTCGGTGAGGCGAAACGCCACGTACTGCGCACTGGCCAACGGCTCGCCAAACACTCGACGGTGACTCACGTACTCGCGCGTACGAGCGAGTGCCTGCTCGCACTGACCCATGATCGTGTAGGACGCCGTCATCCGTTCGCGCACGAACTGGCGCATCTGCTGCTCGAAGCCGCGACCCGGCGTGCCGATCGTGTAGTCGAGCGGAACGCGCACGTCGTCCAGGACGAGTTCGGCGGTATCGGACGAGCGGTTGCCGAGCTTGTCCAAGGTGCGCGCCACGTGGAACCCCGGCGTCGCCGTCGGCACGACGATCTGTGACATGCCGCGATACCCACCCTCGTCGGAGGTACGCGCGAGTAGACATACCCAATCGGCCTGGGCCCCGTTGGTGATGTAGACCTTGCGTCCCGTGATCACCCACTCATCGCCGTCGCGCAGCGCACGAGTGCGTATCGCGGACACGTCCGATCCCGCGTCCGGCTCGGTCACGGCGATCGCGGCCACGGCCGTGCCCGCGATTGCCGGCGCCAGAAAACGCTGCCTCAACTCATCCGAACCAAACTCGTGCAGCGACGGCGTCGCCATATTGGTTTGCACGCCGATAGCCATGGCCACGCCGGCGGCCGCGATGCGGCCGTACTCCTCACACGCGATCAGGGTGAAGAGATGGTCCGCGCCGCCGCCACCGTAGGCGGGGTCGTACTCGAGTCCGAGAAGCCCCAACTCTCCAAGACGGGCGAACAGCTCGTGAGCGGCGAAGCGCCCCGACTTCTCCCACTCGTCGACGCGAGGGTTGATCTCGTGGTCCACGACGTGGCGAACCATTGAGCGAAACGCCTCGTGCTCCTCACTCCAGCGCATCAGCGCAGCGTAACAGCGTCCTCGCGTGCGACGAAAGACACAACCCTCGCGGCGTTCACGATCGGACACGGTAACTGGCCGTCACCACACCTCGCGAAAACGATGCGGGCCGACTCCGTACCGCGGCTCCTGCGGCGGCTGACGATCTCGAGCCCCTGGCTCGGCGATCAGCGATGTCACCGTCACCGCTCAGCCGTCCTCGAGGTCTACCAACCCCCCGGAGCACAACCGCCCTGATCGGGAATCCACCCGTGGGTCACCCTCATACCGACCAGAATCTGCTGATCAACGGTGGCCTGTCCCGCCCGTGGCGCGAACGCCTGTCCCCCGTACGCGAACCAGGTGGAGTTCAAGAAGCCGATCCCGGAGTACTGACTACCCACCATGGACCAGTTTCCCCCCACCTCGCAGATTGCCACGCGCTCCCACCGCGCGCGCAACTCGCTCACCGTCACCCGCATCGACGCGGCCGCCCTCTCCAGGCCGTGCAACGTGGCGACTGCCAAGGCGTGACGATGACGCTCCTCAGCCCGAGCGCGTCGCTGGGCGTAACTGAGCACGGTCGCGACGTGGGGACGCGACACCACCGGTCGAGCGGGATGAGGAGTGCTTAGTGACTTCGCCCCGACGACCGCGCCCAGGGGCATCACGGCCGCCGTCAGCGATGTCACCGAGGCGAATAGAAATCTTCGCAAAGCTTTCTCCTTCATCTATTCCTACCCGTCACCGTTGACGAGCCATGCCACTACCAGCCCATGATGATGCCCGGGTGGAATGTATGGTGACCTCTATTTTCGCGAACGTGCGAATAATCACGAGGTTGCGCAATTGGCTGGATAAATTCTACCCCTCTCGATCGCACAGGAGGCCTTGTGCAACAATTTTCTCCCCATGCTTAAACTATAATACCTGATCAAAGTCCTAAAAAGAATTTACTTCTTCTAGAAGATTCCCGAAGATTAGTGGAGTGACACACCAACGATAGGGGCCATCAGTGTGCTCGGCTAGTGCGTCGGTAGTTCGATCCACCGACTCTGATATGGCAGGGCTCATTAACGAATGACCAAAAATAGGCATAAAGGCCTAAAGATTTGTTGACTATTGGCTCGTAGTAGATGAGTTTTGGGCGGGCGTGGGGCCCTCCGACGTCAGGTTTTCGCCAAAGCAGCACGCCACGCCACGTCGCTCCCACTCGTCAGGGAACGCGTGATCGTGCTCGAGAAGGACCCGGGCGACCGTGACCCGGTCACGCCTCTCGTCACGACGTGAGGACTAACGCGTCGCGCCCGTGGAACACCCCTGACCCGTTCGCAGGACCGTAGCTCCGACGCACCAGTCGAGGGGACGACGAACGGTGGGGCGACCCGTGCTCGAATAGCCCGTGACGACGCCCTCGACCCGTGCCACCACCGGCGACCCGAGCCGTCGCAGGGGCCAGGGCGACAGCGTCAGGCGTAGCACCTCGAAACCGTCGGCCGCGGCCACTACCGTCGAGTGGTTCCCCGTTGCGCGGGCCACCACGCGCGACGTTGCTCCCGCCCGGTGAACCAGTATGAGGAGGGCCCCGGGTGGTGACCCGTCGGCCGCCACCACGACCACACTCAGCGCCGAACGCAGCAGGCCCGGCTCGATGGGTGACGCGCTCACTCCGTCACCGACCACGCACGAGAGCCATCCACTCGGACGTCGCACCACCGCGACCGCTGACGTCGTCCCGGTTCCTACCGCGACGTAGCGCAAGGCACCGTTGTCGTAAGGATTGGCGACCGCGAGGCTCAGCGAGCACGACGAGATGGCGTTGGACACCGCGATGCTGGACGCGTGGTGCCGATACCAGGAGAGGCCACCCGCGAGTGCCACGGACAGGATCACCAGCACCACGACGAGACGAAACAGCACGCCTCCCTCGTCCCGCTCTCGTCCGCGTCGCACGCCCCCGTCTCCCGTCTCGCGATGCTCACCAGTGTGGCACTGACGCGATGCCGCACGCACCCACGGCGTCGATCATCCGCCCGACGGTACCGCGTTCCCCCGGATTCCTGGGATACTGGGCACGATGAGCACACTGCACGACGCGACCCTCTGGCTCTGCGACATGGACGGAGTCCTCATTCACGACGAGCGCGCGGTCGACGGCGCGAGCGATTTTCTCGCGCGTCTACGCGAGCGTGGACGCCGCCTCTTAGTAGTCACCAACAACTCTCTCTACGAACCCCACGAAGTCAGTGATCGGCTCACGGATCTCGGTCTCGACGTCTCGGCGCAAGAAATCTGGACATCGGCACTCGCCACGGCATCCTTCGTTGCCGGGCAGCGAGACACGGCCCGAGTTTTCGCCATCGGCCACCGCTCCATGCACGCCGCGCTGTCCGACGCGGGCTGCGTCGTCGACGCCGAGAACCCCGATTTCGTCGTTCTCGGCGAGACCCAGGAGTACTCCTTCGATGACTTCTCCCGAGCTATCCAACTCATCGACGCCGGTGCGATCTTCGTCTCGACGAACCCCGAACCCACGGGTCCGTCGCCGCGTGGCTCGCTGCCCGGCTGCGGGGCGATGGCCGCACTCATCGAGCGAGCGACCGGCGTCGCGCCCTACGTCGTTGGTAAGCCGAACCCGTTTATGATTCGCGAAGCCCTCCTACGAATGGGGTCCGAGCCGCGAGACGGCGTCCTCGTCGGCGATCGGGTAGAAACCGATATTCTCGTTGGCGCGGCGATCGGCGTCACGACCGTCATGGTGCTCTCGGGCGTGGGCACCATCGACCAGGTGCACCGGGCGCCCGTGCGACCCAACCTCGTCGTCAACTCCGTGGCGGACTTGATCAGCTCGATCTGAGGGTCTCGCCAAGTCGGCGAGAAAACCGTCGGCCCACTGAAACACGTCGCGTGACGCGACTTGGCGTCGAAGACGAGCCATTCGTCGTCGCGCGGACTTCTCGTCCATGGTGAGAGCCTGCGTAATCGACTCCTTCAAACCGTCGAGATCGTGAGGATTCACGAGGAAGGCGGCACGCAACTCCGTTGCCGCACCCGCGAACTCGCTGAGCACCAGACGGCCGGACAGATCCGCTCGACACGCGACGTACTCCTTGGCCACCAGGTTCATTCCGTCACGAAACGGTGTGACCAACATAACGTCAGCGGCGAGGTACAGGGCGACCAGCTCCTCGAAGGGCATGTTCTGGTGCAAATAGTGCACGACGGGTCGTCCGACCTGGCCGTTCTCCCCGTTTACTTCACTCACTGACTGTTCGAGCAGGCGTCGCTCTCGCTCGTAGTGAGGATCGGATTCACGACTGGGGACGGCGATCTGGACGATCACGTCACGGCCCGCCTGCAACGAGCCATCACGATAGAGCTCGGCGAGAGCAGTGATGCGCTGCTGTATTCCCTTGGTGTAATCGAGCCGGTCCACCCCCAACAACACGTTCGTGGGGCTACCGAGTTCCGAACGAATCTCCTGAGATCGAGCCCGTACCGCCGGATCGTGGGTGAGGCGTGAAATCTGAGCCATGTCAATCGAGATGGGATAGGCGCCAACGCGAACCTCGCGTCCTTGTTGATACAGACGCGAGTCGGTTCCCGACACGCCCACGAGGCGGCGCGCGACGCGGCTGAAGTTCGCCGCGGCGTGCGGCTCCTGAAAGCCCACAAGGTCAGCCCCCAAAAGCCCCACGAGGATACGCCGCCGCCACGGAAGTTGCATGAAGAGCTCAATCGAGGGGAAGGGGATATGCATAAAGAAGCCGATGCGAAGATCCGGACGCAACTCGCGCAACATCTGGGGCACGAGCTGGAGCTGGTAGTCGTGCACCCAGACCGTGGCACCGGGTCCGGCGCTACGCGCCGCCGCCCGCGCGTAGCGCTCGTTCACCGTGACGTAGGCCTCCCACCAGTGACGGTGGAAATTCGGTGAACGGATGGCGTCGTGATACAGGGGCCACAGGGTCGCGTTCGAGAAGCCGAGATAGAAACGCTCGTACTCGTCCTGGCTCATATCGACGGACTCCAGGTCGATACCCTCGAAACTGGTCGGCTTCTCGTGGGGCTCGGTGACTCCCGGCCAGCCCAACCACAGTCCCTCGTGCACCTGCAGCACGCGAGTAAGTGCCGACACGAGTCCACCCGGGCTGGGCAGCCAACGTTCGTTCCCCGACTGGTCGTAGTGAACTGGAAGTCGATTGGCAACTACGACAAGTCCGTAACCGTTACGTGGGTCCATCGGTCCGTCCTCCGGGTCGTGGGCCACGGCACCGACGGCGCCACGGCGACTTCACACGCAAGCCTACCCCCGACTCACCTCCGCGGCGCCGTGGTCGGCGAGCCCAACGGATTCCTGGGAAGTAAGCGGCGCGGATAACTCCTCAGGGAGTGGGGAGATCGTGCGCCCCTCCTTACCGGCCGCGTACCACCACGACGGCGCGCCCGCGAGTCGCCCCCAGGGCCGACCTTCCCCACGCTCCGCTTGAATCAACCGCAACGTCGCGTTGATCAACGCGAGGTGGGTCAAACCCTGGGGAAAGTTTCCGAAGTGACGGCTCGTGAGAGGGTCTATCTCTTCGGCGAAGAGTCCTAACGGGCTGGCGGCGCCCGCTAACCGCTCGTAGTAACTGCGAGCTAGGTCCATCTCGCCAATGGCCACCAGTGCCGAGACCAACCAGAAGGAGCACACGGTGAAGGTACCCTCCGGCTCGCCGACGAGACCGTCGTCGGCGGACTGCACCTCGTAGCGGTAGACGAACGCGCCGACCGCCAACTCATCGACGATGGCCATCACGGTCGCCCGAACCCGGGGATCGTCCGCGGGCAGAAAGTCCATGAGTACGAGATTCAGCCCGGAGGCGTCCAGCGACCTCGATCCGTACGCCTGCGTGAACACCCCACGCTCGTCAACTCCGTTGGCGCACACGTCCTCGTGGATGAGACGAGCCTCGTCGAACCACTCGCTCGCCCGCTCGTGCTCACCTCGCAACACCGCGAGCCGCGCGCCACGATCGACGGCAACCCAGCACATGACCTTGGAGTACACGAAGTGCTGCGGCTCGCCACGCATCTCCCAGATTCCACGATCCGGTTCACGCCATCGTCGAATCACCTCCTCCACGACCTGGACCACTATTCGCCACGACCGCTCCGACAGCGAGTCACGGGTTCGAGTGTGTTCAAAGACGCAGTCAACGATGGCCCCAAGAATGTCGAGCTGGAGTTGATCGTGCGCGGCGTTGCCGACTCGCACCGGACGGCTCCCCGCGTAACCTGACAGGTGGGCGAGTTCGACCTCGTCGATCGGCGGCTCGCCACTCACGGGGTAGAGAACGCGCAGATTCTGGCGCACACCGACCCGCGCGCTGTCCGAGTCGAGCGCATCACTGATAAACGCGAGAAAGTCGTCGGCCTCCGTGTCAAAGCCCAGCGATCGTAACGCGCGCAGGGCGAATGCGGCGTCGCGCACCCAGGTAAAGCGATAATCCCAGTTACGCGAGCCACCGACGGCCTCGGGTAGCGACGTGGTGGGAGCGGCCAGGAGCGCCCCGGTAGGTGCGTAGGTAAGTCCCTTCAACGTCAGAGCGCTGCGCTGGAGAAACTCACGCCACGGGTGGTCCGGAAAGCGGCCTCCGTCCAGCCATCCACGCCAGAATCGACTCGTCTCCGCCTGGTACACGTCGACTTCGGCGCGTGATACCGGCATGGGCTCGTCACTCCAACCCATCACGACGTAAACGGACTCTCCCTCCACGAGTTGGCGACGCGACCGCACTGCTCGACCCTCGATACCCAGGCGCATATCGCCGCTCACCGCGAGGCGAGGAGCGTGATCGTTGGTGGTGGCGACGGAACTGTAGTCCGCCCCCGTGTACTGCCACAGCGCATCCTCACGGCCGTAGTCGAACGTCGGCTCGCAGTCGAGCACGACATCGACGGTGCCGAGCAGGCACGTCGCCACACGGATCAGCAGGTGCCTCGCCTCAAAGTCGCCCGGCACCCGCCGGTAACGTTCGACGCGCTCACCCTGGTGATACCAATGCCCCACGGCCAGGAAATCGTGGACGGCGAGCCAGCCATTAGCTGACTGCCACGTCGTATTGAGAACCATCGTCCCCGGCACGTACTGGCGGTGCGCGGGGACTGCCTGATCGGCCGGAGAGAGGCGAAACGTCCCCGCCGAACGATCCAGTAACGATCCGAAAACGCTGGAGTCATGCGGTTGTGGCACGCACATCCACTCGATCGCCCCCGTCGGCGCGACCAGACACGTGTTCTCGCAGTCGGACAGGAAGGCGTAGTCCGCGATGGGCGGAAAACTGGCGATGAGGGTCTCGGAACTATCCAAGGCGAACCTTTCGAATGTTCTCGTCGGCGTAGAGAACGATGAATCCACCCTAGTAACGCACGGCGGTCGATGAACCTCGCCCCCAGGGCGAGCTCCGCGACCCCGAGAGAAACGTCCTGCGAGCGATCGAGGCAACTCGCCACCACGACGCTCGTGAGGCCGACTCTCGATGAACGTACGACGACCTCGACACACGTGATCACCACGGTAATGCCGTGGCCGAGGACCCTCCTAGGGGTATCGACTGAGCAGTACCGCCGCGCCACCGTGGTCGCTCGTGACCGACGGGCCGAACGATGCTCCGGCCCACCGAGAAGATCCGACGACCCGCGAGAAACACGAAAGTGATGATCCCACCGAGGAGGAATCTCACACCGACGAGATCTCAACTCGCGTTGGGCATTATTGACGTTGACGTAAGGTTCTTACTATTCTTGACGTTAACGTCAGTCATGGGAGTCACCGTGTCCAGTCAAGCCGCGACGATCGCCGCACCCACCACCTCGGCGGATCCCTACAAGGGCAAGTGGATAACTCTGTCGAACACCACCCTCGGAATGTTGATGGTCGCGATTAACCAGTCGATCATCCTGATCGCTCTGCCCGACATTTTCAAGGGCATTCGCCTCAACCCGCTCACCCCATCGAACTCCGGTTACTTCCTGTGGCTGCTGATGGGATTCACGGTGGTAACGGCCGTACTCGTGGTGAGCTTCGGACGCCTCGGTGACATGTTCGGCCGAGTAAAGATGTATAACCTCGGCTTCGCCGTCTTCACCGTGTTCTCGATCTTGCTCGCGGTGACGTGGATGCACGGCTCGGGTGGCGCGATGTGGCTCATCATCATGCGCGTATTCCAGGGAGTGGGCGGAGCGATGCTGTTCGCCAATTCCTCAGCGATTCTGACCGACGCCTTCCCGCCCGACCAGCGGGGCCTGGCCCTCGGGGTCAACCAGGTAGCGGCCATCGGCGGCTCCTTCATCGGCCTGATCCTCGGCGGCCTGCTCGGCCCCGTCGAGTGGCACCTCGTCTTCCTGGTCTCGGTGCCCTTCGGTCTCTTCGGCACCTTCTGGGCCTACTTCAAGTTGATCGAACGTGGCGTACGCACGCCGTCCTCCATCGACTGGTGGGGCAACCTGACCTTCGCCGTCGGACTCATCGCCCTGCTCGTGGGCATCACCTACGGCATCGAGCCCTACCACAGCCAGTCGATGGGCTGGGCCAACCCCATGGTGCTCGCCTCGATGGGCGGGGGAATCGTCGTCCTCGCGCTCTTCGGGTGGATCGAGACGAAGGTCGCGAACCCCATGTTTCGCTTGTCTCTGTTTCGAATCCGAGCCTTCGCTGCGGGCAATGTCGCCAGCCTGCTGGCCTCGCTCGGCCGCGGCGGCCTGATGTTCATACTCATCATCTGGCTCCAGGGGATCTGGCTCCCCGAGCACGGCTACAGCTTCTCCGCCACGCCGCTGTGGGCGGGGATCTTCATGCTGCCGCTCACGGTCGGATTCCTCATCGCCGGACCCATGTCGGGCTACCTGTCCGACCACTTCGGAGCTCGCCCGTTCGCCACGGGCGGCATGGTTGCTGCCACCGTGAGCTTCGCTCTCCTCGAGCTACTACCCGCCAACTTCTCTTACATCTGGTTCGCACTGCTGCTCCTGCTGAACGGTCTGGCGATGGGCCTGTTCGCCTCGCCCAACCGAGCCGGGATCATGAACAGTCTTCCCCCCAACCAGCGAGGCGCCGGGTCGGGCATGACCGCCACCTTCCAGAACGCGGCCATGGTGCTCTCCATCGGAATCTTCTTCACGCTCATCATCGCCGGACTCGCCAGTGGCTTGCCCGGCACGCTCTACCACGGACTCGTGGCCCAGGGCATTGCACCGACCGCTGCGGCCAAGGTGTCCCACCTGCCGCCCACCGGCGCACTGTTTGCCGCCTTCCTCGGGTTCAACCCGATGGGACAACTTCTCGGACCCGCCCTCGGACACCTGTCGCACGCCCAAGCCGCTTACATCACCGGCCGCAGCTTTTTCCCCCGGCTCGTCTCGCCACCGTTCATGAATGGGCTACGTGAGGCCTTCGACTTCGCCGCCGTAGCCTGCGCCATAGCCGCGGTGGCATCGTGGATGCGTGGTGGCAAGTACCACTACGTCGAGGGTGCAGAACTCCGTGCGGTCGCCACTCCTCTCACCCCGATAACGCAGCCTGACGCGATCGCGTGCACCAACGGCCGCGGCGACTCACACGGCTCTGCGACGGACACGAACAGCCCCACCTCCCTGACGATAACGCCGAAGGGAGTACAGGGATCGCCACACAATGGGTGACGGTCCGCCGTGTCCCACGTGCGAGCAACGCGGACTGTTCTGTGTACTGCGCGGGTGTCCACTCCCTGCGTGGAAGGAACAACGTCAACTCCAGCCCAGTTGTCTGACTACGTAACGGTCACGACAACAGCCGAAGCCGATAGGCGTCCTCTCCACGTGCGAACGGCGCCGGGTACTCGGGCTCACTCGCGCGACAATGATCGAATTGGTGCTTCGACACGGCGGCTGGTGCGGTAGTGGCTCACGTAGTCGCGACGATCGACGGAGGGCCGCTGCCGGTCTGCGGAGAACGGGTCCGGCTACGACCAGAGACCGGGACGCAGAAACCGGCGGACTCTCGATCTCGTCACGACACCCTCTTTCCTCCAGCGAACGCCACGAGTGAACGGCCCCGAGAGCGAGCCACCCGCGATTTCTTCGAGGGGCAACGCGCCCGGGCATCGACACAGTCAGCGACCGACGCGGGTGAAAGTGAGTAGCCGTGATGGGGGACTACGACGCTACGCGCCGACACGTTTCACGGCGTTCAGTGGCGGCCCGAGCACTCGGTGAGGCACGTCGAGTCCTCGGGCAAGACGCGCGACGAACCAGAGCCCGGTGTCGCTGCCCACCCGAAAGACCGTCGTGACGCCGCACTGAAGAGTTCAGAGAGTCGAACGAACAGACACCAGACGACCTCGCCCGCGTCTCCGCTCTCACGACGACCCTCGCGCGTACGTGCTGACGAACTCGCAGCGGTGCACGGCTCTCCACGACGGTGTGACGTTCCGCCACGTCAGCGCTCACGCTCGTCACCAATCTCTACGAGATCGCGAGAGAACTCTCCTGCGCCACCCCGGGACGTCGGGCCCTCGGAGGGCACCAACGTCGGTCGACAGCTCTCTCGTTCCGGCGAGCGCTCGCCGACGTCGAGTACGAGCAGATCGCCGGTTGATCGAACACGTGAGGGTCTCCTCAATGCCGCCACTCGTTAGACGTCGGCGCTCGTAGCCGACCCTGGCGGTCCCGCTGCAGTCGACGTCCGAGCGGACGCGTCAGCGCGAGATAGCCAGCGGCGCATACCGTTCCGTCGATGCCGCACGCGACGAAGAGCCACGCGGACCCCCACGCGTGAAGTACGGCAATGCCGCAGATCGGTGCGACTAGGCGTGCCACCCCCCACGACGAGTTCTGTACGCCCGCGTAGCGGGCTCGGGCCGATCTCGGCGCAATGTCGGCGACGACCGAGCTAAGGATCCCCGCGGTCCCGACTTCGCCGATGCTCCACACCACCACAGAAGCGCCGTAGCCGAGCGTGCTGTGCGCGAGCGCGGACGACGCAAACCCGATCCCGACGACGAGCGTCGACGCCGACAAAAGTTGCATCCTGCCCACGCGATTCACGAACCGCGAGAGGAGCGGTTGGAGGACAACGATAAGCACACCGTTCACGGCGATATCGATGCCGTAGGCCGCCGGCGAGAGACCTGATCGCACCATCGCCAGTGGCAGAGTCACCGAAGCCTGTTGGTAGAGCGTCGCGTACGCGAGGGCCAGGAGTGTGATCCCCATGAGTAGTGGGTCTCGCAAGGCTGTACGGAGCCCCGGGGGTCGGACATCGTTAGCCCCGCTCGACGGCGGCGCCAACGACAATGAGTCTCGCGGCGCCGGTGCGTTCGAGGCGACTCGCCGAAGGCGTCGGGTGCTGTCGTGCGTACCGGCGAGCACGACGAGCGCTCCCACGACGCAACTCGAACCGTCCGCGAGGAACATGAGGGAGGCGTGGTGAGAGACGAGGAATCCCGCGGCCACCATCGCGATCGCGAAACCCAAGTTCGTCGCCCAGAAGAGCAGCGCGTAGGCGTGGCGGCGGTGCGCCACATCGATAAGGTCGGCCACCATCGCCGTCTCCGCGGGACGGCCGAGACCGAGTGCGAAACCGTAGACGAGGACCGCCGCCCACAGGACGTCGGTGTTGGGTGCGAAATAGACCGGGATCAGCAGCGCGCCCGAGGAGACCAGACTCACCGTAATGATCAGTTTGCGGCCCAGCCGATCCGCGAGGATCCCGCCGACGACCGGTGCAGCGAGTGATCCTATTCCAAAGGCTGAGAGGACTGCTCCCACTTCAAGCAGGGGAACGTGGCGCACGGTGGTGAGATAGAGCGAGAGGAACGGAAGGACGAACGAACCCATTCGGTTGACCAGCCTCGCGCTGAATAGCGCCCAGAACTCACGCGGCAGCCGGTCAGCCGCGGGCCTCATCTATGGAGAGGCGCGCGGGAAATGAGTGTCAGCAGGTGCACGCGCCGATGATAGTTGACGACACGTGAGCGTGGCGACGCGGTGCCATCAGGAACAACGCGCTCAGCGGCGTGACGTGATCGTCGACGGCTGGGGTCGGCGCTCGTCGGTCATGGCCGTAGAGAATTTTCGGCTAACTCCTGCGGCGGCCCTTGCTGTTCTGGATCCAGACTGCGTAAATTCGGTGCATGGACCCGGGCGAGCACGGCGACAGCGCAGCACTGGTGATGGACGAGCACGGCCGAACCGAGCCTCCGGCGGCGGCCGACGAGACGACGATGCTCCTAGGGTTCCTCGACTATCAGCGTGCGACGTTCGCCTGGAAGTGCCACGGCCTCGGTTCGCACGACCTCAATGCTACGACCGCCGCTTCAACGATGACGCTCGGCGGGATGCTGAAGCACCTCGCACTCGTCGAAGAGGGGAGGTCCTCGTGCTCATTGTTCGGCCGCGACTACTCGCCGCCCTGGGATGGCGTCGACTGGGAGTCCGACCCTGACTGGGAGTGGCGCACCGCGTCCGACGACAGCCCTGAAGCGCTACGAGCCCTGTGGGAGGACGCCGTCGTGCGGTCGCGCCAACGAGTCGCCGACGGTGATTTGGACCGTCTCGCCGTACGTATCTGGCCAGACGGGAGGGCGCCGAGCCTACGCTGGATCATGCTCCACATGATCGAAGAGTACGCACGACACAACGGCCACGCGGACCTGCTCCGCGAAGCTATCGACGGTGAGACCGGCGAATAGGCCACCGCCGTCCGCTCACGACGCCCGCGCTCAGCGCAGGTGTCGCGTCATCAGTGGCTAACCGTCACTCGACACGCCGACAGGGCGGGCGCACATGCCGCCGTTAGCGCGCGACTACCCGGCAGCGTCCCCGCCGTCAGCTACGAGCGGCCTCGAGTGGTCAGAGAAGGTCGGCCGTACGCGAACCTGCACGCTCGACAGGACACGAGTGCGGTCCGCCAGGCGATGGATCTCGCAACGCCGCGCGCTCGTCGAGCGTCGGCTCGACCGACTCGGGAAGTACCTCGTCGCTGGCGAACAACCCCGACAAGGGATTCCGGCGTGGCACAGCATACGGTGGGTGAAACCGGGAGGATCCCCATGACCAATCGATCCGTGATCCACGACACGTTCGTCATCGAGCGGACGTACGCAGCCAGCCCGTCGACAGTGTTCGCCGCCTTCGCATCAGAGAAGGCCATGAGCGTCTGGGGCGACACTGGCGACATAGCCCAAGCCCCGCCGGCAACCGGGCCGGCCGAGTTCGACTTGCGGGTCGGCGGGCACGAACGCTTCGGAGTCAACCACGAGGGCGTCAGTAACACCTATGACGCTCTCTACTACGACATCGTGCCGGATCAGCGACTCGTCTACCCAGGTACGCAGAAAGCGATCTTGCACAAGTGGCACAAGAGGTAGGTGTCGCCGCGGCGCTCCTCGCTCACTGCTTCGCCGACATCGACGAGGAAGCGTGGCACCGAGAGTGTATGTACAATTTTCCGGCGCCCTCGAAGCGCGACATCGTCTGGCTGGCGGCTCACACCCTGCACGAAGGTGAGCATCACCTTCGGGACTTCGACCGGGTCATGGAGCAGGCGGCCACGCTGTCCTCGGCGCCGTAGAGGGATCGGCCATCAGGCACAGTGGAGTCGACGACACTGTCGCCATGACCCTGAACCCGTCGAGTCACCTGCGCATCGCCCGTCCCAGCCGTGACTTCCAGCGAGCCGAGCGCTTCTGGACTGACGGGCTCGGCCTCCAGGTGCTCTACCGAACCGGGTCGGAAGCCGACGGTGGCCACGCCCTTGTGATGCTCGCGTGGCCAGAGGCAACCTGGCATCTGGAGCTGGTCGATGATCCGCACGGGGAGACCCCACCGAGCCCGACCGAGGAGGACCTTCTCGTCCTCTATGTCGGCGCACCCCTCAGAAGCGACCTGATCAGCCGACTCGTCGGAGCTGGCGGCGAGCTCGTGGCCGCGCGCAACCCGTACTGGGACCGATGGGGAGTCACCATCAAAGACCCAGACGGCTACCGGCTGGTTCTGAGCCACCGCACCTGGCCTTGAGCCACGAAGCGCCCGGTCCCGGTCGTGCAAGCAAGCCGCCGAGCCGCAGGGCTGTGCCCGGATGCGGATCGATGGACGGATGGCTATAGCACCGCGCTGGCGACAGCTCGGAAATCGGCCAGTGCTGCCTGACGGGCTGAGCGATGAGGGGACCATGCCGATGAGTGAGGCCTTGGTGGTGAGCCGTGGGAATGCTCGGCTGGTCGGGGAACGCTGGCTGGGGTCTGGTCCTACCGTGGTGCTGCTGCACGCGGGGGTGACGGACCGACGAAGTTGGCAGGCCGTGGCGGCTGGCCTTGACGGGGTGGCCACCGTCGTCTCCTACGACCGGCGCAGCTTCGGCGAGACGGCCCCTTCTTCGACCGAATCCTTCTCTCACGTCGATGACCTGCTCGCCGTGCTCGACGAGGTCACGGACGGCCCCGCATGGTTGGTGGGGAGCTCCGCCGGCGGCGGCGTGGCCCTCGACGCTGCCATCGCCGCGCCCGAGCGGCTAGCCGGCTTGATGCTGTTCGCCCCGGCGATCAGTGGCGCTCCCGAGCCGGAGTTGGACCCGGACACCGCACGCTTCGACTGCCTGCTCGACAAGGCCATCGAGGCCGGCGACTGGGACGAGCAGAACCGCCTCGAGGCGTGGCTGTAGCTCGACGGCCCGGCCCAGTTCGAGGGGAGGGTCGAGGGACCAGCCCGCAGCCTCCTGCTGGACATGAACAGCGTCCTCCTCGCCAACGCCGTTCCCGAAGATGCAGGAGCCAGCGGCATCGACGCGTGGAGCTAGCTTCACCGCGTGAACGCTCCGGCCACCGTGGCCTGCGGGGACCTCGATGTCAGCTTCCTGGTTGAGCGGAGCCGCGAGCTGGCCGACCGCTTGCCCAAGGGTCGTCACCGGCTCCTCTCCGGCATGGCCCACCTGCCGCAGCTCGAGAACCCCGCCGCCGCTGTTGGCGTGATCGCTGACGCCCTCGTCGGCTGAGGCATGCACCGCAGTCCCAACCCCCAACGGGCACGTCCCAGGTGAGAGGCGGTGTCGGCTGGGGAGCGTCCCGTAGGGCCGGTGATCTGCCCGGTGACGGGTCACTTTGCGCAACATCTCACGACGGACCTGCCGTCCTCGACTCCCACGACCACCCGCACCACGGCGCCCCGCCCAGCACCCCGAACGATCGTTCCGGTGGCCATGGCATCTGCGCCGATCAGGTTCAACGCGACCTCCTACCGCGACCGGCGCCTGCGGCGGTTCGGATGCCGCTCACGCCCCGATCGGCGGAGCCGAAGCGAGGGACCGGAGGAGGTCATTGATCAGAACAGCTGCATGGCGCTGCACAGTGCAGTGCGTACGCAGCGGCGCATCCTGCTCCCACCGAGGCACGATCCTCCAGTGTGTCGCCTCGGCGTGCCCTGGTGCGGCGCCTCTTTGCGTACGCAGACGCGTGAGTAGGACCCCACAAACTCGCCCCACAAACACAGAAGCCGCTAACCACACATGCTGATCAGCGGCCTGTGCGTACGCACGAAGGCGCGAAAAACGCCCGTACTTGGTGGCGGGGGTGAAGTCCAGGCTCGTAACCAGCGAGTTATCATCCCGACGACGCCGGGGCAGTGTCCGAGCGGAGGCGGCAGGCACTATCGCTTGTTGCGACATCGTTCTCCACGGCAGTCTCGTGATCGGCAAAAATGGCTGCATGAAGCCCAATGTTGGCGAGCGCGTCGTCACCGTCTTCCGCTCGAGGCTGGCCGACGACGCCGAGGCCAACGGCTACGGCGAGCTCGCCGCGCAGATGGAGACCCGTGCCCGGCAGATGCCAGGCTTCGTCGACTTCAAGACCTTCGAAGCGTCCGACGGCGAGCGAGTGTCGTTGGTCGTGTTCGACACCCTCGCCCACCACGAGATCTGGCGTGACGATCCCGAGCACCGCTCGGCCCAGCAACGCGGTCGTGACACCTTCTACCGCGAGTACGCGATCTCGGTGTGTCACGAGCTCCAGTGGCGGCACTTCGACAATGCCGACGCGCTCCACGCCGAAGCCGAGTCGTGATGCGGGTGTTCCTCGCCGGAGCGACCGGGGTCATTGGCATCCGGCTCATCCCGCTGCTCGTCGGTGAGGGCCACGAGGTGGCGGGCATGACCCGCTCGCCCGAGAAGGCGCCCACGATCGCAGCCCTCCGCGCCACGCCCGTCGTCTGCGACGTGTTCGATGCCACAGCGCTCGTCGAAGCCGTCGTCAGCTTCGCGCCAGACCTCGTCATCCATCAGCTCACTGATCTCCCCGACCACCTCGATCAGCTCTCCGACTACGTGGCGCGCAACAACCGGATCCGCACCGAAGGCACGCGCAACCTGCTCGCCGCTGCCGTCGCTGTTGGGGCACGCCTTCTCGCGCAGAGCATCGCCTGGATGCCGCCGGGGAGCGGCGCCGCCATCGACGACCACGAACGTCTCGTCCTCGACGCCGACGGTGTCGTCGTCCGCTACGGCCAGCTCTACGGCCCTGGCACCTACTACCCCGACGCCCTCCCCGCTCCGCCTCGGATCCAGATCGACGATGCCGCCCAGCGAACCATGGCACTCCTTGACGCGCCACGCGGCGTCGTGGTGGTCGCCGACGAGAGCGGGTGAACAATCCGCCCATCAGCCAAGAGGGTGTCGCACAACGACGGCACATGTCGGGACGTTCATCTGACAACTTCTCCCCATCTCGCCTGAGTCGGGCACTGCCCTACTCTGCGGTAGGACTGCGTAGGGCAAGGGGCGCTACTTCGGCGCCGCCACCCGACGCCCCCACTTGCAAAGTCCCAGCGTGTGGCCGGTGTGGCGGCCGGATCCCGTGCGTAGGGCAGGGTGCTCACGCGTCGATAATCGCGTCGATAAACCCTGTGCACAACCCCGTGGGAATGCCACGACACAGCATGAAAGCCCCGGGCAGTCAGCCCGAAAGACGCGATGATTCAAAACGTCGGGTGGACCTTGGGTCACACAGTAAGAACCGAGCTCGGGCAACTACCGATTCAAGAATCTATGTATCACACTCAGTTGAGGCAATCCGACCGACCCGAAAGTGATCAATCGCTCCGCGTACCCTCACGCCCTGGCCAACCGCGACGACGGCGGCGGTATCGATCGACCACTCAACGATGCAGCCTCAAGCCACGCAGCAATTGCAAGCTCGACTTCGGCCACGGCGTCGTGCGGTGTGTCGCCTTGCGCCGAGCAATAAGACAGGTCGGGGACGTCGGCCACCCACGCTTCATCTTCGTCGCTCCAGAACACGTTGATCGGATAGACCGGAAGCATCACTCGCTCTCCTCGATTGTCAAATCATACCGCTTCACCAGAGAAATGAGTTGGCGAAGTTGATAGGGTTTCGCCTGACCTTGCCGATCTTGCAGGTTCAACTGTTCGGGAACATCGAGTCGCACGTAGACGTGATAGTTGACCGTTATTCTCACTTCCTCGAAGCCAAGCGCCTCGAGCAGTAGTTGCGCATCCGAGAAGCCAACATTCGTAACCGCTCCGCTCCTCAGTCGAAGAAGGAGTCTGGGCGGTTTCATTGACCGCGATGGTATCGGGCCGCTGTGACTTCCTCGCTAACCGACATTGCGGGTGACGACGATCAAGTTTGCCAACCACCAAACCGTCGATTCGGAGTGGAGGTGATGGGATTCGAACCCACTGCCTCTACATTGCGAACGTAGCGCTCTACCAATTGAGCTACACCCCCGAAAGGACTACCAGTCTACCCAATCGCGTAACGTGCGTGCGACACGCGACGCCACGACGTATCGTCGTCAGGCTCGTACTCGTATTCGTACCCACCAGCGGATTGGCCCGGCTCATCGCCGCCCCATCGATCCGAGTCGTCGTCGACGCCATCGCGCCCACGCGAGCGCGGCCGGTCGTAGAGGGGCTCCACCGGCGCCAGCGACGCCTCGCGACGCGGTCGCGACGACAACGAGAAGTATCCCTGACTGATGGCGAAAAGGGCGAGAGCCACGTATCCCGCTACGGCCAGCCACGCGAGAACGGCCAGGTCAGTAACGATCGACTCTCCCGTGACGTACGCAACGAGCGACAACACCACTGCCACCAGCACCGTCCGAGTCGCCATCACGCGACGCCGCACTCGCATAGAGCGAGACCGTGGAACCGCAGGGGCAACGTTGATGGTAACGCCGCGAGGAGTCGACTGATAGGCACGGGCGTAGCGGTTGCCCGATCCCCGATAGACATCGTCGCGTCGCGTGGGCTGAACGTCGCGTCGCGTGGGCTGAACGTCGCGTCGCGTGGGTCGGTCGAAGTCGTACTCGTCGCTCCACTCCTCCCACGAGCGGCGTGACTCCAGCGTGCCGTACGTGTCGTCGTCGTGGACGACCGTCAATCTCGGTCGACGACCCCCCTCCGTCGACTGAGGCTGTGATCGCGGTGCCACGGGCGTCTCATCAAGTCGATACGCCGGCTCGACGGCGTACTCGTAACGCGCCAATTGCTCGTGTTCGTTGCGAAAACTCTCAATAGAGCGATCATTTCGCCGCTCGCGTACCTTAGCGATGATCATGGGAGTTAGTAGGACGATCCACAGGAGAGCGAGAATTATCAGAAGCATCCGGCTCGCTCCTGCGGGACTCCCCTAGACATTGTCGTCAAATGTACAGCCCACCGAGCATGATTTGGTGGATGTTAGGCCTCGTGCAGGCCACATTCTTGCTTTTCCGCTCCCGCCCAACGCCCCGAACGCCGATCACCTGACTCCTCCGGTACCGACGTCACCGCCGCGCAGCCGATCGAGGTGTAGCCCTTTGCCCACAGGGGGTGTTCCTCCAGGCTGTTCGCACCCAGGTAGTACGCCACGTCGTCGTCGCTCCACGTTGCCAGAGGATTCACCTTCACGAGGCCAAACTTGTCGTCCCACCCCACGATGGGCATCGCCGCGCGCGAAACCGCGTCCACACGCTTTACGGCAGTGATCCACGCCGACCGACCTGACAGGGCACGTCGCAAGGGCTCGACCTTACGAACCTCACAGCACCGCGTGGTTCCACACGGCCAACTGTCAGCGTCGGCGCCCGGTCGTGTACGAGTAAGATGGAGCGACCACGCCGCGGCGGTGCGCGACACGAAATCGAGCGTCTCGGGGAAGTGCCCCTGCGTATCGAGGAACACGATCTCGGTGGACGGGCGAAGTTCGTGGATCATGTGAACGAGCGCGAGGTCCTCAAAGGAACAGGCCATCGCCACGTCATCACCGAAGCGCTCGAAGACCCACGTCAACACGTCGTGAGGCGACGCGGTCTCGAAGCGTGCGTTGACGCGCTCGAGTTCACGCTGGAGAGCAACAGTAGGCTGGTTCATAGGGAGTTC
>JAJYSU010000021.1:0-15292 GCA_021793395.1 Actinomycetes bacterium
CGCCGACCCCAATAAGCGCTACCACGACCTGCAGCGGCATGCCGAAGACGAAGACGTTCACCTGGGGCGCCGACTTGGAGAGCAGGGCCAGAACGATCTGCGTGCAGAACAGTACGGCGATGAGCGGCGCGGCGATCTCGACCGCCGCCGCGAAGAACGTCACCACGTCCCCCGTCACCACGCTCGCCAACGACGCGAGGGTCGTCGGAGGAAAGCTCGTCCCGACGGCGCGGAAGGACCTGACGAATCCGTCGACGATGACCACCACGGCACCGGTGGTGAAGAGGAGGGCCGTGAGCACGAGGTTGTAGAACTGGCCGAAGATCGACGCCTGTAGCAGCGAGAGCGGATCCAGGGCCTGGGGCAAGTTCACACCCGAGAACAGGTCGATCAGCCGCCCGGCGGCCGCGATGGTGGTCACGAAGAGGGACACCACGTAGCCCAGCGTCACGCCCACGACCGCCTGGAGCACCATCTGCACGAGCACCTGCGCGTCGCTCGCCGGCAGCGGGTCGTGCTGCAGCTGCGGCGCGGCGTACACCGCGACGGCGGCCGCGATCGCCACTTTCACCATCTTCGGAATCGACGGATTCGAAAAGGGGGGACAGAGTGACACCCACGCCACCGAGCGGACGAAGGCCAGTACCAGCGCGATCGCGAAGGCGGCGGAGAGGTGCAGCGTCATTACTGACCGGCGAGGAGTTGCGGAATCGCGTTGTAGAGGTGCTCGGTGTAAGCCACCGCGAGCCCCAGCATCCAGTGCCCCATGAGCAGCAGCACGAGACCGATCGCCACCACCTTGGGCAGGAACGTCAGCGTGAACTCCTGGATCGACGTGACCGCCTGGAACAGCGAGATGACCAGACCCACCACCAGACTGACCACCAGCACGGGGCCCGCCAGCTCGGCGATCAGCACCAGCGCCTGCGTGGCGAGGTTGAGCACGGTGGTATCGGTCATCGTCAGTGATTGAAGGAGAGAAGTAGTGAGTGCACCACCAACGCCCACCCGTCGACCAACACGAAGAGGAGGATCTTGAACGGCAGTGAGATCAACGTCGGGGGCAACATGTAGATCCCGATGGACATCATGATCGCCGATACCACGAGGTCGATGATCATGAAGGGAAGAAAGATCATGAAGCCGATGAGGAACGCGGACTGGATTTCGGACAGGACGAAGGCCGGGATCACCGTGGTCAGCGGCAGGGTCATCGGGTCACTCGCGTTCTCGTGGCGGTACGACGTGAACAGACCGAGATCGGTATCGTTGGTCTGCTTCAGCATCCACTGCTTGAGGGGGACCTCGCCCTGGTCAATCGCCTGGGTGGCCGAGATCTGACCGTGCTCGTAGGGCTGAATGGCCACGTGGTCGATGGTCGACAGAACCGGCGCCATGATGAAGAGCGTGAGGATCAGCGACAACCCGGCGAGAACCTGATTGGGTGGCACGGTCTGAGTGCCGAGGGCGTTGCGCGTGAGTGACAGCACGATGAACACGCGCGGAAACGCCGTCATCAGGACCAGCAGCGACGGCGCGATCGACAGCACGGTCAGCACGACGATGATGAGCACTGACGTGGACGGACTCTTCAGCCCACTGATATTCACGTTGAGGTTGGAGCTCGCCGCCCACACGAACGAACTCATCACGAGCCCCTCGACTCGTCGCCGTGTACCACCCGCATTGAATGTCTCCGTCGGAGAGCCGGCTAGTGCCGGACCGTCTTCTCCCGTAGATGCTCGATGACAGCGTCCCATGCCCGAGGAGAACGTCCCCCACTACCCCACCACGCCGTCCCTGGCGTCCGTGCGTGGCCGACACCGATGTCGGCCGGTCCCTCCGGCGACGCGGACGCGTCGCCGTCAATCTCGCTCAACAGCGTCAGTTGCTGCGCGCTCTGGCCCACCAGAAAGGTGCGCCCCGCGACGCGTACCACCAGCAACGCCGCGCTCTTTCCCACCGTCCGGCGCGACACGACGTCGACCTGAACTCCCCACGCGTCGCGGGCCGGGCGTCCCGGCCGCCGCTGCCAGCGCTGGGCCACCCGCGCCAGCCCCACTAGCAAGCCGATAACCAGGCCGAGGACCAGAATCGTCCGCCCCACGGCCAGGAGAGTGGGCGCCACGACTTACGCCCCCGGATCGACGACGATCTCGGTGATGCGTACGCCGTACTCGTCGCCCACCTCCACCACCTCGCCGCGAGCGAGGACGACCTCGCGATTGAGCACGATCTCGATCGGCGCCCCGACCGCCTGGTCCAGTTCGACGACGTGGCCGGGCCGCAGGGCGCTCAACTCGCCGAAGGAGAGGCGCGTCTTGCCAATCCAGGCCGACACTTCGACCGAGACGTTGCGAAACTGCGCCTCGCGTACCCGCATCGACGCCTCACGGGCGTCCGGGGATGGCTCGAACGACTCGTCAGACTGCTCCATCGCCGTCACTTGATAACCTCCTCCGTGATCAGGCACGCCTTGCGCACACCCGAGCTACACATGTCCGCCCGCGCCACCAGGAGTCCCTCGGCCCGCACCTCGAGCGGACGACCCTTCGGATGGCCGAGTCCCAGGCTGTCGCCAACTCGCAGAGTCAGTAGTTCGCCGGGCGTGGTGAGAAAGCTGGGGAACTGAAAGACCACCGTGAGCGGTACGTCCCAGAGGCGGCGCCGCGTCGCGTGCGCCGCGAGATCCTCGCGGGCGTCGTCGCTCGACGCGCTGCGCGCGGCGAGCCCGTCGATGAGCATTCTCACCATCGGAAAAGGAAGACAGATCACCGCGGATCGAGGTCCTCGCGCGGCCACCGTCATCGTGAGGCGCACGGCCATGCACATCTCCGACGGCGACGCCACGGAGACGAACTGGATGTTGCCCTCCTGGGCCTCCAGCAGCGGGTAGGTGACGTGAATGCGCGAGAGGGAGCGGCTGAGCTCTCCGAGCAGATCCTCCACGATCGGCGCAAAGAACGCCCGGTCGATCTCCGTGGGGATGCACCCGGCGAAATCGTCCTCGCCCGAGCCCGCCAGACGCAGGTCCACCAGCGCGAGGGCTTCTTCGGTGGGAATCGCCACCAGGGCTCGCCCCGTCAGCGGCGGGAGCGAGAAGGTAAAGAAGTAGAACCCCTCCGACAACTCCTCGGCCAGGTCGCGCCAGGTCACCTGATCCAACGCGGTGAAGTCGAAGGAGACCGGCTGGCGCAGCGTCGACGTGAATTTCTGCGTCGTGGAACGAGCGAAAACCTCGAGCAGCCCCTGGAGCGCCTGCAGGTCCACCCGTTCCAGGAGGTCGGTCCGTCGAAAGTCGTGGGTGCGCACCACCTTGGCGGGCTGGTCTCTCACGTCATCTCCCCTCACGTCATCGCCCTTCACGTCATCTCCCCTCACGTCAGGCTCCCGCGTGGCTCATCGGTCGCACCACAATGTTCACGCGCCGATTTTCGGCGCGCCCGGCCACCGTCGCGTTCGTCGCGAGCGGGTGGTACTGCCCGTAGCCGAGCAGCACGACGCGCGTCGGACTCACCCCGTCGACCTGGGTCATGCGCACGACGACCGTGGCCGCCCGAGCCGCCGACAGCGCCCAGTTGTTGGGATAGGGGCCACCGATGATGGCGCGATTGTCGGTGTAGCCCGCGACCTCCACGTCATTGGACACTCGCGCCAGTACGCGCGCCGACGTGTCGACGATCTCCTGACCCACCGTGGAGAGAGCCGCCGAGGCGGTCGCGAAGAACGTCGAGTCCGCGACGAGTCCCTCCACCAAGCCCGTCGAGCTCAACGAGAACGTCACGTCGCGCAAGAGCCCGCGCGCGCGCAGCGCCGCCGTCAACTCGCGACGCAGAGCCTGGAGGCGGTCCGTCGCTGTTCGCGTCGTCGACGTCGGATGGTGCGCCGCCGTCGTGCCGTGCGGCACGTCGGAGAGTACGGCTCGCGTCACGGACTGTTTGAACTCGTGGTACTTCGCCTTGTTGATCGTCGAGAGCGCGAAGAGAACGATGAAGAGCACCAGGAGCAGCGTGATCATGTCGGAGTACGTGAGGAGCCAGCGGTCCGCGTTATCGGAGTGCTCGGTCGCAAACGTGTCGCCGCGCCGACGATTGGCACGACGATGGGCGCCGCCCGTGGCCCCGCTCACGCCGCGACCTCGGACGAGCCGAGGGGAGCACTCGCGGGGGAGTCGCCTCGCTGGGACGGCGAGAGGAAGGCCTCCAGCCGATCGCGCAGTTCGGTCGTGGAGGCGTTCAGCTGCATCGTCAACAGACCGACCACCAGCATCTCGCGATAGGTGACCTCCTCGTCGGTCAGCCGGCGTAGCTTGTTCGAGATGGGGAGCCACACGGCGTTGGCCAGCATCACCCCCCACAGGGTCGCGGTAAAGGCCGACGCGATGTCCGGCCCTAACTTGCCCGGTGAACTCAGTTGGCTCAGCACGCCGATGAGTCCGACGACCGTGCCGATGATGCCGAACGTGGGCGAGTAGCCCGCCAGGTCCGCGAAGAACTTCGTGGATGTCTGATGGCGCACCCGCAGCCCGTCGATCTCGGCGGTGAGCAGTTCGTGAACCCGCTCCGGATCCGACGTGGACACGATCAACTGGATGCCCTTTCTCATAAAGGGATCGTCGGTGGCCAGCTCCTCGAGCACCAGCGGATTCGAGCGGGCCTCCTTAGCCAGGGCGAGCAGAGCGTCCACGGTGCCTCGCGTGTCGGGACCCTTACGCGGCTTGAGCACCAAACGCGTCGCGCGAGGCACGGCCCGCAGTTGCGCCCACGTGAAGCCGGCCATCGCGGCTCCCATTGATCCACCAACGACCAGGATCACCGACGAGGCCTTGAAGAGCGACGTCACCGAACCGTGATCCATCACGAGAGCGCCCAGTACCGCGACGATCGAGATCAGTATGCCAATCGGGGTCACTGACTTCGAACCTCGCTCAGCCGCGTCACTCCCGGCGTGGCGTCATCGGTCGCGGCGCCACGACGGGGCTCGTCGGGCCCCTCGAACACGCGGCGCAGCAACGCCACTTTCTCGCGTCGGATCCTCTCCACCACGCCCGACGGCTCGTGGGCGACGATCACGTGTCCCCCGTCCAGCAGGTAGATGGCCGACTGTCCCCCGACCGCGAACTCCACTCGCGTGACGAGGTCCTCGTTGAGGTGCATCGTCGACCCATCGAGCTTCGTCACTTCAATCACGTCGGCTCCGTTCGCGCGAATCAGGAGAGAGACGCGCCCCTCCAGTGACGGACCAACCACGCCCATAGTTGAGTGCCGCGTGGCGTCAGGCGACCGCTCGTCGCGGCTACGGCATCTGCATCAAGGACTGGAGCACGGTGTCGGCCGTGGTGACCACTTTGGTGTTCGCCTGGTACGCGGTCTGGGCCTCGATCAGATCCGTGAGCTGTGTGGCCAGATCCACGTTCGAGCCGATCACCGCGCCGCCCTGGACCGTGCCCAGACCATTCGTTCCCGGCTGGCCGTACTGGGCCTTGCCCGACGCCACGGTAGAGGTGAAGTACGTCTGACCCTGGTTGTCCAGGCCCTCGACGTTGGCGAACTGCGCCAGGGCGATGGTTCCCAGCGCCTTGCTACCGCCATTGGAGTAGTCACCCGTGATGACCCCATTGGCCCCAATGGAGTAGGAGTCCAGCGTTCCCGCCGCGCTCCCATCCTGGGACGTCACTTCCAGGGACTGGTTCCCGGCGAACTGCGTCACCGACGTCGCCGACCCCGCGGCCGGAAAGTCAACGGCGGGCATGGTGGTCCCCGACCAGGTGTAGTTGCTCGGCTCGTTGGTGATGGGAACGCTCGTCTGGCCCGTCCCCACCGGCGTGCCGTTGACGCTCGCGAGCTGTCCGCTCGTCGAGAACGCCAGAGTCGGTGCAGTAGCCCAGAGCGGCGAGGTCGCGCCGGTCACCGTTCCCTGCATCGACCAACTCGTCGCCGTGCCGTTGGCGTTCGTCGTGGGCGTCAGCGTCAAGGTCACGGGTACGGGATCGCCCAGGGAGTCGTAGATGGTGGTCGTCACCGTGACGGGCCCGGTCGGGTTCGCCGGAAGGTTCCCGCCCAGCACCATATTCTGAGTCTGAGTCGCCACGCCGGTCGAGCCGAGTTGGATGGTCAGGGGAGACAACGGCGCCGAGGTCGGCTGACCCGGCTGCCACCCCTCGACGAGTCCCCCACTGTTCGTCGCGAGGTGCCCGTTAGCGTCGAGCTGAAGATCGCCGTCGAGCGTGTAGAACGTCTGACCTTGTTGGCTAACGGTGAGAAAGCCATTACCCTCAACGGCCACGTTGCTCGGCACTCCCGTCTGGATCACCGAACCCGGCGTGAAGTTCAGTCGGATGGCCGATACCTCGGCCCCCGCGCCGATGGAGGACGGATTGGTACTCGCGAGTGTCGTACCAACGGCTCCGCCCGCCGGCTGCAGTTGCTGTGTCAGCATGTCAGCGAACTGCACCGTCTGCGAGACGAAACCGTCCGTCTGTGAGTTGGCCACGTTGTTGCCAATGGTGTCGAGGTACGTCTGCATTGTGTCGATTCCGGAGGCGGCAGCGCCAAGAGAACGATTGGACATAGTTACTCCTTAATGACTTAGTAGTGAATGAGTGAATTGGTTGGTTGGTTGGTTGGTTAGTTGAGAGTGAACGGTGTGGCGACCGCGACGTCCCGGCTCAGGCCGACCCGACCTGCGTCACGGACGAGAGGGTGACGACGCTGCTCCCCACGTCCAGGGTCGGACCGTTGGTGCCATTGGTCACCCCCGTCACCGCGCCCGTGACCACGGTGCCGGTGGCGTCGGTCCCCGTGATGGTGCGGCCGATCAGTGACGTCGCGGCACCCATGTCCGACGACTGAGACACGCTCTGCAACTGCTCCACCTGCGACAGCTGTGCCAACTGGCTCATGAAGTTCGCCGAACTCGTCGGGTCCAGCGGATCCTGGTAGCGCAGTTCCGACACAAGAAGGTTCAAGAACGTATTGGGCGCCAGCAGACTCGCCATACCCGTCGACGCCGCGCCCGTCGACGCCGCGGTATCACCCAGCGGTACTCCGGACGCCGGTCCGGTGGGACTCGTGGACATACTCATAGGACCTCCCTGGTCATCTCCGTACTCGGTTCGTGCGTACTCGGTTCGTGCGTACTCGTCACGCGTCGCCCTCGCGGCGAAGGAACTACTCCGAGGTCGCTGAATGCGTCGCGCCGTGTGTTCACATCTCCTCACAGAAGTAGGTGGATCTGGCCACCCCCCACGTCACGGGCACCGTCGACGACCGCGACCTCGCGCACCGGGGAGAACCGCGCACGACCTCGCGTCTCGGTGAACTCTCGTTGCCCCCCCGCCCCGCGCTGGGACGGATCTCGCACCGTCACGTGCACCGCCATGCCGTCGCGCGACAGCGCGCCGCGCAGCGACTCGGCGTCGCGACTCAGCAGCTCGTGACCCTGACGAGTCTGGGGCGTGAGCACGACCTGCAGATCCGTACCGCGCAATGACACCACCGCTTGCACGGCGCCCAGGTCAACCGGGTGCAGCGCCACCTCGACGCGGTAGGTTCCGTCACCTCCGTGGAGCGGCTGAGTAATGACGCGGGCGAGCACGTCCACGTGCACCGCGGCCCCCGTCGTCACGACCGCCGGCGCCGACACCGAGGGCGAGGGCGAAGTGCCCATCACCGCCGGTGCCATCGCGGAGGCATCGGCAGGGGCGAACGGCCGAGGCGACCGCACGGGCGGCGCGACACGGGGAGCCGCCGAGGGGTGATCGGCCGCCGCCGTCGGTCGGCTCGGTGCCGGGGAGCGCGTCGCGTCGCGTTGCGCGAAAGGTCGCGCAGCACTCGGGGCGACGAACGGCGCACCCGCCTCGGCGAGGCGCGCGGTCGTGGGCCGGCCCGACGAGGCCGCCGGCGACGCGGGTACGCCCGGCGCGGGTGAACCACCCCCTGGCGGTGTCGCGCGGTCCGGTGAGCCGCCCTCTCTGACTGTCCCTCGCGACTGCACCGCCGTGACGATCGAGGGGTCCGTCTCGCTCGTACGAGGAGACAGACTCTCGCCCGAGGCCGCGGCGACGCGACCGCGAGACGAACTCGTGACACCGTCGCCGGCCGCGATCACCGACGCCGCACCGGCGTTTGCCGCCCGCCCCGACCCGGCCCCGCCGTCACGCGGCGTCACGGACGTCTCGTGCGCGACGTCGAGCGACGCCAGCGGCTCTCGTCGTCGCGCCCCACCCGACGTGCGTACCGGCGTCGCCGTCGGCGTGCGACGAGCGGTGACGCCCGAGGTCGAGGTCGTCTTCACCACCGAGGCGGAAGGTGGCGCCGGCGGTAGTGGCGGCGGCGAGAGCGGCAGTGGCGGCGGCGAGAGCGAGATCGACGAGGGCACCGTGCGTCGAGGACGACGAGTCGTCGGCGCGCGACCGTCTCGCACCGAGGACGTCGAGCCCACCGCATCCGCGGCGTCCGCCGTCCGCGCGTGTTTCTCGAGAGCGTCGTGGAAGGACGAGGCGGTGACGCCCGGGTCGCGGAGCACGCGACGACCGCCCGCGACGGGTGGTCGCACTCCGTGGCCCGCCGGCAGTCCACTCGGCTCGTGCACCGCGTCCATCACGCCACCGATCCCAGAATCCGTCGGATCGCCACGATCGGTCCCGCGCTGGAGAGCGACTGCACCTGCACGGTGGTCCCCGTGTACGGCGAGTCGATCATCTCGCCATTGCCGACGTAGATGCCGACGTGGCCGGGCGAGCTCGCGGTGCCGTCCGATCCCGCGAAGAAGAGCAGATCACCCGGCTGCGCGCTCGCGAGAGACGCCACGGGCGTACCGACCGTCGCCTGCTCCTCGCTCGTGCGCGGAATACTGACCCCCCAGCGCGCGTACACGTACTGCGTGAATCCCGAACAGTCGAAGCCGCTCGGCGAGGTGCCGCCCCAGACGTAGGGCGTGCCCCGGTAGAGCAGCGCGGTGTCCACGATGTCGCTGCCGGTGACCCGCCCCCCCGTCGCGGGCGGACCCGTCACGGTGCGTACCTGGGGAGTGCGCGCCGCCGATGCCGCCACCGGCGATGCCGCCACCGGCGAACTCGTCGACGGGGACGTGAGTAGCGCCACCACCGCCATCTCACTCGCGAGCCCCGCCGTCGCCCCACCGGCGACGGCGGGCGAGTTCGTAGTACCCAGGTCACCCACGAAGAGACCGTCGCCCGACGCGCTCCACGTCTCCCCCGACGTCTCCCCCGACGTCGAGGTCGACGTCAACTGCTCGAGGGTAGCCGCGAACGAGCCGAGTAACGGCGCCGGAAGCGAACTCGTGGCGCCCCACGATCCGCCGGGCAGTAGCGCGGCCGAGTCGGTCGCTGCCCCCACCATCCCCGGACCGGTCGTCACGAGATCACCGCCCCGGTGCCGTGACGAATGGTCGCGAGATCGTCCAGCTCGGTCGACTCCTCACGACGCCAGTCGTCTCGCCAGCGCGCGAGATTCTCCGCGCGAAGCCGTTCCAGGACGTCCGCGCGACGACGAGCGGCGACGTACGCGTGACTCGCGACCTCGCGGGCATCGCGGGCGTGCGCCAGGACTCGACGGACTACGCGACGCTGCTCGGCGAGACGGTCGGCCTGAGCGGCCACCCACTGCAGGTGTCCGATCGACGTCGGCGCCGTCGCCTGCGTCAACTGACGCAGAGACGCGTCGACCGCGTCGGCCGCGTCGCGGGCGCGGCGTAGGTCACGCGACGCGGTGAGGAGGCGTTCACGCGCCAGGCGCTCCTCGAGAAGCCGGATGCGCATCACCGTCTCGAGGGAGAAGCGAAACGCCCTCACGACGCGCCCCCGTCCGCGACCAGACTCGCCAGGTGCTCGCGAGTCGCTCCCAGCTCGCTCACCTCGTCGATGGACTGACGACAGAACGCGTCGATCGCCGTCTTGGTGGCCAACGCTCGATCGACGACCGGGTTGGTACCGGCCACGTAGGCGTCGATCTCGATCAGATCCTTGGCGTCACGCCACGCCGCCAAGAGTTCGCGAACGACCCCCCCGGCGGCGGCTTGGTCACGCGACACCACCATGGGCGCCACACGCGAAATCGAGCCAAGAACGTCAACCGCCGGATAGTGATTGGACTCCGCCAAGACCCGCGACAGTTGGATGTGCCCGTCGAGGATGGACCGAGCCGTGTCGGCGATGGGCTCGTTCATGTCGTCACCCTCGACGAGCACCGTGTAGAGACCGGTTATCGAGCCTCGCTCACCCAACCCGGTGCGCTCGAGGAGCCGCGGGAGCAGTCCGAAGACACTCGGCGGATAGCCCCTGGTCGCGGGCGGCTCACCCGCCGCGAGACCCACCTCGCGCTGAGCCATGGCGAAGCGCGTGATCGAGTCCATCATGAGAACCACGTCACGTCCCTGATCGCGAAACCACTCGGCGATTCGCGTCGCGGTGAACGCCGCGCGAAGGCGCATCATCGCCGGCGCGTCCGAGGTGGCCACGACCACGACCGAACGAGCCAGACCCGCGGGTCCCAGGTCACGCTCGATGAACTCCGCGACCTCGCGACCTCGTTCGCCGATCAGGGCCACGACCGACACGTCGGCCGAGGTGCCACGCGCGATCATCGACATCAACGACGACTTGCCCACTCCCGACCCGGCAAAGATCCCCAGCCGCTGTCCCTTGCCGCACGGGACGAGTCCGTCGAGGACCCGTACCCCGAGGGGTAGTTGCTCGGTGACCATGCCCCGACGAAGGGGATGAGGCGGTTGACCGGCGACCGAGACGTCCGCACCCGCGACGCTCGGGCCACCGTCCATGGGCACGCCGGTACCGTCGAGAACGCGACCGAGCAGCGCGGGCCCCACGCGTAACGTCACCGGCCCGCCCAGATCACGTACCGGCGTGCCCGAGCGCAGCCCCGTGGTGTCGCCGAAGGCCAGACAGACGACCCGATCCTCGCGAAGGGCGACTACTTCGGCGAGAATGCGATCGCCACCGGGCATTAGCTCGAGCCCGTCGCCGATGGCCGCCGCGATGCCGGCGACGTCGATCGACATGCCGACCATCCTCGTCACCCGGCCGAGACGCTGGGGCCGCGCCGCGCCGAGCGCGGCCGCGCTCACGCCGTCGAGCAGCCCGGTCACCGGGCACCCCCCACTGCCGCGGTGGCCAACACCTCGCGCACGCGCTCCAGCGCGGAGGTGATCTGGCCGTCCAGGACCGTGTCGCCAATCTCCACGCGCGCGCCGCCGCGCGTCACGCCGGCGTCGGCCACCAGCGCCACCTCGCGACCGAGGTGCAGGGCCGCGACGTCGCCCAGGCGTGCGAGGTCCTCGGGATGGAGATACGCGGTCGCGGGTCCCGTCGTGCCCTGGTCGGCGGCGAGAGTTCGCACCAGGGCGTCGCGGCCGGGGTTCTGCGCCACACTCAACTCGTGCGCGAGCAACTCCTCGACGAGGGCGAAAGCGACCCGCGACGCCGCCTCGTAGAGTCCCTCGCGCGCGCGAGTGCCCGCCTCGCGCACCTCGGCCACGGCCGTCTCGAGGGACCGTAGAGCCGCGTCGCGACGAGTCGCCTCCTCGCGACGCTCTCGCTCGGCCTCGGCGCGCGCGGCCTCGACGCCGTGAGCGTGTCCCTCCTCGTAGCCCCTCGCGTAGGCGTCCGACGCGGACGCCGACGAGTCCTCCGGCGCCCCGCCGGTCGCGGCGAAGCTAACGTAGGTCGTCGCCACGACCGTCGAGAGGGAGAGTCGGCGCAGTTCTCTCGTGGGGGCGCTCACCGACGTCCCTCGCTCCCGCCCGCTCACAGGACGACCTCATCCTCGCGGGCAATGACGATAATCCCGTCGGCGTCCAACTGACGCGCGGTACGAACAATGGTGGCCTGGGCCGCGTTAACCTGCGTCCCGCGCACCGCCCCCATGACCTCGAGCTCCTCGTCGACCATCGCGGTGACGCGCTCGGAGAGATTGGCGCGAATCTTGGCCACGACGTCACTCGACAAACGCGGGTCCTTCATCGCCAGGGCCAGCGTCGCCGCGTCGAGCGAGCGAAAGATCTGCTGCAGGGACTTGGCGTCCAACTTGATCACGTCGTCGAAGGTGAAGAGCTTCGCACGGATCTGCTCGGCGATCCCCTGATCCTCCTCCTCCAAGTCGCGCAGCACCTGCTGCTCGATGGCCCGGTCCGAGTGGTTCAAGATCTCCGCGACGGTGGCCGTTCCACCGGCCACGGTCGTCGATCCGCCGGCTTGTACGCCGCGCAACTTCTCGGCGAACAGTGACGTGGCCTTGCGAATCGCCACCGGATCCACTCGAGTCAGTTGCGCGATCCGCTTGGCGACTTTGACCCGAAACGCCGGGTCGAGCACACTCAGCAGGTTGGCGGCCTCCTCGGGCGGCAGGTACGCCAACAGCACGGCCACCACCTGAGGTTGCTGACCCCCGAGAACCGCGAGTGCCTGTTGGGGATCGATGCGCAGCAGGCCCGAGAGCGGACTCGCGGCTCGCTGTCCCTCGATCTGGTCCATGACCTCCTGCGCCCGAGTCTGTCCCAAGCGCTCCTGAAGAAAAGCCCGCGCCAGTTCCACGCCGCCCTGTCCCATCATCTCCGACTGGCCGACGCGGTCCATAAACTCCGCGAACACCTCGACCACCATTGCCGAGGAGAGCGGGGGCAAGCCAATGATCTCCTTGGTGAAGCTAATCGCCTCGTCGTCGCTCATCTCCTTCAAAATGGGTGCCGCCCGCTGAGTTCCCAGGTGCGCGAGCAGAACCGCGATCTTCTGACGGCTCGTCAGCGTCGTCGAGGCGCGTCCCGGCGACGCCGCTGACCGCTCGTCACGAGATCGAGCCACGCCCGTCGCGCCCGTCGCGTCCGTCACGCCCGTCGCCACCGAGTCGACGTAGTCGGTCACGGCGAGTCTCCTCCGTGATCGTTGGCCCACTCGCGCAGCAGACGCGCGACGTCGGCGGGGCGCTGCTCGATGTACGTACTGACCTGGGCGAGAACCATGTCCGGTGCGGGACCGAGTGAGGGCGCGGGCGCGGTGACCGGCATCTCCACCGACGTCGGGTGGGCTTCCAACTCGACCGCACCCGTGGCGCGCCGGGTCGGCAGTACCGGGAGCTCGTCGTAGTGCGCGCGACGCGACGAGCGCCACGCCACGACCATCATGGCCGCGAGCACGAGCAGCAGCGCGCCACCTTCGGCCGCGTGCTCCACCAGGGACCGCGAACCCGAGGCGAGCGACGCGGGCGCGGTGACTGGCGTCGGCGCGAAGCGCATCGACGTGACGACGAGACGATCGCCGGTGGCCGTGTTGAGGCCGGCGGCGGCGCTGACCAGGGCCGCGACCTTGGACTGGCTGAGCGTCGAGGTGGACCGGGAGTTCAACAAGACCGCGACCGAGGTGTGCACCACCTGGCCCGGCGCCTGACTGATGGTCTGGGTCACCTGGCCGACGGCGTTCGTGACCTGACTGCTGGTCGACGAGTACGTGCCGGCGGCGTTGGCCGTGACCGCCGGCGTGTTGGAGCCCAGAACGCCCGCGGGAGGCGTCCCGCTGCCGGTGTAGGTCGCCCGCGACGTAGTCGAGCCCGTCGGGGCCAGGAGCGGCTGGCCCTTCGCGTTGGTCTGAAGCCCCTTGATAGTGGTGCTCTGCTGATTGAAGTTGAGGAGCGCGTGCACCTGGACGACCGCGTTGCCCGGTCCGACCACGCGGCTGAGCAGTGCGTCGAGAGCTCCGGCCAGCTGCGTGTCGTAGGCCGTGGTCATCGCGCTGTCCGACGAACTCGTGCCGCCGGCGGCCCCACCCGCGCCGGACAAGACGTCGCCGTGGTTATCGACCACCGTCACCCCCGACGCCGACAGTCCGGGCGTCGCCGCCGCGGTCAGGTGCACGATCGCCTGAACCTGGCCCGAGGTGAGCGAGGTGCCCGGCGCAAGGTCGAGGAGGATCGACGCCGTCGTGGCCGGCTGAGGACCAATCGCGAAGGAACTCTGGGCGGGGATCACGAGGTTCACCTGTGCCGACTGCACACCCTGGATCGACTCGATCGTCTGCGCCAACTGCCCCTCCAGCGCCTGTTGGTACTCGACCTGCTGAACGAACTGCGACGTCGTGATACCACTCTTCTCGAGGTTCGAGAAGCCGACGGTGCCCGAACTGGGCAGACCCTGCTCCGCGAGTGCCACACGCTCCTGGTCCACGAGGTTCGCGGGAACCAGGATGGTCGACCCACCACTGCTGAGTTCGTAGGGGATCTTGGCGGTCGTCAGCTGTGCGGTCACCGCGCCGGCGTCGGCGGCCTGGAGATTCGTGAACAGCGGCTGGTAGTTCGGCTGAGACTCCACGCGCATGAACACGACCGCGGCGACGACCACGCCGACGAGGGCGAGGGCGCTCACCGTCTTCTGGCCCATCGTGAACTCCCCGAGCACGCCGCGGGCGCGGCGCCACGTAGCGTTCAACGAGTCCGACGTGCGAGCGGGCAGGGCCATGGGACTAGAACTGCATGTTCATGATCGAGTCCAGCGAGCTCACCGCTCGACTCGCGAGCGCACTCGCCAACTGGGTGTCCAACGTGGCCACACTCGAGGCCACCGTGGCGTCGGCGACGGTAGCGGTGCCGGCCGCCGCGTCGAGCGACACCGACGTCGCGTTATTGGTGACCCCGTTGAGTGAGTCAATGGCCTGGCCCAGGATGTTCTGAAATGCTCCACCGGTAGCACCGGAGGACGCGGACGGCGCCTGCGCGGCACCGGCCGCGATCGCCGAGGAGATCGACGGGATCGGGGCGATGGGGGGTATCACGATCACGCCTTGATGCTCAGGATCGCCTCGTAGGCGGTCTTCGCGCTGCCCATCACCTTGGCGTTGGCCTGGTAGGACGTCTGAGCCTGGACGAGGTCCGTCATCTGGGTCGCGAGATCGACGACGGGGTACTCCACCATCCCCTTAGCGTTGGCGACGGGGTTG
Source organism: Actinomycetes bacterium (assembly GCA_021793395.1). GTDB lineage: Bacteria > Actinomycetota > Acidimicrobiia > Acidimicrobiales > RAAP-2 > RAAP-2. Next base: position 14,963 of record JAJYSU010000021.1, read on the forward strand.
GACGGGTCGTACTGCAACTCGCCCGTCGCCGGACCCACGTCGATCGCGTTGACCTGCACGCCCGCCTCGGTGGCGTAGCCCGCCGCACCCGCGGCAATCCGGGGTCCCGCGTTGACGTACTGCGCCTGATAGACCGGTTGACCAGGGGTGACGGCATCGTTCATGTTGGCCACGTTGCCCCCGATGGTGTCGATCCAGGTCTGATCGACGTTGACACCGGTGCCCGCGATGTCGACGGCACTCCAGATTGAACTCATAGAACCTCCTAGGCGGTGATGGCAGCGGACAGGATCGTGAACTGCGCGCTGAGCGCGTTGTCCACCGTCTGGT
>JAJYSU010000021.1:15302-35800 GCA_021793395.1 Actinomycetes bacterium
TGCAACAGGGTCATCTCGGTGGTGAGCGACACGTTGTTGCCGTTGGTTCCCGACGGCAGACCCTCCGGCGTAGTACTGACGACGGCCGTGCCCCCCTGCTGCAGAGCGGCGGCCAGCGACGACTGAAAGGTGACCTGACTCGCCTGGTAGCCCGGCGTGTCCTGGTTCGCGATGTTGTTGGCGATGACCTGCTGCTGACTGACGATCGCGTCGAGAGCAAACTGCAAAATCCCAATGGACTCCGTGGCGCCAGCCATGACGACTCCTCGCTCAACCGTGGGTTCCACCATCCTGGCCCTGTGCTGAGCGATCCCTGCTCGTCAGGCTCTACGGCCCCGCTCGCCGCAGAGTTGAGAGGAGACGGCGACGCGACGCGACGATCACGACTCGCGCACCAGCGCGGCCGCAATGTCGCCCAGTCGTCGGGTCGACAACGCGCGCACCGACGCCACCGAGAACCGTGCGGCGTCGCGACGACCGTGCTCACCCAGTGCGACGAGGCGCTCGGGGTGAGTGGCGGCCTCGATCATCGTCGCGGCCAGATCCTCGACGTCCACCTCGCGCCACCACGACTCGCGAAAGACGCCGGAGGCGTCGGCCCGCGCCGCCGGTTGCGCGGTGGTGCGCACCAGCAACGAGTTCTGGGGCGTGCAGAAGTCACGATGACCGCCCACGTCGGGGCAGATGGTCGCGCGACCGTGGGCCAGGGCTTCGAGGAACGGCAGGCCGTAGCCCTCTCCACGGGTCGGCAGCACGAAGACGTCACTCTCGAGGTACAGCGCGCTCAGCGCCGCCGGCGACACGCGCGACGTGATGACCCGCACCCGTCCCGTCACCACCCGCATCTCGTCGGGCGCCAGCGTCGCGCGAAGCCACGACGCGACGTCCTCGTCGCTCACGCCGCTGAGTTTGAGAACCAGTTCGCTCCCACTGGTCGCGGCGGCGACCCGACTGAACGCTCGCACCAGGGCCTCCGGGTTCTTGCGGGGCTCGAAGTGAAAGACGGAGAGAAAGTGACATCCGGGTTCTGGCCGAGGCGTTCGACCCGCATCTCCCCCGCGCGCGGCCAGCGCGTCGGTCACCTCGACACCCGGCGGCATCACTCTCAGACGCTCTCGGGCCACGCCGGACGCCGCCAGAACGTCCGCGTCGAAGTGCGAGAAACACCACACTTCGTCGAACGTACCCAGGGCCCGGCGCAGTGACGACGGCACGGGGAGGGCCTCGAAGGTCGTCCTCGCGATTCGGTAGCGCGCGCGTACGTGCGACGACACCTCGCCGAGCCATCCCGCGGGCACGTCCAGCACCGCGACGTCCACCGCGAGGTCGCGTGCGTCGCGCAACGATGTCGTCGGACGCGTGCGCGTGGGCTCGTCCACCGCGACCTCCACGACGTCCACTCCGCCGACGCCCAACGCGTCGTGGTCGAAGAGGGAGCGCGACGCGTTCGAAAAGCCCGCGTCGCCGTGAAACAGGGCGACGTGACCCACGCGTAGGGCCGCACCACGCGGCGCACGCACCGGTGCGTCGCGAGCCACGCGAGGGGGACGGCGCGCCACCGCCATCACGTCGAGCGGCGCGACGTCCCCCAGGGGCCGACACCCCCCCTCCACGGGCACGAAGCCGGCCGCGCTCAGCAGCGACTTCAGGAGACGAATCGGATAGGGTCGCCGGTGCGTCGCGTCCAACCAGAAGTTCTCGAGACCCACGCCAGGCGACGAGAAGTCGGGAGTCTGCACCACCACGATCCCCTGGTCGGCGAGGTGCTCGTAGACCCACGCCAAGACCCGCTCCACGACATCAGGCTCGAGGTGCTCGACGATGTGACCTAAGAACACGCCATCGATGGCACCCACGTCGAGAGTGTCCAGGACGTCAGGGACGAACCCCTCGTACACGGTGAAGCCGTCGGCGCGCAGCGCGGCGACCAGGACGGGGTCGGCCTCGACGCCGCACGCGCGCTTACCCCGACCGCGCAGGACGCGCATCATCGATCCCTGTCCGCACGCGATGTCCAGAATCGAACGGCAGCCGGCGAAGTACTCGGCTAGGTACTGTGCGATGGCGTAGGTGGCGCGGTCGTCGCCCTCGAAGTCGTGGGCGTAGGCGAACGCGCCCCATCGCGAGGCCCGCGCGGGGTCGTACGCGGCGTCGAGCGCTCGGTACGGTCCCCCCGACCACACGTCGGGCGTGGTGGTGACCAACTGCGCCAGACGCTCGCGCGCGGCCGCGAGAGCCGGGCGCTCACGCGGATCTCGACGCAACTCCACCGTGCGCGCGACCCGCCACGCGGTGGTGAGGTCGCCAATGGCCGCCAGACGGGTCAGTACCGCCGCGGACGGCGCGTCGTCGACGAGGACTCGTTCCAGGTCGTCGACGAGGCGCGTCAGCGAGTCGTCGGGTCGTGATCCCTCACACAGTCCCACCAGTGCCGTCTCGGCGAGTTCAGCCACACGCGACCAGCTCCAGTCGCGCGCTCGGCGCGACGCGGCGTGCGCCACCGCGACCGTGGCGCGGTCCTCGTTGACGACGGCCCCGAGCAGTTCCCCCAACGCCCCGACGTCGGGCTCGTACCAGTAGCACTGATCAGCGAGAACCCACGGCCCGACCAGTGGCGAACTCGCCAGGCGCACACTCGACGGGATCAGCAGCGACTCGTCGGGCCCGCAGAACTCGTTCGTTGCCCCGCCACGGGTGTGGATGACGGGGGTTCCCAGGGCCATGGCCTCGAGGACCGGTAGACCGAAGCCCTCCGCCCGGTACGGGTGCACCAGGACATCGGCGTTCGCGATCATCTCCAGGATCGCTCGGCGGGCGAGGTGTCGACGCTCGACGATGGTGATCGCCCCGACTCGCGGGTGCGAGGACATCGCCTCGGCCAGCAACGACTGGTTGGCGTAGAACGAGTCCGCGCCGACGTCCTTCACCAGCACGCTAGTGCGCTCCAGCGTCGCGTCGTCGAGGGAGTCCAGCGCCGCAAACAACACGTCAACGCCCTTGCGAAAGATGGTCCCGCCGACGAACAGCAGTTGTGTTGTCTCGCCGCGCTCTCGGGTACGCGCCGGGAGGTCGTCGATCTCGACACCGTTAGGAACGACCCACACCTTCGAGGGGTCGACGCCGGACTGGATGTAGCCGCGCTTGGCGTACTCGCTGGGCACCCACAGGGCGTCCACCTCCGCCACACCATCGAGCCACGACAGGGGGATCGATCCGAACTCCCAGGGTTGCACCACGACCAGACGCTCGGCGCCGCGCCGCGACCAGTTCGGCGGCCACACCTGACGGATGCGCACCTGCGGACCCTCGGCGGGCTCTCCCACGCTCACCGTCGTCCCCGCGTCGAGGGAGGAGCGAGCCAGGTCGGCCAGCGCGGCGTCACCGATGTCCAGACCCACCAGCGCGACCGCGTGTCCGCGAGCCGCCAGCGCGCGTCCCAGGTTCAGGTTGACGATCCCGTAGCTCGAGGCCGGCGAGAAGTTGCCCTCAATAACAATGCGCACCTCGCCTCACCTCCTCACCGCGTCACCCTCGCGCCCACCCGAACTCCGGTCGCCGCGCCCGTAGCCATCACGCATCACCGTCGCGAGAGAGTCCCCGACGTGCCCGACGCCTCGCGCGCCGGCGACAGTGGGCAGAGTGACGCGACCCGCGCACCACGATGCTCACCACGACGTCACATCTCGGTCTGGACGTAGCTCGCGGGAGGAGCTACCTCCTGGGGTCGGCGCGTGGAGAGGTAGCGACGCCGCACTGCCCCCAGACGAGCCGCCAACTCGTCAGCGAGCTGGTCGCAGGCGACGCCCAACTGCTCGGCTTCTCCGCGACAGCGCTCGGGGAGGAGCCCATCGGGGCGAGTGGGAGCGTCGGGCGCCACGCCCGTTCCCACGTCCGCCGCCCAGCGCACCGCCTCCAGGTAGTGCGCCACGTCGACCAGGTACTCATCCCACGTGGGTGACATCACCGCTCAGTTCCGTGACGTTCACCGCACGGCGCCACGCCTCGTGAATGGGACGAAAGAGATCAGAACACTCGCGCACGAGCACCGCGCTCTTCTCGAGGTTGGCTCGCACCAGGTGCTGCTCAATGAACGCGTAGACCGACTCCAACTCGCGCCCGCCCCGAAAGCCGTCGGGCTCGAGCGCCAGGCGCAAGAGCCGCACGCTGCGCTGGGCGTGCTGGAGATTCTCGTCACAGGTCGCGTAGTCCACCTCCCCGATGGCAGTCTCGGCACGAGCCAGGTCGGCCGCGATGCGCTCACAGATCATGATCAGCAGGTGGGGGCCATTCGCGGTGTTCACCGCTTGGCCCTGGTAGACGAGCGCCGGATTACGAGCAACCACGGAAGACCTAACCGACGTTCAGCGTCGAACCCGACGGAAACAGCGACGAGGACGAAGACGAGGACGAGGAGTTCGCCAGAAACTTGCTCTCCGAGGTGAGCTGCACCAGCGCGCTCTCCATGGCGGCAAACTCCTGCGACAGCATCGCCTGCTGGGTGCTGATCAACTTCTGCTGCTGGGCGATCTCGTTGGTGACGTTGGTCAGGGTAGCGTTGACTCCGCTCAGCGCCGCGGGGATCTCCCCTCCGGGCATGACCACCTGATTCGCCACGTAGGCCAGCCCCTGAGCCAGGCCGGGACTGTAGTTCACCGTACCGAGCGGCGTCGAGGACGTCACGCCCGGCGTCGTAACTTGAAGCACCAGCCCGTTCGCGGAGTTCGAGGGATCAGCCAGAGAGAGCATCTGACCGACGCCGGTCGCGGTCTGGCCGTTGATAGTTCCCACGACGTCGGTACCCGTGTAGGTTCCTCCCGACGTCGTCAGGCCCAACTGATCGGTGCCGGACGCGCCCACCGTGAAACTCGCGGCCGATCCGTAGTCCGCGGAACTCATCCGCACGTAGTAGGAACCACCCACGTCGACCAGGGAGGCGGACACCCCCATGCCCGCGGCCGCGAGGGCACTGTTCATGCCGGACACTACCGACGACACCGTCTCGCCGGCACTCGCCGCGTAGGTGGCCGTCGCGGTGCCCGAGGTGATGGAGTACGTCTCGGCGGTGCTCAACGTTGAGGACGGCGCGGCGAAGGCTACCGACCCGGTGTCCAACGCCTGCGCCGCCGACTGGCTGATCGTGACGGCGTAACTGCCCGGCGTCGTCACGTCACTAGCTCCGGCCAGGCTCACCTCGCCCGTGTAGGACGAGCTCGACGGCGTGAAGGTTCCGCCGTCGGTAAACATGGACTGCACCGCCGTCGAGTTCGCGTCGTAGGCCGTCGCGAACGCCGTCGGATCGAACGAAATAGTTCCTGATGAGGTGATAGCCAGACCCGCGGACTCGCCGGGCGTCCCGTCCGACCCCGCCGCCGAGGTTCCCACCGCGTTGCCCACGGTCGCCAGGACGCGCTGAGCCAGGGCGTTCAGCGACGTTACCCCGTTGAGCGGACCCGCGACGCCCGTCGTGGGGTCGTACGCGGTATCCGTCGCCAGCGTGGCCAGCAGCGTGTTGGCCGCCTTCACCAGTGCCGACACCTGACTGGCCATCTGGGATCCATCGGGCGACACGGTCAGGGTCACGGGTGTCGTGCTCACCTGGTGGAGATCGACGGTGATCCCCGACAACACGCCGGCCACCTGATTGGTCGCGGAGGTAACCTGCGGGCCACCCACCCCGCCGACCGACACGATCGAGTCCTGAGCCGCGGTGGTGGTCGCCATCGCTCCGAGCGAGGACGACGAGAACGCCGTCACGTCTATCGTGGCCGCGCCGGTTAGGCCGGTGGCGTTCGAGGTCACCTCGAGCGCGTACTGGTTGGTGCCCTCCTGGAGCGCGTTAGCCGTCACGCCGGCGTTGGCCCCGTTGATGGCGTTGACCACCGACGCGAGCGATCCATTGCCTACCGAGACGTTCTGCGCCGTCATGGCACCCAGCGTGAGGGGACCGGACAGGTTCGCGTTCAGCGTACCCCCGCTGCCCGACGTCAGAGTCACCATCGTCGTGCCGCTCCCTGCGATATCGCTCACCGTGTTCGCGGTGCCGTCGACGGTAATGATCCCATTCGTGCCGTAGACCAGCGCGCTGGTCGACAGGCCCAACGTAGTGAGAGCGGTGCCGCCGGTGATCTGCAGCGACGCGCTCGAGCCCTGTTGGGTCGTGGCGATCGCCAGGCCACCACCCGAGGTCAGCGTGGCGCTCAGCGTTCCACCCGACGCCTGGGAAATGGCCGCCGCGAGCTGCGTCGGCGTGTAGGTGCCCGACGCGATGGTCACCGTCGACGACGTGCCATTGATCGTGGCCGTCAGAGTGTCGTTGGTCGAACCGATCGTGGTGCTCGCCGCGACCGGCGTCGTGCCCACGACGTCGGCCCCCGACGAGGCCTGCGTGACGGAGATGGTGTGCGCACCGGTGGCGAGTCCCGACTGACCCGCGAAGGACGCGATGCCCAACGCCGCCCCACCCGATCCCACGAGGAGGTCGCCGGTGGTGACGACGTTGCTCGTCGCCGCGACGGTGCCCGCGGAAATCTGGGTGGAGCCGGTGGCTAGTTGGTCCACGGCCAGGGAAATCGATCCGGCCTGGCTGCCCGACGTGACCGCACCGGTCACCACCGACGAGTTCGACGACGACACCGCGAACGCCTGAGAGTAGGCCAACGGACTCGCGAGCGCGTCGCCCGCCTGCTGCAGCGCCAGCAGTTCGGAGTTGATGGTCTGGTAGTCCGAGACCTGGGTCGACAGACTCGACTGCTGGGCCTGGAGCTGCTGGAGCGGTTGCTCGTACGCCGCCAACTCTGCGTTAATGATCTGACTCGTATTCAGTCCCGACAGCAGCCCACCGAAGCTCACCGGTGCCGACATTCGTTCCTCCTTCACGTCCCGTGCACGCGCCGACCCCTCGAGGTCGACGCGTCCACGGGGTGTCCGCCGTACTCCGGAATACCCCGAAGTACGGCGGGACGACTACTGCAGGATCTTCTGGGCCAAGTTGGGCAGTTGCTGCGCCTGGTAGAGCACCGACATACCCGCCTGCTCCAGGATCTGCAGAGACGCGAACTGCGTCGTCGCCTGCGCGACGTTCACGTCGACCAAGTTCGCGTGCGCCGCCTGGATGTTCTCCTGCGCCGTCGTCAGGTTCGCCGACAGGGAAGTCATCTGGTTCTGGGTGGCTCCGACGTCGGCCGCCTGAAGTGCCACGGTCGAGATCGCCGTCTGTACCGCCGTCATCGCCGCCTCCGCGGAGGAGACCGTCCCGATGCTCACGGCCGTGCTGTTCACACCCAGTGACGTTGAACTCGACGACGCGATAGTGATGACGATCTGGTCACTCGAGGTGTTGTAGGGACCCACCTGGAAGGTCTGGCCGGCGTAGGACCCGTTCAGCAGAGACGTCCCCCCGAAGTTGGTGCTGGCCGCGATCTGGTCGAGCTCACTCTGCAGCGAGGCAAACTCCGCCTGGGACGCCGACAGCGTGGTGGCGCTCTGCGTACCGCCGTTCGCCACCTGCGTCGCCAGCGTGTTCATCGTCTGAAGAATCGCCGCCTCCTGACCGAGCGCGCCCTGAGCGGTCTGCAGCACCGACACCGCGGTCTGCACGTTGCTGATCGCCTGGGTGTAACCGTTTCCCTCCTCCTGTAGGTACTGACCAACCACGTAACCCGAGGGGTTGTCAGCGGCCGTCTGGATCTGCAGACCCGACGACAGCTGGCTCACGACCTGGGATAGTGAGTTGTTCGTGGCGTCGAGGTTGTTGTACGCCGTCACCGCCGCCGCGTTGTAATTGATATCGATTCCCGCCATGGGATGTCCTCCTGTTGACTTGATCTCCCGTGGGAGATGGAGCATCCGTGCTCCAGTTCCCCCTACGGAACACCGCCCTAGAGAATTGAGTGGGTGTGGTCCGGCCCCGACGGCGACCGGGGCGTGACGGACGCTGACGCGTGCCGTCGCCCCTCAATTGTCCCCACGCGCTCGCGAATCGCGCGGGCCACGACCGACGACGCCCACATCGCGCGGGCCCGCGCGTGCGCCCGCGTCGCCACGGCGTCGGCCCAGCGCGGCCGCTCGGCGAGTGCGCGCATCGCACGCGCCGCCTGATCCAGATCAGGCTCGGCCCACTGCCCACCCGGCACGCAGCGTCGCTCGGTGTCGGGAATCGGCACCACACGACACGACACGAGCGCGCCACTGCTCTCCTCGAGCACCTCCGCGGCGAACGAATGACTCGTCGCGATCGTCGCGACGCCGCTCATCATGGCCCGCGAGAGGAACCGCCCGGTTCCCTCGCTGCGGTGCAGCGAGACCGCGTAGACGCGCCCGTCACCGCCCTCCTCCAGAATCCGGGGCCGACATCCGCCCGGGTCGTCGCGCACCTCGATATCGCGGCGGTGAGCGATGGCTTCCATCAGCCGCGCGTGCTCTGCGGGGTAGCGCGCCGCGTGAACGCACTCGATCACCAGCGTGTGTCCCGCGTCCGGGCGAAACGCGTCGCGATACGCGGTGATCACCCCCTCGGGATTCTGCCGGTCAACCCCCGTTTGAAAGTCCACGCTCGTTACGAACGTGCAGTGCGCGCCACCGGTCGCACGTCGACGCGGCGACACAGAGACGGGCACGCCGAGCGACGAGACGCGGCCGCCGGAGGACCGTCGAACGGCCCGCGCCGCGAACTCCGACGGCGTCCAGACCTCATGGACCATACGCGACGCGGTGGCCATCATCCCCGAGGGCGCGTCAAAGTCCCACGGCCATACGCCGATCATGTAGCGCCCCTCGAAGGGTTCCACCCCCACGTCCATCGTGAAGTTCGCCACGTCCTCGGGCGACAGGACGAGCAGAGTCGTCTCGTAGGGAAAACCACCCTCGTCACGATGCGACCACTCCCAGGGACCGGGATCACCGGTCGCGCAGTACGACGTCGTCGAGACCGCAACGCCGTGTTCGGTCAGCGCCGTCGTCAGCGACCGCGCCAGGTGTCCCTCGTCGCTGGTCGCGGAGAAGTCCCCCACGATGTTCACTCCCCCACGCCGAGGGTGCGAGCTGACCGCAGTGGTGCGTGAGAGTCCCGCGCGTAACCGTGACGAGGACGAGGGCGAAGGCAGGGATGAGGGAAGGGGCGGTGGTGGAGGGGGTGGGGGCGCCAGGTTGCTCACCAGCAACGGCGCGTCACATCGCTCAAGGAGCCCCGGCGCCAGGCGGCGAATCTGATCGTCCAGTTCGGCGCGTGCCTCGGGGTCCAACAGACGGCGCGCGTCGCCCACGCCCGACACCACACGTTCGTCCGCGAAGCTCCCGTACGCGGCGGCCCCGGCGAGAACGCGCACGACGGGGTTGAGTTCACGGTTCGCGGACATCGCCACGAGGGGGCAGGCTGACGCAAGTGAGCGTGCCCGCAGACGCGCCGACCAGACGAGGGCGCGAGGCACGGGCAAGCGCAGTGCGAGGCGCCCCGCCGCCGCCAGCGGCTCCAGACGATCGGGGAATCTCTGCCATACCCCTTCAACCACGGCGTCGGCCAGGTCGGGCGGCTGACGAAGGAACCGACCGAGGACGGCCACGAGATCGGTGACGTCCAACGCGTCGGCGACCTCCGACACGCTGCGCCCCGCTCGTACCAGCCAGGACACCAGATCACCCACGTCCGCCTCGAGCACCCCATCGCGACGGATCGTCTCAAGAACCACGTCCGCCGCCTCACTCCAGCGACCGAGGGAGGCGAGCGCCTCGCCGCGTAGGGCCGCGAGCATGTGCGCGGCGTACTCGACACCGTCGTCGTCACGCCCGCGTGACGGGACACGAGCCAGAATCGCCAGGCCCGCGTCGGCGTCACCCATGGCAATGCGCGTGGTTCCCTCGGCAATGTCCGCCGCAATCTGAAGGACGGACGCCGCACGTAGTTCGTCGACGTATCGGAGGGCGTCGTCGAAACGACCTCGCCGTGTGAGAATGTTGATGAGATTGCGCAGGGCCAGGCGGCGCGTGATCGAGTCGCCCGACGTCGCCGTTGCCTCGCGAAGCGCCTCCACGGCCTCGTCACTACGGCCCGCCGACTCGAGGGCCCGGCCGTAATTCATCAGGGCGTACGCGTGACTCAGATCATCGTCGTCCAGAGCCGCGCGCGCCAGGGCCAAGTTGCGCTGCGCCTTGTCCCTCGCGACGAAGAGGTCGGCGGCGTAGCCGTGGTGCAGGAGCCGAGCACCGCTCACGTAACCGATCCGTAGCCGTCGGGCGGGATCGTCCGCGGCGACGACCTGCTCGTGGAGGCGATGACGCCACGTGGCGTGACCGCGACGAAAGAGACGCACCGCGGTGTGGACCGAGCGAGCGTTGCCCGCGCCGTGGAGATTCTCGATCGCCACGAGGTAGGCCTCGACGTCGGAGCGCGAGTCGGCGAGGAGCCCGCGCACGGTCGCGGGATTCGCCAGCAGTTCCTCATCGGCGTCCAGTGACAGGATCCAGGTACCGCGCGCCTGGGCCATCGCCACGTTGCGGGCCCGAGCGAAGGAGTCGTCCCAGTACCCCTCGAAGACGCGCGCGCCTCTCTCTCTCGCGATCGCGACGGACCGGTCCGTCGATCCCGTGTCGTACACCACGATCTCATCGACGACGTCCGCCACGGAGTCGAGGCAGGCGCCGAGCATCTCCTCCTCATCCTTCACGATGAGACACGCCGACACCAGACACGTCGACACGCCATCGTCACCCTCCCACAGACGCGTCAGTCGTTGCCCGTTCTCGTGCACGAGCGCGGGCCATGACGGACCCCAGGCCGCCGTGCTCACTCCCCCCACGTGGCTCACGTGGCCACCCTCCACGGCAAAAAGACGATAGCCGTCGCGCCGTACGCGGCGGCACAGGTCATCGTCGGCGAAGGCTCCGCCGACGTAGCCCTCATCGAAGCCGCCGCAGTGACGAAAGACCTCCGCGCGCAGCGCCACGCAGAAGCCGTCGACGCGGTCGACCGTGGTCACCTCGCTCGCGTCGCCCGTAGCCTCGCCGTTCACGGGAGCGTCGCGGGTTCGAGGCGCGACCACGCCCACGGTCGGGTCCTCGAGCGGTCCCACGAACTCGTCACGCCACCCCTCACCGACGACGGTGTCGTTGTGAACGAAGACCACCACGTCCCCTCGGGCGACGTCGGCTCCCTGATTGCAGGCGACCGCGTAGCCCCGATTGACGTGATTCTCGATGAGTTCCACCCACTCGTAACGGCGTAACTGCGCGCGGGTCTCGTCGCTCGACCCGTTATCGACCACCACCACCTGGTCACCCGACACCAATCTCGGACGCAGCGCGTCGAGACAGGCGCGCGTGTGATCCCAGGCATTCCACACGGGAATCACCACCGACATCGTTCGTCGCGTGTCTCCCGTCGTCACCGTAGGAGTTACGGTCCAACGGCGCTCAAAATTTAGCGTGAATAAATACGTCGCACAGACGATTCACACAATGATGGCGTAGTCTCGTTTTGGTGATCGATTCGGTCGAACAAATTGAGGATTTACTTAGAACTACGCAATCGATAACGGACACCACTCCAACGTCAACGCTGCGACGATGGCGCAACGAACTCGTCGAGGCATCGGTTGCCGTCTCCTACGCCATCAGCATCCTGGGGCTGGATCTCAGCCTGCTCGACCGAGCCGCCGTGTCAACCCGTGACGACATCCTCCAGGACCTCGTCAACGAGTTGCCCCAGATTCTGGGCGACGAATGGGTGGGCGGAGGCTGGTCCCTGTCACCCGACGCGAGTGCCTCGGTGGGTGCCGCGTCCCTCCTGACCGACCAGGATGCGGAACTCTACGCGCTCCACGCGGCGGTCGCCGGCTGTGACTTCACCGACCCCGAGGTCGTACGCGAACTCCGCGAGCGAGTAGACCCGCAACACGTGCGCCTTCACCAACTGCGTAGCCAACTCGTCAGTCGCCTACGAGAGGTCCAGGATGCCGTACGCCGCCAGTACGCGTGTGGTGTCGCGTCGGTCGACGACTGGCTCACGTAGCGAGCGCCGTTCCCTCACACGGTGACGTTTCCACTGACGCGTCGACCACGACGCGATCTCGCCCCGCCGTCTTGGCTCGATAGAGCGCGGCGTCGGCGCGCGCCATCACCGCGTCCGGTGTCTCGCCGCGACCTCGAAGTACGAGGCCCACACTCACGGTCACGGTGGGACGCTGCGCCGACGGCACCGAGACGTTCTGGCGCAGCCGCTCGGCCACACCCGCCGCGTCGTCGACGTCGACGTCGTTCAGGATCACCAGGAACTCCTCACCCCCGTAACGAAACACCACGTCACTGGGTCGCACACTCTGGGTGATCGCGGCCGCGACGTGCTGGAGGACCCGATCACCCATCGCGTGGCTGAACGTGTCATTGATCTCCTTGAAGTGGTCCACGTCCACCATCAGTACGGCCAGGCGTGGTGCGGTCGCGCCATCGTCGACCGTGAACACGCGATCGAGAACGTCAGCCAGTGACACGCGGTTGTAGAGCCCCGTCAGGGAGTCGTGCACCGCCCGCTCGTGCCACGCCACCCGCTCCATCTCCGCGGTACGGCGCATCACTTCGCGTTCGAGACCCACTTCGACCAATCCGGTGATCTGGGCAATGACCTCGTGGGTGGCCTCGTCGATCTCCGTCGGAGTCGCGAAGCCGATCACCGCCGCCCCACTTCGTCGCTCGGACACCGGCGACCGTAGCGCCCAGATCACGCGAGTTCCGTCGGGCGCGGCTCCGCCGTCGATCACGTGGCGCACGTCGTCCGGTGGTACGCCGGGGTGACCCGCGAAGTCATCCGCCCGCTCGAACACCAACATAAGGTCACCCTCGCCCGCCCAGATCTCCAAATACTGCGCTCGGAGGTTGCGCACGGCGAGGTCCGCGAGAAAGGTAGCCACCGCCGAAAAGTGCTGCTCGCGCACCAACGTGTCCACCACGTCGTGAATCGTGCGATTCGCCCCCAACAGGAACGCGAGACCCGGCTCCTCACGCGACAGGAGGTAGATGCCGCATTCGAGGGTCTCGAGCTGATCCATGATGGGTTCGATGAGGTGGCGCGGGATGATCTGACCGTGCTGGGGAGCAATGCGCTCGAGCGGTAACTTCCGAAGCAGGCCCAGCGCGTGTATCAGAATCTCACGGCTGGGCATGTAGTGCTCGTGAAACGAGCGAATGGCGTCGAAGTAGTGGGACGACTCGGCGTAGAGGGCGCGCTCGGCGTCGAGGCCGCCGAAGAGGTCCGACGAGAAGAGGGTACCCGTGGACTCGTCGAAGGTAGCGAATGCCCCCGCGAAGTGCAGGTAGGGCGTAAACACGAAGCGCACCGTCCGATCGACCAGCGCGAGGCGCCACTGGTGACGTTCGATGCGCCAAAACGGTAGTCGAGTTCCCGAGTGCACGATGAGGTTCTCGTCGCGCCAGTGCGTCACGATCTGAGCGTCAGGGTGAAGTCCGTGCGCTTCTAGCGCGGGCAGCGCACCGATGATGTCGGGATCGGCGTGGGAGCACACCAACCAGCGCACGTGGTCCACGCCCACTACCTGGTCGACCTTTCGAATCACCTCCGAGGCGGTGAGGGCCGAGCCCGGGCCGATTAGAACGGACTGATCGCCCTGCTCAATTAAGTAGACGTGGCACTGGAACCGATTGTTCTCGAGGAACGTACCGACCCACCACACCCGCGGCGCGATCTCGACCGCCTCGGAAAGGTCCACGCCGTCATTGAGTGACGTCGTCATCGCGAATGGCGCCCCCGACACGAGCCGATCGCCGACACTTCCCCACAACCCCCGTCCATAGCCGTAGTCTGGCACGAACGACCACCGTGACGAGCCGTAACGGCCTTCGAAATCATGTTCGCCTGTTACCGCACAGTTACCCGAGCAGCGAAGCGCGAGCGGGGACGGGTCATCGCAGCAGTGGTGTGCCGTTATTCGCCCGGCGAACGCCGCCACTCAAGACTTGCACAACTGCCTTGATCGACCCGACGGCCGCGCCTAGTGTCGACGTAACTCGAAGTACGTCTCGCCACTGAGCGAGGCAGGGAACGGTGCGAGCAATGTCGGACAGCCAGCAACGAAGCATGTTGGACACGACCGTACCGTTCGGTGCCGCGCTGATCACCCTCATTGACACGCTCGACGCGGGCGTGATCGTCTACGACGCCGACGGCGTCATCGTCTACGTCAACGCGAGCACGCCCGGCCTCCTAGGCCTGGCGCGCGAGAGCCTGCTCGGCCAGCGAATTGAGTACGTCGTCACGGCGGTCACCGCCGACGGCCAAAAGTTGGCGTCCACCGACCTGCCGAGTGGTCAGTCTCGACGCGCGAGACGACCCGTGGAGGAAGTCGTCGGTGTGGACCTGCCCGAACGCGGTCGACGCTGGTTGCACGTCGACGCGCACCCGCTGACCTTCGACGACGGATCACTCGGAGTTGTGACCATCCTGACCGACGTCTCCGAGGAGCGTCGGGCGTCCCAGAGCACGGCAATGTTCGTCGCGCTCAGTAACGCGATGGTGCGCGTGGACAACGAGACCAGCCTGATGCAGACCATGTGCGACCTCATCGTGGCCAAGGGCCACTTCGCCCTCGCCTGGATCGGCTTCGCGGACTCGGACCCCGCCGAGTCCATCCGCATCGCGTACTCGGCGGGTGCCATCTCCTACCTGTTTCCCGGCATCGTCTCCTGGTCCGAAGCCCGTCCGCAGGGACGCGGCCCGGCGGGCCACGCACTTCGCACCGGCCAGATCCAGATCAACAACGACATCGCCCACGACCCCAACTTCGAGCCGTGGCGCGACCGAGCACTCTCCTTCGGACTGCGGTCCTCGATCTCGTTGCTGTTTCACATCGGGGACCAGCGCGCCGTGCTCGCCGTCTACTCCCACGAGCGCTTCGCCTTCGACGAGATGACGGTCACCCGTCTGAGCGAGATCGCCAACGAATTCGGATTAGGAGTCGCACACCTGCGCACCCTCGAGCAAGTCTCGGCGGCCCTCGACGGGACGCTCGCGGCGCTCAGCCATCTGGCCGAGGGTCGCGACCCCTACACCGCGGGTCACCAGAGCCGCGTGGGCTCGCTCGGCGGCGCCATGGCGCGATACCTCGGCCTCGACGACACGATGGCCAACCTGATCCACAAAGCCGGTCAGGTCCACGACATCGGTAAGACGTCGATCCCCGCAGAGATCCTGACCCGACCCGGGCGCCTCAGCACCATCGAGTTCGACATGATCAAGCAACACTCCGAGGTCGGCGCCGACATCCTCTCGCGCGCGGCCCTCCCGTGGCCGATCGCCGACGTGGCACTTCAGCACCACGAACGACTCGATGGCTCGGGCTACCCGCACGGCCTCGTCGGCGACGAGATCATCCTTCCCGCGCGGATCATCGCCGTGGCCGACGTGGTGGAGGCGATGAGTCAGCACCGTCCCTACCGACCCGCCCTGGGACTGGAGGCCGCGCTCGCCGAAGTCTCCGCCGGAGTGGGAAACCTGTTCGACGGCGATGTGGTCTCGGCCTGTCACGCCGTCTTCAACATGGGCTACACGTTCGAGTGGGGCACGTGGACCACGGACAGCTAATGGCGCAACCCGTCGACCTCGCCTCGTCGACGTCGACGTCGACGCGCGTTGTCACGCCCCGACCGACGACGACTCACGTAGGGCGCCGTGGCACTGATCGCGGGCATCCACTCACCGGGACTCGCTGACACTCACTCTCGATCTCATCTCACCCCACGTGACCGTCGGCAACGCGGCGTCGTGCCAGCTGCCGCGAGAGAGAGCCAGGGCCGAAGGGACGAGAACTAGCTGCCAGAACCACAACGGCATCACCGGTTCCACGTTGCTCAGCCCCCACAGCCCCGGTATCCCCGTAAGCGTCACCACCACGAGCAGACCCACGAGATACCAGCGGATGCGGTGCCGTGCGACGTCGGTAAGCATGATCACCCCCACCGCGAGCGTCGCGACGAGAGGCACTATCAGATCCAACTGGAAGCCCGCCAGTTCCCGCTGAAGATTGAGGTCCCACTGAGCGGGATTAAAGGCCACGGTAACCAGCACGAGCCACGCCAGAGTCACCCCGCGCAGCCGTCCCCTCGCGACGTCGAGCAGGACGAGTGCCACCGCCACCGCCATGAAGTAGTACCCGAAGAGATTGACCTCAAAGACGAGGCGCAGGGCCAGGCACGCCGTCACCAGACTCAGGAGAGTACTCGGATCGCGTCGCTTTTCGCCACGGCCCGTCCACCACGCCAACCCGGCCGCCGCCAGGATCGGCGCGCCGCGCGCCGCGAGGAGAAGGACGACGCCACTCGCGTGGGTCTCCCACAGCCACGTCCCACCGGCACCGCGAATACCGTCGATCCCCGCGCGACTCGTACCGAGCAGCGCCGCGCGCCACACCCGCTCCCCAGTGAGCACGCCGAGGGGAATCAGCAGGGCCGCGAGACCCGCCACGACTCCAACGCCGTAGCGAAAGCGCCGATCGCGGCTCGCGATCACGAACAGCGGCACGGCGACGAGTAGCGCGAACTGCTGGCTCTCAATCGCGAGCGCCATCACCAGGCCCGCCACGAGCCACCGATCCCGCACCACCGCGGCGAGAGCGACCAGACTCAGTCCGACGGCGACCATGTCCTCGGGGTGAAAGAACTGTTCGACGGGCATCATCGTCGGTCCACTGATCGCGAGCACCAGCAGGGTCACCGGCTCCCAGCGGCGACGGCCCCGGCCGACGGCGCGCAAAAGAGCGACTACGCCGACCAGGATGGCCACCCATCCCACGTATCCCAGTGCCAGCGTGGCCGTCGTAGCACGCGACGCCGTCGCCCAGTGCGCGATCGCGACCAGCGAACGCGAGCAGCCCGGTCCCAGTTGGGCCGAGGTGGGAAATGCCACGCCGTGGCCGAGCCCCAGGAGAGCGGCCAGCGCCCCGCTGACGAGTGGGTAGACGGGGGCGATCAACACGAACGGATTGGCCGATCCCGCCGAGGCGAAGGTTCGTGACGGGGGGTAGGCGCACCCGATCGAGCCGTGGGCGATCGCCCAGGTCGACGTGAGCGACTGACCCGCGTCGCCGGTGGAGGGGCCACCGAGCCACCAGACGATCCCCACGAAGACAAGCGTGCTCGCGACCCACCCGGCGACGCACCAGCCCCAGGCCACGGGGTGATCCAGCCAGCGACTCCACCGCGACGATCCCCCCGGTTGCGGCAGCGACACCCCCGACTCGTTCGTCACGGTGGCCAGTCCCCGTCCACCCCGTCCTCGCCGCGCAGCGCGCGCCCGCGGCGCGCGGCTCGCACCGCACACCACGCCGAACCCAGGGCCGCGACGCCCGCCAGTGCGCCGGGCGCCACCCACGCGCCACCACGTCCACCAAGCACGGCGGCGAGCGCGGCGGCCTCGAGCGTAATGACACACAGCGCGGCGAGAGCGAAGGGCGCGTAGGCCAGCGCGGCGCGGTGCACCCGCGGTGACGCGTCGGGCGTGCCACTCCAGAAGAACCGCAACATCGCGCGCTTCTCGCGGCGATCGCAGTCCTGGTAGGCCGCGAGTCCCATTCGTTTTACGCTAGCGACCGTGCCGCGACACACGGGGACCCTCGCCACTCTCGAGGCTCACTCACTGAACCCGTAGGCTGAACCGGTGGGTCAACCGCTGCGCGCCGACGAAATCAACGCCTGCGTGCACCGCGTCGCCCTCGTGCGCGGGGCTCCCGACGGTGTCGGTCCCTGCGCCCCGAGCGCCGAAGTCCAGCGGCGCCGGCGCGACGCCGACTCCTTTCGCCGCTCGGTGCTGACCACGTTGAGCGCCCTCCCGGGCGCGACGCGACCGGCCAATACCACCTCCACCCGATCGGCGTTGGCCGAGGGGGTCGAACTAATCGTGCAGCCGCGTTTACCCGAGGACGTGACGGGCCGGCGTCGAGCCGCGGTGCACGCGCTCGTGCGGGTCGGTCGCGTCGGGCCGCGCTTCGTCTACGCCCCGATCATCGTGAAGAATACCGAGGTCGTCGAGCCGGCGGCCACCCGGCGCCTGCTGGAGGGGTCACTCGAGCACCTCGGTCCCGGCGAGGCCACGTTCACCGACGGTGTCGGACTGCGCGCCACCCCCACCGTCACCCGTCACGGACTCGCTCTCGCCCACGCCACGCTCGTGCTCGCGGCGATCGGCCACGACGATCCGGCGCGTCGTGCCGCGGTCGTCGACCGGCGCCGACGCGTCTGGTGGGTGGACGTGAGTGCCCGAGAGAACCGGCGATTCAACCTCGACACCTATCAGAGCCTCTACGCCACCCGCCTCGAGGTACTCGCGGCCCACGACGCGTGGCTCGAGCACGGCGGTCCCTTCCCCACCGCGCCGTACTGGCACCGCGAGTGCCTGGACTGTCCCTTCGCCACCCGCTGCGCCGAGGAACTCGCGGCGCGCGATGACGTCTCGCTGGTGCGATTCACCTCGCTCGACCAGCAACTGCTCCTGCGTGAGCACGGCGTGCGCACCCGCACCGACCTCGCGCGCCTGGACCCGGCCCGCACGCGAGCGGCGCGCCGGCGCCCCCTCGTGGACCCGACGGACACCACGACCGAGGACGTGCTCGGACGCCACATCGACACGCTCGACGAACTGATCTACCGTGCTCGGGCCCAGTGCGCCGGTACGCCGCTGCGCATCGTCGACGCCGACGCCGTGCACTGCCCCCGCGCCGACGTCGAGGTCGACGTCGACATGGAGAGTTACGACGACGTCACCTATCTCTGGGGCGCCCTCGTCACGAGAGCGACGCCCGACGCGCTCGCGTGGGACGGCGTGCGCGACGGCTACCAGGGCCGCGCCGAGTGGGGCACGTTATCGCGCGAGAGCGAAGCGCGGCTGTTCGCGGACTTCTGGCAGTGGTTCGACGACCTTCGCCGTCGCGTACTAGCGGCGGGGCTGTCCTTTCGCGCCTACTGCTTCTGGGCCCAGGCCGAGGACGGAGCGATGGACCGGGCCGTGGCAACCGGGTGGCCGGACGGACCACACGCCGACGACCTGCGCGCCTTTCGCGCGGCGTCGCCCTCCCAGTGGGTCGACGTGCACCAACTGGTCCGCGAACAGATCCAGACCGAGGGGCCGCGGGGGCTCAAGACCCTCGCGAGCGCGGCGGGCTTCGCCTGGCGCGACCCCACTCCTAGCGGGGAGGCCTCGATGCTCTGGTACGAGGTCGCGCGAGGCGAGGGCGAGGACGCCGAGACCGCGCGACGTCGACTGCTCACCTACAACGAGGACGACTGTCGCGCCACGCGGGTCCTGCGCGAGTGGCTCAACGGCCCCGCGCGCGCCCTCACCCACCGCGACGACGCCGTCGTGAAAGAGGGCGCCGGGGAGTGACGCGCGTCGGTCATTAGCATCGCGGAGTGGCCCCTCACGCGAATCCGATGTCGGCGTGGCGCGCGCCGGCACGACTCGCGGGAGCCCTCGACGCGCTCGCCGGACTGGCGCTAGCGGTCCTGAGCGCCGAGGCCGTCACCCGTCTCGCCACGTCGCACGTCACCGCGGGTCTCGTACTGCTGGGCGCCGCGCTGGTGGGACGCTGGCTGGTGGCCACCGCGAGCGACACCTTCGCCACCGCGTCGCGGCGATCGCTGCGTCGTCGCTGGCGACGCATCCTGTCCGAGCACGCGACGACGCCCACCCCCGAGGGCCAACGCGGGGGCGGAGACCTGGCGCTCGCCGTCGATCAGGTCGCCGACGCGCCCTCACTGGACTCACTGGCCAGCGCCGCACGGGTCGCCCTCGTCGGTCTGGTCGTCGTCGCGTGGGCCGGCGGCTGGCTCGCCGCCCTCATCGTCCTCGCGCTCATGGGCCTCGCGGTTCCGCTCTATCAACGCGCGGGCGTGCGCGCGAGCGCGCTCGCGGTGCAGTACCAGGAACGTCGCGCCACGCTCGAGGCGCGTCAACTCGAACTGTTGCATCACTCGATCGAGCTGCGCGGACTCGGGGCCGTCGACTACGGCGCCAACGAAATCGCCGCCCTCTCGGATTCCGAGCACTCCCTGGCGATGCGCGCGCTGCGCGTCGCCCTCGGCTCGTCACTGGTGACCGAATTCCTGAGCGGCGTCAGCGTAGGGCTGGTCGCGATGGTAGTGGGTTTCGCCCTGCTGGACCGACACACGTCACTGGCGCACGCCCTGATCGCGGTGCTGGTCACGAGCGACCTCTTCGCGCACGTGCGGCGTTTTGGCGTCGAGTTCCATCGCCGCGACGACGCTCGCGCCGCGCTCGCACGCCTCGAGACGCTCGCCACGCTCGAACCGGCGGCGAGCACCACGGACGACGCCCTGCTGAGCGCCGACGCGCTGGTCACCGACGCGGACCCCCACCCGCTGACCCTGCGCGTCGTGCCCGGTGACCGCGTGCTGGTGTCGGGCCCGTCGGGCGCGGGCAAGACCACGCTGCTGCACACGCTAGTGGGTTGGCGCGCGGCGCGCGACGGTCGTAGCGAGCGGCAGAT
>JAJYSU010000022.1 GCA_021793395.1 Actinomycetes bacterium
GCTTTGTCCAACAGCGCCCTAGGACCAGCAGGGCGAGCGATCGACCCCGCCCTCGTACTGCGCGTGTACACGTCACTGCCATCCTCCTCGTTGTTGGTGACATCACGCTACGAAGCACGAGTAACGCGATCGTGACGGCGTCGTGTCGTCCCGACGATCTCTCGACGATTTCGTCGCGGCACCAACGCGGGGCCACCTCGTCAGCCCATCAGTCCGTTCACGTAACGCTCGGTGTCCGCCTCGCGCGGTCGGGCGAACACGTCGGCCGTCAGCCCGTGCTCCACCAGTCGCCCCCCGAAGAAGAACATCGTCGCGTCCGACAGTCGTCGAGCCTGGCCCAGATTGTGGGTGACGACAACGAGCGAGAGAGCGGGCGTTAACCCACGGAGCAACGTCTCCACCGCGTCGGTCGACAACGGGTCGAGGGCCGACGTCGGCTCGTCCAGCAGCAGCACCTCGGGACCAACCGCCAGGGCGCGCGCCAGGCAGAGTAGTTGCTGCTGACCGCCCGAGAGACGGTAGGGCGAGTCGCGAAGACGATCCTTCACGGCGTCCCAGAGTCCGACCTCGCGCAGACGCATCTCGGCGACGACGTCGAGCTGGCGTCCGCGGGCAATGCCGTGAGCCCGCACCCCCGCCACCACGTTGTCGCGAATTGACATCGGGAAGGGATTCGGCCGCTGGAAGAGCATGCCCACCCGTCGGCGCAGAGTGAGTAGGTCCTGGTCAGGATGCCAGATAGAGCGATCATCGAGGGTGACCTCACCCTCGCGAGCAAATCCCGGGACCCGGTCATTCATCCGGTTTACCGTGCGAAGAAATGTCGTCTTGCCCGAGCCGGTCGGCCCAATCAGCGCCGTAATCGTCCCGCGACGCGTGCGGGTAGTCACGTCACGCAGCACGGTCGTTGAGGAAAAGCGCAACGTCAAACCCTTGGTCGCGATGACGTCCTCGGGTCGTCCACGGTCAGGGTCCAAGCCCGCGAGCACGCGATCCACCGCTCCCGTCGCTCGCGTCACACCCATCGGATCGTCCATACCGCTCCTCGCTTCGCTGGTAGATGGTACGTAGGTCGAGTGAACGCCGTGTGACACCGCGGTAACGACGGGGCGATATTGGCGTGGCCGATCTACCCGGGTGGCGCGTGTCGTACAGTAGAGGCGGAAGCGACGTGGTGACGCGTCGATGACGCACGACACGACCAAAAGGGTGAGATGCGAATTGGGGTACTGACGGCCGGCGGTGACGCACCTGGCCTCAACGCGGCCATTCGCGCCATTGGCCAGATGGCCCTTCGCGACGGTCACGAACTCATCGGCATCCCCAACGGGTGGGCCGGTCTCGCCCAGGACTACGCCGGGAAGCCCCTCGGCATTGCCGACGTCTCGGGCATCGTCGGACAGGGCGGCACGGTGCTCGGCACTGCTCGCTACGACCTCGACTCGCCTCCGGGGGGTCGCGAGCGAGTCCTCGCCGCCATTGAGGAAAATCTCGACGCGCTGATCGCGATCGGCGGCGACGGTACCCAACGAATCTCGCACTGGCTCGCCGATCGAGGTGCCCCCGTGGTCGGAGTGCCCAAAACCCTCGACAATGACCTGATGGGCACGGACTACTGCATTGGCTTCGACACCGCCCTCAGCGTCGTGGCGGAGTCCCTCGACCGCCTCCACACCACGGCCGCCTCACACCACCGGGTGATGGTGGTCGAGACGATGGGCCGCGCCACGGGATGGGTTGCCGCGCTGGGAGGCCTGGCCGGTGGCGCGGACCTCATCGTGATCCCGGAGTTTCCGGTAACCATGGACGCGATACTCGACCACCTCGCCAAGCGCCGTGCGAACGGGAGCGCTTTCTCTATCGTGGTGATTGCCGAAGGCGTGAACTTGGAGACCCTCGGTGGACACGAGAGCACGGCACCGTCCAGCATCGGCGGTCGCGGCGTGCGCCTCGCCCTGCGCGGGGTCGGCGCGTTCCTGTCGTCGCAGATCGACGAGCACGGCGGCTTCGAGGTACGTACGACGGTCCTCGGACACCTCCAGCGTGGCGGCAGCCCGACCGCTTACGATCGCATCTGGGCGACACGCGTCGGCGCCGCCGCCTACCGTAGCGTCACCGCGCACACCTTCGGCGTCATCCCGGTCGTGCACGGCCACGACGTCGTCCTCGTCCCCCTGTCCAGTGTGGCCCACGGACAGCGACGCGTACCGCGTGAGATCTACGAGCTCTGCGCCACGTTCTTCTGAGCCGACTCGGCCGTGGGGCCCAGCTCGCCTCGGCGATAGTGCGTACGGCATAACACCTGGTAGTGCACGACGCCGGTGGCCACGTCACCGAAATACAATTGATCGCCCTCCCGCGCGACCACGCCGTCGACCACGCGCGCGTTGCACCGGCCGCGCCGGCCACACCAGCAGGTCGAGGTGAGGGGTAGCTCGTGGGCGCGATCGGCGATCGCGAAGAGACGAGCCGAACCGGGGAAGATGTTCAACAGAAAGTCCGCCGACAACCCGAACGCGTGCACGTCGATTCCCTCGTCGTCGACCAGGCGCGCCAGATCATCCACCTGCTCGACACTCGCGAACTGCACCTCGTCGATGACCAAAATTCGAATGCCGTGGGTCACCAGACGCGCCACGTCACCCGCCAGGTCGCTGCCCGGTTCGATCGCCTCCGCGTGCGCCTCGATTCCGATACGACTGGTCACCATCCCGGTATCGCTCCGATCGCCGAACGTCCACAGCGCGACGTCGCGGCGACCCTCGCGCAACTGCCAGCACAGTTGGAGGGCCAAGGTCGACTTCCCCGAGGCCATCGTCCCGTAGGTGAAGGTCAGTTCCGCCATCCCCATCTCTCCGTTCGAACGCACCACCCTAGCGCTAGGTGCTCGAGGCGAGAGACGCCCTACAGTAGAGCGATGGATCTCCCCGTACGAGCCATTGGCTACATCCGCAATGACCGACGCGAGGCGTTGGACGACAACTGGGACGACGTCGTGTCGACCATCGAATTGGCCGGCGACGTACCGAGCGAGGCCCTGCGCGGTCTCGACGAGTTCTCCCACGTCGAGATCATCTTCTTCGCCGACTGGGCCCACGACGTGCCGCCCGGACCGTGGCACCGCCACCCGCGCGGCAACGATCAGTGGCCCGACGTGGGAGTTTTCGCCCAGCGAAACCCCGATCGCCCGAACCGCCTGCTGCTCACGATGGTCGCGATCGACGCACTCGCCGAGCGTTCGCTCACGGTACGGGGACTCGACGGCATCGACGGTACGCCCGTGCTGGACATCAAGCCGGTCTTCCGTCTACGTACGCCGCGTGGGGTACTGCGAGCGCCGCGCTGGAGCGACGAGTTCACCACCGCGACCACCCCACCGGCGGCCGGGTAGACGCACCTCAACGATCACCGGGTGACGAGCGCTCGGATCTCTTCTCGCGTGGGCCCCGTCGACGGTCCCAGGCGCGAGATCGCGATCGAGGCCGCCGCGTTGGCCCACCGGGCTGCGGTCTCAGGATCCGCACCGTCGGCGAGGGCGGCGAGGAATACCCCGTCGTGGACGTCGCCGACGCCGTTCGTGTCGACGACCTCACCGGGGAAGGCCGCGACGCGACGCGACGCGGCGCCACGCATCGCGACGACGCACCCAGCCCTCCCGTCGTGCACGACGACGCCACGGCGTCCCGTCACTCTCGAGAGCACCACCAGAGCCTCGTCCAGCGTCGCACGGTGCGCTATCGCCCGCGCCTCGTCGGCGTTCGCCAAGAGCCAATCCGTTCGCTCCAGCACTGCGGCGCGCCAGGACGCACGAATATCGTCCACACGGGGTCCGGGGTCGAACGAGACAATCACGTCGTCGTCGAGGTTCTCCAGCCACTGGATTACCGAGGTACCGATACAGTCGTAGACGAGGCTGTAGCCCGAGAGAAAGACGTAGTCCCCCGCCACCACGTCAAGACGATCAAGGGCGTCACGCTGGAGTAACGTCTCCGCCCCCGGTGCGGTGGCGAACGTACGTTCCCCTTCACGGTCCACCATCACCACGCACAGGCCGGCGTCGTGCTCACCGTCCGCCGCGACGGGCGTGGCCACACCCTCGCGAGCGAGCGCCTCGTGGATGATGTGGGCGAAGGGCCCCGTTCCGACCTGACCGGCGTACACCACGGACATCCCCTGACGGGCGGCGGCACTCATCACGTTAAATCCCCCGCCGGCGCTCACGAGATGACGCGACGCCACCGCGTCGCCACCGCGCGACGGCAACCAGTCAATCACCAGAACAAGGTCGACCATGACCGTGTCGAGCGTGAACAGCCGGGGGGCACGGCGCGATGACGTGGTCGCCCTGGCGCCGCCCACGTCAGTCATACTCGGTCACGAACGCCTCGACCACGTCGAGGTAGGCCGCGGGCTCCTCGACGAAGGGCATGTGACTCGACTGAGCGAAGACCGACCAACGTACGTCGTCGATACCTTCGAAGAACGGCTGCATCGTGGCCGTCGTCGCCTCGTCGTATCGACCGTTCAGGAGCAACGTGGGCGCACTGATCTGACCGACCCGCTCCACGACGGACCAGTGGCGCAGCGTGCCCACGCAGAAGAACTCGTTGGGGCCGTTCATAGTGTGGTAGACGGTGGGGTCCTCATTCATGGCGTTCATGGTGGCGAGAACCTCGGGCGGGTTGGGCAGGACGCGGCAGACGTGACGGTCGTAGAACGCCTGAGTCGCGGCCAGGTACGCCGGATCGTCGAGGGTACCATCACGCTCGTGGCGATCGAGGGCCTCACGCAGCGCGTCAGGCATCAGCGATCGCAGCCGTAGTGCCTCGCGGGTCCACAGGTCCATCGACGCCGGAGAGTTCGAGATGACCAGCGACCGCAGCCCGCTCGGGCGCGTCACCGCGTGCTCCGCACCCAGCATGCCGCCCCAGGACTGGCCGAGCAGGTGATACGCCTCGCGCACCCCGAGATGCCCCAACAAGTTGTCAAGTTCCTCGAGAAATAGTTCCACGGTCCAAAAGTCGGCGCCGCGCTCGGGCAAGTGCGTCGAACGGCCGCAACCAATCTGGTCGTAGTGGATCACCGCACGTCCGTTCCTGGCCAGATCCGCGATGGCCAGGGTGTAGTTATGAGCGGCCCCCGGCCCCCCGTGGAGCACCACTAGGGGAACAGTCGACTCGCTCAGGTCACCCGTCACGCGGTACCACGTTTCGTACGGGCCAAAGTGAGCCCGCCCCTCACTCGTCGCCGGACTCACCATGTTCCGACCTTACTGATTACTGATTCCACGCTTGCTGATTCCGACCGTGCTGATTCCGATCGTGCTGATTCCGACCCTTCTGACACGGCCCCACGACCCACGTAACCCTCAGGTCCACGCACGAACATCGCGACTCCGTCCACCGATCTCGCGCGACCCCGTTTCTTATACTCCCTTTACAGAACTCTTGGCGTCGTTTGGCGGGGCGTTGGTAGCGTTGATGAGTCGACGCGACCTCGTCCCGAGTCGACGAAGGGGCCCTCTCGATCCATGGCACAGCCGACAATCTCTCGCGCGCGTCACGCCGCGATCCCCGACGTCAGCGGGGTCAAGGGCAACGCTCGCTTGACGGGAACCCTCGCGTCGGTTCTGCTCGTTCTGCTCGCCCTCGAAGGCGTGACCATCGTGCGGATCAGAAGTCTGCTCACCGTGCACGTCTTCATAGGCGTTCTGCTCACGGTCCCCGTTCTGTACAAGATCGCCTCGACGGGCTGGCGTTTCGTCAAGTACTACTGGGGCGACCCGCAGTACCGGCGCAAGGGCCCACCACCGATCGTCCTGCGCGTGCTCGGGCCGTTCGTGGTTATTTTGACCCTCACGCTCCTCGGATCAGGATTCGGACTCGTCCTCGCGCCGCTGGGGTGGCGTTCGTTTCTGCTGTTCGTGCACCAGGCCAGTTTCATCCTCTGGTTCGCCGTCATGACCGTTCACGTCCTGGGCCACATCGGCGAGACCGCACGTCTCGCCCCCCTTGACTTGCTGCACCGCACCCGCCGCCAGGTCCGTGGCGCCACAGCCCGTCAGTGGGTCATCACCTCGAGTATCCTGATCGGGCTCATCGCCGCCGCCGCGCTTACGCCGCTCGCCAACAATTGGTTCGCCCACCATATCTAGAGACGACGTTGTGGCGAGGGGACGAGTCACACCCGCAGCGTGATCGTCCCTCCGGGCACGACGTCCACGACGGAAGCGGACGAGGACAGCGTTCGCAGGTGGCGGCGCAGTTCCTCCGGTGTTCCACTCAGCAGGGGAAACGTGCCGTAGTGGTACGGAGCAACCCGCGCCACGCCGAGTAGTTCCACGGCGTGAGCGGCCTCGCGCGGCCCCATGTTGTAGTGCCCGTCGATAGGTATCAGGGCGAGCTCGGGAGCGTAGAGCTCACGAATGAGCGCCATGTCACCAAAGATATTGGTATCACCCGAGATGTAGAAGGGTCCGCCCTGGCCCTGATCCAACGACACCACGAAACCCACCGGGTTGCCCCCGTAGGCGTTGGGGAGGTTCTCCCCGACGCTGATGCCGCACGAGTGATCAGCCGTGACCATCGTGAGCGCGACGTCAGCGACGTGCACGGTGCCGCCCTTATTCATGTCGATCAGATTCGTCAGGCCCGCCGACGCGAAGTAGGCGGCCATTTCCGGCACGCAGATGATCGGCGCGCCGGTCGCCACGGCGAGCGGGATGGCCGATCCCATGTGATCAAAGTGCCCGTGGGTTACCGCGATGGCGTCGAGAGATCCGAGTTCACGAACCCCCTCGGGGCACTTCGGATTCTCCAGCCAGGGATCGAACACGATCCGGGTGCCCGTCGCGGTCATCAGCAGCACCGTCGCGTGACCCAACCACGTCAACGTGCCGCGTTCACCCACCGACACGCTCTCGAGCTGCGCTTCTTCCTCCAACGTCGCACTCACGGCAACTCCTCTCTCGTACGTCACATCTCCCACGTGGGGCCAGTGTAGGTTGCGACTGGCGCCCGCGACGCCGCGACGTGTTCCCGAGTGCGAGACTAGACGGGTGCCGCTCAACACGACGCCGGTGACCACCCCCACCCTGAGCGGTCCGCAGGTGGTCATCGCCAAACCGGTCGGTCCGATTTGTAACCTGTCGTGCGAGTACTGCTACTACCTCGACACCGCCTCGATCTTCCCGACCGACGAGCGCTACCGCATGCGCCCCGAGGTTCTCGAGCGCTACGTTCGCGGCGTCATAGACGCGAACGAGGGCCCTACCGTGCACTTCGTCTGGCACGGCGGCGAACCGACGCTGGCTGGTCTGGACTTCTTCCGACGCGTAGTGGCCCTCCAAGAGCATTACCTCCCCGAGGGGTGGCACTGCGTCAACAACCTTCAAACCAACGCGACGCTGATCACCGACGCGTGGGCCGCCTTTCTCGCCGAGCACCACTTCGCGGTGGGAGTGAGTCTCGACGGACCGGCGAGCATCCACGACCGCTGGCGGCGCGACCGTCACGACCGCCCCACTCACGAACGGGCCCTGCGGGGATATCACCTCCTTCGCCAGCACGGCCTCACTCCCGACGTGCTCTGCACGATCAACGCCGCTACCGCCACCGCCCCGCGCGAGATCTATCACTTCTTCCTCGACCTCGGCGTTCGGTGGCTGCAGTTCATCCCCGTGGTCGAACACGACGACGCGGGCCGCGTGCGCGAGCACTCGGTGACACCCGAGGACTACGCCACCTTTCTCATCACCATCTTCGACGAGTGGATCCGACACGACGTCGAGCGCCTCGACATCCAGAACTTCCTCGAGTGCGTCAATGTGGCGCGCGGTCGGCCCGTCGAACTCTGCGTCATGGCCGAGCGCTGTGGTCAGGTGCTGGCCATCGAGCACGACGGTTCGGTCTACAGCTGCGATCACTTCGTCACGCCGGCGTACCGGCTCGGCAGCGTGAACGACGATCTGGCGGACCTTCTCCACTCGCCGGCGCAGCGGGCCTTCGGCGACGCCAAGTTCGACGGTCTGGCCGAACGCTGTCGCAGCTGCGACGTGCTGAACTACTGCCACGGCGGATGCCCCAAGGACCGCGTCGCCACCGGGGAGGTGAACGAGACTCTCAACTACCTCTGCGACGGCTACTACCGGGTGTACACCCACGTACGTCCTCACGTGGAGCGAATGGTCGCTCTGGCGCGTGCCGGACGTCGACCGGGATTGATCATGCACGAGCTCGCCGGCGACGAGCGAGACGCGCGCCACGCGTTCATGGTCGCGGGCCGCAACGACCCGTGTCCCTGCGGCAGTGGACGAAAGTACAAGAACTGCTGCCTCGCGACCCTGCACCCGTGACGGACAGCCGTGACGTCACGGCGACGGTTACTCGCCTACGCCGCGACGTGGGCGCGAGTCAGTTCCTCCTCTACGCCCCTCTCCTCGTCTGCGCTCTACTCAAACCGGAGGTCACGATCCACGAGGGAGGCATCAGCAACTACGGCAACTACCTCGAAACGGCCCCCCTCTACATCCTCGCGTTCGCGGCCAACGTGGGGTTCCTCTTCGCGACGGCCCGACTCCTGACGTCCACCTCACTGCGACCCCTCGGTCGCGTTCTGGACTCGTTGTGCCTGGTCGAATTCCTCGTGCTCGCGAGCACCTTCCCGCGCCACTTCAGTTTCACTTTTTCGTACATCCACGACTATCTCGGCGTCGTCCAGTTCATCATCGAGTTCGTCTTCGCCGTCATCGTCGTCGCGCGTCGGCCCGTCCCCCTGGCCTGGGTCGGTCTCGGTATCGAAGTCGCGGGATCCCTGGGTGGGCTGCTCTCCGCGCTCAAGGTCGATCACCTACTCTTCTGGGGGCAGGTCGTCGGCTCCGCGGGCTTCAGCGTCGTGGTGTGCTTCGGATTCGTCGGTCTGGCCGCCGGAGCGCTGCGCGCAACGCGATAAGAACGTCATTGCGGTGACGACGCACTACCCTCCACGTCATGGCCTCCACGACGTCGTCGACGCCCGATACCACGACGAGCGACACGATCGCGCCGGCGTACTTCCGTCCCGACATCCAAGGGCTGCGAGCCGTCGCCGTCATCGTGGTGGTCGCCACCCACGCGTCGATACCGGGGTTCCAGGGGGGCTACGTCGGCGTCGACGTCTTCTTCGTCATCAGCGGATTCGTGATCACTGGTCTGCTCCTTCGCCAGCCGCCACGTCCTCTTCACGCGAACCTGGGCGTCTTCTACACCCGTCGGATACGACGAATCATTCCCGCGGCCACGCTGGTGCTGGTGGCGACCACGGTGGGCGCGTACCTTCTCCTCGGGCCCGCCTTTCCCTCATCCTTGCTCGACGACGTGCGCTGGGCGGCCCTGTTCGGCGAAAACTTCCGGCTCATTCAGACGGGTAGCAACTACTTCGTTCCCGGCCTCGCGCCCTCGCTGGTCACCCACTACTGGTCGCTGGCCATCGAGGAGCAGTTCTACCTCGTCTATCCCCTGATCGTGTTCTCCCTGGCTCGCCTCGTGCCACGACGGCGCGTGCCCTGGGCCCTCGCCGTCGTGTTGATCGTGGGCGTGGCGGCGTCGGCCTGGTGGTCCTACCACCTCACCCCCCTCAACCCGGTCGCCGCCTACTACTCCCCGTTCACGCGGTTCTGGGAGTTAGCCCTCGGAGGTCTCGTCGCGGTCGTTCCCTCGTCGTGGGCCGCACGAACGCCGCGCCTGAACACGGTCATCGCCATCGTCGCGGCGGGAGTTCTGGCCGCCGCGGTGTGGCGGCTCTCGGCCACCAGCGTCTTCCCGGGCGTGCTCGCGTGGTGGCCGTGCGCCGCCACCGCGGCCCTACTCTGGACCGGGCCCGCGACGTGTCGCGGTGGTCCGGCGTCCTGGCTGTCGTGGCGACCGATGCGCGAACTCGGCGACCTCTCCTACTCGCTCTACTTGTGGCACTTCCCGTGGCTGATGATTCCCCTCCAACTCGCCCACCCCCTGACGTCGGCACCCGCCCGGGCACTAGAGATCGCCGGAGCGCTGGTGTGCTCCCTCGTGTCCTATCACCTGGTGGAGAACCCCCTGCGTCATTCGCGTCGCCTCGCGCGCGACGCGATCGCGACCGCCCTCGTGCTCGTACTCTGCGTCGCTCTCTCGTGGGACACCACCGTGATCGTGGGCCGCCTCGCTCACCTCGGTTGACCGATCCCAACTCTCAGCCAGTGATCGTCGCCGGCGCGCGCGGCGAGAGTCGGACGTGGTAAACGTCCGCCACCATCCGCACCACGTACGTTGCCAGAACGTTCTCTCCGGCGACGCTGAAGTGAATCCCGTCGGACGAACGCAGGGCCACCGAGACTCCGTTCACCGGCGCCGTGGCGCGGTACTGACCCGCGGCGTTGGCGAAGAGCGTCCACGTGTCGACGAAGGCCACACCGGGCACGCTCGCGGCCACCGAGCGGTAGAGCGAATTCAGCACTACCGCACCCTGACGGTAGCCGTAGGGATCCATAATCGGTAGCCCCACCCACAGCACGTAGCTCCCCGCCCGCGTCGCGAGCTGATCGATGGTGCGCACACGCCCGCGATACGCGCTGCGCCAACCGGGAGAGTCGAACGGTTGGCTGCTACCGTTCACCGACATTCCCTGCTGGTCATTGCCCCCGAGGCACACGATCGTCAAATCCGGATGGTACTGCGCTAGCAGTGCCGCGAGGTGCCGCGGCCAGTCGTAGTACCACGACGCCACCAGCCCGGTCGACGAACGATCCCGCTGCACGAGAGTGACCCCGGTCGTTGACGCGACCTCACGATCCAGACCCCATCCCAGGTCATTACCCAGTGAATCTCCGATCTCGAGCACCGTGCAGTGTCCCATCACGTGCGAGACGCCGACGGTCGATGTCGTCGACGGCGACATCGCCAGTCCGCACCCTCGGGCGGGTTCGTGAAGGTTGAGCGGTGTCGCGACAACCGACGACGGTCCGCTCGATGAACGTCGCCTCGACGGTGGAACAGTGGACGAGGGCGTGATAGATGCGGTGGACGGCGCGGTCACGGTCGTCGCCGTGGAGGAGGACGTCGCGGGTACGGTCGTCGCCGTGGACGGTAACGTCACCGACCGGGGTCGCGGTCGTGACGACGCCACCACCCCACTCACGACGACGACGATCACCGCGAGGGACAGCACCGTACGCAACGGCCAGCGTGGAGGCGACGAAGGGGCCACAGAGCCACCGTAACCACCCGCCGCCTACCATGGCGCTACGTGGGTCGTTCGCCGGCGCGGACTGTCGCCTCGTCGACGCACGTGCCACGACCTCGTCAACGAGTCACACCACCCGCGTTCTCACGCGACGCGACGCGACGCGCGCGAGGTGGCGTTGCCGGAGAACCCGCACGGGTGATCGGGTGAACCCACGATCACCACGAAGCGATGTCCACCGCGAGACAGCCCGTCGTTAGGCGGGACCGTCCAACGAAGCGGCCCACTCGTCGGTGGTGACCACGGCCGCCTGACGGACGAACACCTTGTCCATAAGAACACGATGAACCTCGTCATCGGCGTCGGCGCAGGCGTCTCGAAGGACCGTGAGTCGAAAGTCAAGATCCGCGGCCTGACGCACCGTCGAGAGCACCACACCACTGGTCGCGATTCCCGCCAGAATCAGTCCGTCAATGTTCTTCGCACGTAACACCACGTCGAGATCGCTGCCGGAGAAGGCACTCACGCGGCGCTTCGTGACCACGACCTCGCCTGGCTGTGGCGCCATGTCCGCGTGAAGTTGGGTACTCGACGCCGCTTCGCTCATCACGTTCGAGGTGGCGAGCGTCGCGAAGGACTGATTGCGCGCGCTCACCTCGGGCGCGCCCTCACGCAACGCGACACGCACGAAGATGACGGGCACCGCGTGGTGGCGAGCCGCGCGCAACGCCGACGCCACCGTAGCCATCAGAGGTGTCGCGCGATCACCCAATCGCTCGACAATGCCGTTCTGCATATCCATCACCAACAAGGCGTCCGCCACGTTCGTCCCTTCTCGTCGTCGCATCCCGCGACCGTGGACAACCCTAACGGGACGTTGTGGCACTGACGCCGTCTCGCGGGGTACGGTAACCCGGTCACGGCACACTCACGAGCCGGTAGCCAACGCCCGGCACCGTCTCGATCTGCACCGAAGTCTCGGCGGCGAGCTTGGTGCGCAGACGATGCACGTACGCGTGCACGTAGGCGGACTCGCCCCCGTAGTAGGAGCCCCACACCGACGTCAGAATCATCTGATAGGTGCACGTACGACCGGCGTAACGCGCGAGAAACGCGAAGACCCCAAACTCCTTCTCCGTGAGGTCCACTACTTCCGCGTCGCGACGAACCTCGTGATGCACCACGTCAACCGTCAGCGAACCAACGTCGATGACGGGAGGCGCCTCGACGAGAGTCGACGCGCGACCGCGCAGCGTCGCACGAATGCGAGCCTCGAGTTCACCCATCGAAAAGGGCTTGGTCACGTAGTCGTCCGCTCCCGCGTTCAACGCCGTGATCTTCGTCTCATCCGCCCCCGTGGCCGACAACACGATGAGCGGCACGTCACTCCACTCACGCACCCGACGGCAGACGTCCAGTCCGTCCATATCGGGTAACCCGAGATCAACGATAACGAGATCGGGCGCCGTCAGGGCGATCTGCGCGAGTCCCTCCTCGGCGCGTGACGCTGCCGCGACCTCGTGACCCGCCGCACGAAGCCCCACGCGTAGCGCCCGCAGCAGGGACGAGTCGTCGTCAATAACGAGTAGGTGCGCCACTATACCTCCTGCGGTGCGTCCGCCAGCGAGAACACGAAGCGTGCACCGCCCCCCGGTGCGTCCTCGTACCACAGGTGCTGCCCGTGCGCCTCCACGAACGTGCGCGCGATGGTCAGGCCGAGACCCGCCCGACCTCCGGTATCGAACTGTGCGAAGCGATCGAAGATCCGCTCCCGGTTCGCCGGCGCGACGCCCGGCCCTTCATCGCTCACGATCATCACGACGCGGTCACGTCGCTCACAGGTCACGTCGATCACACTTCCGGGGGGCGCGTGGCGCGCCGCGTTGTCCAACAGGTTAATCAACACCTGCCCCATGAGAACCGGGTCCACCTCCACCAGCGGCATGTCCTGCCCGAGGTGCACGGTCACGCGATGCTCCGCCATCACGGCGCCCAGCGCGTTCAGGGCACCGTGAACCACGTCGCCCAAGGCCGTGGGCTCCGTTCGAACCAACATCGCTCCCGCCTCGATTCGCGTCATGTCCAGAAGATTGGTGACCAGCCTCGACAGACGATCTGTCTCCATGGCGATCAAGAAATGAAGTTCCCGAGCGTCGTCGACCGACAGGGTGGACGCCCGCTCCACGAACGTCGACGATGCCACCTTGATCGTGGCGAGAGGCGTTTGAAGATCATGCGACACGGCGCCCATCAGGGCGCGCCGCAGCCGGTCCACCTCTTCGAGCAGGGCGGTGCGTCGGGCCTGATCGCGAAGATTTGCCCGCTCGATCGCGAGCGCCGCGTCGTTGGCGAACATGCTCAGCGCCTCGCGTTCCTCGGCGTCCAGGGGTACACCGCGCAGTGCGAGCATGCCGACCGCTCGACCCGCCGCGGCGAGAGCGACGGTGCGCACCCCGAGCGAGTGACCCGCTCCCGTGCTGAGGCCCACCGGCTGGCCAGACTGGGGGTCGAGCTGGGCCAACTCCTCGCTACTCAACGGCTCGCCCGCACACGCCGCCACGCTCAGATGAGCACCGTCAAGGACGAGAAGAGTGACACCCGGCAGACCGAAGACGGACTGTACCGCGCGCGCCACCGTCGTCAGCAGTTCGTCCACCGGCTGGTCCCCGACCAACAACTCCGACAGTTCGAAGAGGCGCCGCGTCATGAGGGCACTGCTCTGCGCCTGTGCCCGCGCGTCATCCAGGCTCGCCACGAGCCGCGCCACGAGCAGCATCACCACCACGTACACGCCGAGCGCCACCCAGTTCTGCGCACTGCCCACGTCGAGCGTCCGATAGGGAGGGATGAACTCGTAGTCGTAGATGACAAAGCCGGCAACGACTCCCACCGAACCGGCCCAGAAGCCGCCCACCACCGCGCCGACCACAACCGGAATGACCAAAACCAGCGCCGCCGTCGACTCACTCAAGTGATCGCGTAGCGGAAGCATCATCGCGCCAAGTGCGAGCGTGATGACGACACTCCACGCCATACCCGACCACGATCTATTCACCCCCTCATCGTACGGACGTCCGCTCGCGGCGCCCACGACGACGACTCCTGCCTCGCCCGGCTCACGACCCTCCGCACGTCACGTGACGTGTCGCAACGTCCTCGTAGCGTCGTCTTTTCCCTCTCACCAGTCCCTCCAGTTCGCCAACACTCGACCTCGACATTCGACGACCATCGCACTGCCCTGACCGTCGCCACCACGACCCACCGCTCGTGAACCGGTGCGCTGTCCTCGTCACGCGAGACTGATCCACGTCCGTCGATCCACGAGAGAGCCTCGCAAAGAACCCACCAACCGACATCGCTCTCACACGCGCCGACGGCGTCACTGCTCGCCGGGGAGTCGCGTCAGTCCGTGGTCGCCCGAGTAACCGATGCCGTACTGACGAGCGTCAGCGGCTACGACGGACCGACGCGCCACGATGCCACGTGGTGATCACCACAGTCCTCTCGGCGACGCTGGCCAGCCCAAACCCACCGGACTCTCATCCATCGGCGACCGGCGACACGTGATCGTGACCACGCGAGGAGTAGGTGCCACAACCGCCCCCGAGTCCACCTCGCCGCCGTGCGTGGCGACCACCGAACGGACAGGCGTCGGTCGCGAGGTAACTCGACGCCCCCCACATCCACCCGGTCCGCGACGGTGCGAAAGATCATGCCGTCGACTCCACACGGACGCCTCGCACCGGTTGAGACCACGACCAGAGCACACCCCAGATCTCCTGACAAACAGTGCCGGTGCCGCTGCGTGCGGCGACGACGTTCTGATCCGGCTACCACGTGATCCCGCGTGACGCTGGTCTATCGCTGCACTCAGATACGAAGGAAAGTTGTGGTGAGTCCTGGGTACGGACGTGTCGGCAGACGTGAGATGGGTCGGATCTCCCAGTAATACGCCACGAGGCACTCACACCCCACAAGGAGATCGACCCATAACGATGCTGACGTCCGACGTCGCACCGAATCCCGAGCGGTTCGCGAACCGCACGCGGTCCGCGGCGCTCCCCCACGACCCCTCGAGTGCCCGCCACTGGGGCCGCTATCGCCACCGGTCAGTGCGGGTGTTGGGCGGCGGCGACACGATCTCGAGTCTCGCGATCCGCCCCCTCTCCTTAATCGAGCGTCGCGGTGCTGACGAAATCTGACACGGGCGTCCGGCCAACTTCACCGATCACGCTGGTTACTGTCCCGTTACCACGTCTACGTCAGTCGTGGATGTCTCTCACCGCTGGATGAGGCCCACGGGCGTCACGACCGTTCAGGTCGTGACGCCCGTCATGGTGGCCCCTCTGAACTGCGCCCCCTGAATGTTGGCGTTCGTCAAATTGGCGTCCGCGAGATCGGCATAGTGGAAGTTCGCGTCCGTCAGAGTGGAGTTCTCGAGGTTGGCGTTCACCAGAGTAGCGTGTTGGAAGTTTGCTCCCGTAAGGTTCGCGTCGGTGAAGTTATAGGACGTGTCAAGGTTCGCGTACATCAGATTCGCCTGCTGCAGATCGACGCCCTGCAGGTTCACGTACTGAATGTTGTCCCCCTTGAGGTTCGCGCCTTGGAGATCGGCCCTCACCAGGTTGTCGCCTTGGAGAATGGCTCCCATCAGGTTCGCACCCGTCAAATTCGCGCCGGCGAGACTCGCTCCTTCGAGGTTGGCTCCCTTCAAGTTCGCGCCGGACAGGTTACACCCGGCCAGGTTGGCCCCGGAAAGGTTCATACCGGCCAAGTCGGCCCCCGCGTAGTTGGAGCAGGCAGGCGAGTACGTGGTCACGACGCTGAAGACGTTCGTGCCGGTTGATCGGACTAGGTCGCTATCACCGAGGTAGGTGACAGACACCGCGTACGGACCGCCGACGGGTAGCACGGCGACTGCCAACTGGCACGATCCCGTCGCGCCGTGCGCGGTGGGGGTCAAGAGGGCCGTGCAGGAGGTCGAGCCGACGTGCACCGTCACACTCTCGTTGGTTCCAGGCAGTGGTTCGCCGTAGTGAGGAGCGACGCTCACGGTGAAGATCACACCGGTCTCAGTGGCGTAGAAGGCGGAGGAGGGCGACGCGGAGACGGTCGTCACCGTCGTGTCCTTGATCACGGTGAGCCCGGTGGTGGCCGTCGCCTGAGCGGAAGCGTTCAGGTCAGCGTCGCCCGGGTAGGTGGCGGTCACCGTGTAGGCGGTGCTACTCGCTCCCAGATCGATGTTGCCGATCGAACACGATCCCGTCCCGCCGCCCGCGGTCGGGGCCACCGACGCCGTGCAGGAGGCCGAGCCGACGTGCACCGTCACGTTGTCGGTCGTGGGTAGCGACTCGCCGTGAGCCGTGGTGACGTGCACGGTGACGACGGACGCCGACTCATTGCCGTAGGTCGCCTGCGTCGGCGCTACCGACACGCTCGCCGTGGTGTTGTCCTTGATCACGGTGAGCCCGGTGGTGGCCGTCGCCTGAGCGGAAGCGTTCAGGTCAGCGTCACCCGGGTAGGTGGCGGTCACCGTGTAGGCGGTGCTACTCGCTCCCAGATCGATGTTGCCAATCGAACACGATCCCGTCCCGCCGCCCGCGGTCGGGGCCACCGACGCCGTGCAGGAGGCCGAGCCGACGTGCACCGTCACGTTGTCGGTCGTGGGCAGCGACTCGCCGTGAGCCGTGGTGACGTGCACGGTGACGACGGACGCCGACTCATTGCCGTAGGTCGCCTGCGTCGGCGCTACCGACACGCTCGCCGTGGTGTTGTCCTTGATCACGGTGACGTTGTCGATAGAAGAGGTGGTCGCGGTAGCGCTGACGTCGCCGGTGTAACTGACGGTGATGGGGTAGGTCCCGG
The DNA here is from genome assembly GCA_021793395.1 of Actinomycetes bacterium. Classification (GTDB taxonomy): domain Bacteria; phylum Actinomycetota; class Acidimicrobiia; order Acidimicrobiales; family RAAP-2; genus RAAP-2. Next base: position 17,059 of record JAJYSU010000022.1, read on the forward strand.
CCGCGAGCGAACTCCCCACCGTGCACGTCGCCTGGGCGGTGTTGTCCGTACCCAAACCGATGTTCGAGTCCCCCGTGAGAGCCACCGCGGAACAACTCGACGAGATGTTCGATCCATTGTCGAGGAACGTCACGGTCCCCCCACCGTCAGTCGGAGAGACACTCACCGTGAGCGAGAGTGACTGGCCATAGGAGTCGGGGTTCGGAGACGATGTGACGGTCACGGTAGGAGTTGCCGCGTTCACCGTCTCGGTCACTGAGTTCGACGTCGAGAGTGGGAAGTTCGAATCGCCGCTGTACTGAGCGATGACCGAATCGGTCCCAGCGGGCAGGGTCATGGTGTCACCCGACGACGGCACCACGTCGGTCGACGTGGTGCACGTTGCCGTGTAGGACCCGTTGTTATCGTGGAGAGCCACCGCGTTGGTCCCGCTGCATCCCGGGATGGCGAACTGGCCATTGGTCGAGGTCAGGTAGAAGGACACCGATCCGCCGCCGTCGAACGTACCCCCCGAGGCGGACACCGTGGACGTAAGCACGACCGGCTGGCCGTACGTCGACGTCGTCGACGACACACCGTTCACCGACGACGACAGGGTGGTGCTCGTGTTGGGAGGCGTTATCGCGGCCGGACTCGCGGAACTGAAGGGGAAGGTGATGCTGCTGCCATCCGCCGAGAGCGTGACCCCGCTCGAACTTGCCGAAATCCCGGTGCTGGCCAGTTGGAAACTGACGGTCGCGGTGCTGCCCCAGCCTCCGTCGCAGTGCCAGGTCGTCGGGTTGTACCACGTCCCCGAGCAGTTGGAGAGCGAGTTCCAGAACGTAATCGAGCCACTTCCCGATCCCGATACCAGTGCGGTGAACCCGCTCGTGGACAGATTGACGTCCAGTGACAGGGACAGGCTCCCGCTCAACTGCACGAACTGGGAAACCGTGACGGATCCGCTCAACGAGAACGAGCCCACGAACTCGAATTGGAAGTACGAGGTGTTGTTGTCACAGGTCTTTTGCGTACTGCCGCAGACGACGAGCGCGACCGGCCCCACGTTGAGATCTTGCCCCACGGTGATCTGACTAATGGTGACGTTGAAGTTGAAACTCGTCGGAGTACCGATCGACAACGACGCGAGGAAGTTGACAGTTACCGGATTCTTGAAGATGGAAGCGTCAATGGTCGCGGTGAAGCCAAGGACGAAGCCGGGAGCACACGTCAGTCCGCCACCCAAGTTCAACGGCGACGCGCCAAACTGCATGAAGCACAGCTGGGCGTAAGCAACCTGAAGGTCCGAGGCGTAGTTGCCATTGTCAAAGGCCTCGAGAGGTTCCAGGGCGGTCGTGGTGGAACCGTACGTACCAATGCTCAAGTCCAAGTAGTACGGATTGAAGCCGAAAGCGAAGGCGATGGGCGCGCCTTGCTGGTAGCCAATGGCGTTGGCCATGTCAGTGGGCAACTGGGTGATCACCCCGTTGATGGAGCCCGTCACGAAGGGGAACTCGGCTGTCACTCCCACCGACAACTCCGCGCACTCGACGGTGAGCCCGTTGTCGCTAAAGGCGTTGGTCCAGCCTGATCCACTGCCGCACGTGCCCAGTGTCGGTTCATTCACCGACACACTGATCGACACGGAGGGAGTGACGCTGACCTGGGCGGAGAGCGTTCCGACAACGGGTACGTTCTGGGCCCCGGTACCAGTGCCGTTGGGATACAACGTCCCGTTCAGCGAGAAACTGATACTGACCTTGTTAGGGCTCACCGATAGCGTCACGCTGGCCGAGTCGAGATCCAGCACCACGCCCTGATTATCAAAGAGTTGGACCGGGGAGGCAAACGTAAGGGTAATCGCGAGATTGAGGGTGTCCGTGATGGTGTCGAATGACCCGACAGCTAGGACCGTCGAGGGCAAGACGATGTTGACGTTGCTGAGGGCTTTGGTGATGGAGGTCGGAAGACTCGTGGAGATCGCGAAGTTGAGTCCCGGGACGAGGTCGATTGTCCCGATGCTGGTGACCCCGGTATCGAAGTTCGGATACGCGGCCGTGGCGTAGGCCACGAACGCGGACACGTTCCCGCTGCCGGTCAACGATGAGGGGAGGAAGCTCGACAGGTCGGCCGAACCGCCAACCACCAGAGTCCCCGTGCTCTCGAAAGCGACCGTCAGCTTCACGCTCAGGTTCCCGCCGCTGCCCATAGCAATCGTCGCATCAGCCGTACCCTGCGCCCCAAAGCTCGAGGACGAGTAGGTAAGGGTCACGTCGAAGTTATTCAGCGTCAACGACGAACTAAGAGATACCTGGCCCAGGTCAGCGGTCAGCTCCAGGGTGCCCTGAGTGCCCGCCGAGAGGTCGACGCAGCCCGTCACGGTGGCGCTGGTTGACACCTGCGGTGTCGTGAGCGCTAGAGACAGATTCCCACTCACGGTGAGCCACCAGTCGCCCGAGTTTGTCAAGGTACAGCCAGAGGGAGTGCTGACGCTGCCATTGCCGATGTTGACACTCACCCCCGACAAGGTGAGAAAGGACCCGATAGCCACCGGTGCCACCTGGCTCAGCGACGCGCCGCTCACGTTGTCAACGGTGCCGCCCGTGCTCGTCGCCGCGGAAATCGAGAAGCACAAACTCCCGCTGACGGTTAATCCTTCACCTCCCAGGTTGCCCGACGTGACGCAGAGTTGAGGCGATGATGTTGACGACGTGACGTCCGTGATCGTCCCGCTGAGATCCGTACCGCTCAGTGTGTTTCCAAGGAAAGACAGCGAGCCCCCACTGAAGGTAATACTCGTGGACGGGTCACACGGTCCCGAGGTCGCGGCCTCGGTGAGAGAGAGGTTCGCCAAGACGGTCAGTGTGGACGATCCCGGCGAGAATGTCAGAACCGTAGGACCGGAGGCAGCATCGCTCCACAACGTGGAGAAGATCGTAGAACACGACGTAGTTGTGTGGGCAGTGGCCGCCACACTCGACGAGCCAGCGGTCCCGGCAGGGGACAACGTTCCCGGCGAAGACCCTCCCGTCGGTGCGCTGACGGCATCGGGCGTCACCGTCGCTGATACCGGACCCGACGCGGCGAAGTCGCCGCTGGTGGTGGGAACGTACAGGGCGGTGTAGGTAGTAGTCCCACTCGGCGCCGGCACATCACACGACACGCGCGACGACAGTGACGACGCGTCAGTGAGAATCGGACGTCCCTGCAGACAGGTGAGCAGGACGCCCCCCTGCTCAAAGGACACCGTGCCGGGAGGCGCCAGGCTGGAACGGGTCGAACGGTTCGCCACGACAGCCTGAAGACGAACGCTGCCCGGCGACGACTGGTCCAGACCACCGGACAGCGCCAGGGTGGTGGTGGCCTGCACGACCCTGACCGCAGGACCCTGCGTTGAATTCACCCGGCTCGAGGTGAGAGAACTCTGGGCCGGAGTGTACGAGGCACCAAACTGGTACGGCGTGGATCTTGCGGCCAGAGCCGTTATCGAGCACGACGCGATGCCCTGCACGACCGGGACCGCCTGGCAGATGGCCGAACTCGAGAACTCGGGCCTCACGGCGCCGCCGTTCTCACTGAAGTCAACCGTCCCCGAGGTCACGGACTTGTTCGTCGACGTCTCGTCGACTGTGGCCACGACAATCAGCAGTTCGCCATAGGGAACCTTCCCATTCGCCGGCACCGGGACGCGGGCGCGCGAACCCAGAAGGCTCACCGTGGTCGTGGTCGCGGAGGGGGCCGGCCTCGTTGCCGGGGTCGGTAGTCCGTGGATCGTCACTCCACTGCCTCGGTAGGGAAGAGTGAAGGACTTCTGACCGGCTGCGGAGACCTTCAGCGACACACCAGCCGTCGTTGGAGTCAACTGGCCCGTGGCGCGTTGTTCCGAAAACACCCCACTCGCGGCGGCGGCGCGAGGGCTGGCGGCCCGAGGACGCGATGAGTCAGGCGTCGCCCGTGACGAAGAGTTACCTAACGAGCGAGATGGGGTCTGAGCCGAGGCACTCGCGGAGATACCGAGCGGTCCACTGAGGCCCACTCCCACTACGAGCGACAACGCGAGGAACGAATGAGTGGCGCTGCGCGCTACTTCCCTTCGATGATGCATTGACGCCCCCCCGGGCCCCACTCGCAAAGCGCGAGAGCACTTCACTGGCTCACGGACTGTATCTCACGACATCAGTAGACAACAAGATCGACATAGGCGTAAATTGCGCCCGAACAGATCGCGTCAAGAACGACATACATCCAGAAAAATGAGACAGCATATACTGAGAACTTACTCAGGGTTTACCTATTCCTGAGTAATGAAACTACTACTGACCAGGTGGTATATAGTTCTTGTGTGACATCGTGGAACGCCCACTACCTCCCCAACCGCGTTGAAGGAACACATCTCTTCGCAATCACCATCAACAGCAAGCATAAGATTTCTCTCAGTTTTTGGGCGTTCTAGAATCGCGTACGCCACGCGTCGTACCTTCTCACGATGTCGCGCGGACGACTATTGACCTTCTCGCCGATACTCCTCCAGAGTGTCACGTCGCCTGACGCGTCCCGAGTGACGGGGGTCGACATCGTTGGCGCGAGCAAACGAAGGACCTCGCGAACGAGGAAGCGAGTCACGCCACGGATAATGTCCTTCCGGGATAGACCCTCGGTGGTGCGCCTCCCTACGACAACGATGGTCGACTCGTACCCGCGCATTCGCGCGACCACTGCCCGAGAGAGGGCGGCGTTGGCCCGTCGATTACCTCCACGGTTGAGTCGGTAGCCCCCGGTAGCTTGGCCCAAGAGCCGGTCATGGGCGCGAGAGCGCCACGCAACTCGTCCGACGCGGTGATCAGGGTCACCGTGACCGTGAGCATCTTCATGGCGGTGGCCTGAACTTTCACCGCTGCCGTGGGCGGTGCGCACGAGACGTATCGCCTCTCTGGGGCCGTGGGCGGTCGTGGGGTCGGCCACGGGACGTTGAGTGAGTACCTCGCACGCGGCGTGCTCGGCGTCGATCACGTCGCTCGTGCCCAGAGGACGGCGCTCCCCCGACGTGCGGGACGACTCACTTCGCTGACGGCCATGGCGTGTCGTTGCAGAAATCGAGAGAGGCCGGAACCGTAGGAGCCGTATCCCTCAACGCCACCCCGTCAATGAGCCGTAGGCGTCACCCACGAAAACGCCACGAAAGCCACCGCGCGAACCTCTCGTACGAACCGTCCACGACACGAAAGGCCACAATGAAGAAATTTTGAAGAGGGTGCGCGACATCATTCAGATTCTCGTACGACGCCATTCGCCAAACTACGGACATGGCTGACGTACTCGCACTTCTCGGGATCCTCGCGTCAAGCGTTGCTCTCCTGGGTCTCATCATCGTCCTGGACCGCTTATGACCTGGGATCAGGCACTCCTACTCGCCGTCGCCGTGGCGATGATCGTCTACCTCGGCTACGCCATGTTCAAGCCAGAGAAGTTCTAGATGGGACTCGCACTCACCCTTCTCACACTGTTCGTCGCACTCGCGATCACGTGGCGCGTACTCGGTTCCTACATGGCGGCAATCTTCGACGGACGTGTCCACTTCCTCGGCGCGATCGAACGAGTCATCTATCGACTTCTCGGGACGGATCCGACTCACGAGCAGAGTTGGAAGCGCTACGCCAGTGCCCTGGTGGTCTTCTCGGGCGTGTCCATCGCGATCACCTACGCGATCTTGCGGCTTCAGGGCCACCTACCCCTCAATCCCCAGCGGCTCGGTGCCGTCTCGCCGGCTTTGAGCTTCAACACCGCGGTGTCTTTCGCCACCAATACGAACTGGCAGAACTACGCCGGTGAAACCACCATGTCGTACTTCTCCCAGGTCGGCGGGCTCATGGTCCAGCAGTTCGTCTCGGCGGCGGTAGGAATCGCGGTCGCGGTAGCACTCGTGCGGGGATTCGCGCGACGCGGCGCGACGACGATCGGCAACTTCTGGGTCGACATCACGCGTGCGCTGCTCTACCTTCTCGCGCCACTCGCTTTCGCCGCCGGAATCATCTTCGTCGCCCAGGGAGCGGTGCAGACCTTCGGCGGACCGGCAACGATTCACGACGCTCTCAACGGCGTCACTCAGGTCATCGCTCGCGGACCCGCCGCCTTCATGGAGGCGATCAAGCAACTAGGCACGAACGGTGGCGGATTCTTCAACGCCAACTCCGCGATGCCCTTTGAGAATCCCACGGGCTTGACCAACTGGCTGTCGATCTACCTGGTGCTGGCCATCCCCTTCGCCCTCACCTACACGTTCGGCAAGATGGTCCACAGCATTCGCCACGGGGTGGCACTCGTGAGCGTCATGGTTCTCCTCTTCGGGGTGTGGGCGAGTGTCACCATCACCGCGGAACACCAGAACAATCCGGCTGTCGCCGCCGCAGGAGTTCACGCCACCGTTGGCAATACCGAGGGTAAGGAAGTCCGCATTGGCGATACGTCCTCCGCGCTCTTCGCCGTGGCCTCGACGCAGACCTCGACTGGTTCGGCCGACGCGTCGTACGACTCGTTCACCCCACTCGGTGGGATGGGACTCATGACGGGCATGATGATCGGCGAGGTCACCCCCGGCGGCGTCGGCAGCGGCCTGTACACCCTGCTGGTCTACGCCATCATCGCCGTATTTATCGGCGGCCTGATGATCGGACGAACTCCCGAATACCTGGGCAAGAAGATCCAGGCTCGAGAGGTGAAACTCGCCGGTCTGGCCTCGTTGGTCATGCCGCTGGTCGTCCTCATCACCACGGCCGTCGCGGTGTCCACCGCGGCGGGCCGCGCCGGCCCCCTCAACGCGGGGCCCCACGGATTCTCTGAAATCCTGTACGCCTTCACCAGCCAGGGGAATAACAACGGCTCCGCCTTCGCGGGACTGTCGGGCAACACGCCCTTCTACAACATCACCGGAGCCCTCGACATGTTGATCGGACGCTTCGCCATCATGGTGCCGGTGCTGGCACTCGCGGGTTCACTCGCGTCCCAGGGCGCGGTACCCGAATCACTGGGGACCTTTCGCACCGATACCGGAATGTTCGCGGGCTTGACGATCGGCGTCGTGCTCATCATCGGAGGCTTGACCTTCTTTCCGGCCGTCGCGCTCGGCCCGCTCGTCGAACAGCTCACTCACGCGAGGTTCTTCTAATGACTGCGATCAGCACCTCTCCTACTCACTCCGACCACGGGGTCCTCAATCGTCGAGGGCTCTTCGATTCCGCCATCCTGCGCCGCGCCGCGGTCCAGGCCCTGGCCAAACTCGACCCACGCGTTCAGGTACGAAATCCCGTCATGTTCGTCGTACTCGTCGGAACCGTGATCACCTTCATCGAGGCCGTCGCGCATCCCAGCCTCTTCGTCTGGTCCATCACGGCCTGGCTGTTTCTCACCGTCCTGTTCGCCAACTTCGCCGAGGCAATGGCCGAGGGCCGAGGACGCGCCCAGGCCGACACCCTACGGCGCATGCGCACGGAGACCCAGGCCCGCCGTCGGCAACCCGACGGAACCGAGGAGCGAGTTCCCGCGGCGTCGCTGCTGAAGGGCGACGAGGTCGTGTGCGAAGCCGGTGACGTGATCCCCTCGGACGGGGACGTCATCGAAGGGATCGCGTCAGTCGACGAATCAGCCATCACGGGCGAATCGGCACCGGTAATCCGCGAGTCGGGGGGTGACCGCTCCGCGGTCACCGGCGGTACCACGGTCCTCTCCGACCGCATCGTGGTGCGAATCACCGCCGAGCGAGGCCATACCTTTATCGATCGGATGATTTCCCTCGTCGAAGGGGCCAATCGCCAAAGAACCCCCAACGAGATTGCGCTCACCATCTTGCTCTCCGTGCTCACCATCATCTTTCTTCCGGTGATCGTCACCCTGGTTCCCTTCGCTCACTTCGCTCACAGTGCGGTCTCCGTCGTGGTGCTCGTCGCACTCCTCGTGTGTCTCATTCCCACCACCATTGGGGCACTGTTGTCCGCCATCGGTATCGCCGGCATGGATCGCATGGTCCAGCGCAATGTTCTGGCGATGAGCGGACGCGCGGTCGAGGCCGCGGGCGACGTCCAGACTCTCCTACTGGACAAGACCGGGACAATCACGCTCGGCAATCGCATGGCCGCCGCCTTCATTCCCGTGGGGCCGTACGACGAGTCGGACGTGGCGAACATCGCGCAGATGGCGTCGCTGGCTGACGAGACACCCGAGGGACGCTCGGTCGTCGTGTTAGCCAAGGAGCGATTCAATCTCCGCGCCCGCGACGATCTCGATGGTGCACACTTCGTCGAATTCTCCGCGCACACGCGTATGTCGGGAATGGATATTGGCTCACGGTCACTACGAAAGGGCGCCACCGAGTCGGTCAAGTCCTGGGTGGTGGCGCAGGGAGGAACTGTCCCCGCCAACTTCGATGACGTCGTACAGAGTGTCGCGCGAGCGGGCTCCACCCCGCTGGCGGTGGCCGACGGCGCATCACTCGTCGGAGTCATCGAGTTGAAGGACGTGGTCAAAGAGGGCATCCGTGAAAAGTTCGAGCAGATGCGCCACATGGGCATTCGTACGGTGATGATCACGGGCGATAACCCGCTCACCGCCGCCGCCATCGCGCAAGAAGCGGGCGTCGACGACTTCCTCGCCGAGGCCACACCCGAAGCGAAGATGGCCCTCATCAAGCAGGAGCAGGCGGGGGGGAAGTTGGTCGCCATGACGGGAGACGGGACGAATGACGCGCCCGCTCTGGCCCAGGCCGACGTGGGTGTCGCCATGAACACGGGTACGACCGCCGCCAAGGAAGCCGGCAACATGGTGGACCTTGATTCCAACCCCACGAAGCTCATCGACGTGGTCGAGATCGGCAAACAACTTCTCATCACCCGAGGATCACTCACGACCTTCTCGATCGCCAACGACATTGCCAAGTACTTCGCGATCATTCCCGCCTTGTTTATCTCCACCTACCCGCAGCTGCGTGCCCTCAATGTGATGCACCTGCACAGCCCCCAGAGCGCCATCCTCTCCGCGGTCATCTTCAACGCCCTCGTGATCGTGGCCCTCATCCCCCTGGCCCTGCGCGGCGTGCGTTTTCGTGCCGCGTCGTCGACCGCGATTCTGCGACGCAATGTCCTGATCTACGGCGTCGGGGGAGTCATCGTTCCGTTCGTCGGTATCAAACTCATCGACCTCATTTTGGTCGCCCTCCACGCGTACTAGGAGATATCGTGCTCGTACACCTTCGCCGCTCGCTGGTTATGGCGCTGATCAGCCTGGTCATCTTTGGCTTCCTCTACGCACTCGCGGGCACCGCGGTAGCGCAGGCCCTCTTCCCGTTCCACGCCAACGGCTCGCTCACCGACAATGGATCCCTGCTCATAGGCCAAGACTGGTCCAGCCCTCGCTGGTTCCACGGTCGTCCCGACGCCACGGGTCCCTACGCGACTAATCCGCGCACCGGCGTCGTCGGTGGAGACAACCCCCTCGTCGCCAACGGCGTGCACGGCCAATCGGGCGCCACCAACCTGGGACCACGCTCGCGAGTACTGTTACGCGACACGCGCGCACTCGTACGCTACTGGCACCGTTACGGCGTCTCGCCCACCCCCGACCTCGTCACCACCTCGGGTAGTGGGCTCGACCCCGATATCTCACCCCAGGACGCCCTAGTCCAGATACCCATGGTGACGCACGCGACGGGCGTGAGTCCCGCGGCGCTACGACGCCTGATCGCGCGCAACTCCCATTCCGCCCAGTTCGGATTTCTCGGAGCCAGTTACATCAACGTCCTACAACTGAACGAGGGTCTCGCTCGGATCGAGGCGGCGCGATGACCGCGAGCCGCCCGAACGCGTAGCGAGCCGCACGACGATGGCGCGCGGGCACCTTCGGGTCTACCTCGGTGCAGCTCCCGGCGCGGGCAAAACCTACCGAATGCTCGACGAAGGGTGGCGACGACGCCAGCGAGGAACCGACGTCGTCATCGGATTCGTCGAGACGCACGGTCGAGCACAGACCATTGCTCAGATCCGCGACCTCGAGATCGTGCCTCGGGTGTCACGCGACTATCGCGGTGCGCGATTCGACGAGATGGACGTCGACGCCATTCTCGCTCGTCACCCCGACGTAGCCCTGATCGACGAACTCGCGCACACCAACGCCCCGGGAAGCCGTCACGAAAAGCGTTGGCAGGACGTCGACACCCTCCTCGATGCGGGGATCGACGTCATCACGACCGTCAACATTCAACATCTCGAGTCACTGAACGACGTCGTCGAGACAATCACGGGCATCGTGCAGCACGAAACAGTCCCCGACGTTGTCGTACGCGGCGCCGATCAGATTGAACTCGTCGACATCACTCCCGAAGCCCTCCGGCGCCGACTGGCGCACGGCAACATCTACGCCGCGGACAAGATCGATGTCGCACTGTCGAACTACTTTCGCGAGGGCAACCTCAGCGCGCTGCGCGAACTCGCACTTCTCTGGCTGGCCGACCGCGTCGAGATCTCGCTGCAGCACTACCAGAGCGATCACGACATCGCGGCGACGTGGGAAACTCGCGAACGGCTAATTGTCGGGGTAACGGGCACCAGCGCCGACGAGGTGCTGATACGCCGCGCCGCACGCATGGCATCACGTACGGGCGGTGACCTCGTCGCCGTCTACGTCCACGCGACGGACGCGCCGCGCGTCGGCGGCGAGCACCTCACGGCGACGCGCCATCTGCTCGACGAGGTTGGCGGTCGCCTCGAGGAGATCGTGAACGACGACATCGGCGCGGCCCTCGTAGCCTTCGCCCGAGCCGAGCGCGCCACTCAGGTCATTCTGGGGGCGAGCCGTCCCCGACGGGGACGGCGCTCCACGAGCGGGATCGTGGAGCGCGTGCTACGCGACGTGCGCGACCTCGACGTCCACGTCATCGCCACGGGCGCGACGGCGCCGCGTGCCGGACACCACTCGCCCCGATCGGCGTCATTGTCGTGGCGGCGTCGCGTGGTGGCCGGCCTCGGAGCCGCCGGGGCGCTCCCCCTCATCACCGCACTCATGGCGGTCGGACGTGCGAGCCTCTCGCAATCCACCATCTTCCTGGTGTACCTCGTCGTCGTGCTCGCCGTCGCGGCCGAGGGGGGCGTCGTCGTGGGCGCTCTGGCGGCGGTAGCCGCGGCCGGACTCGAGAACTTCTACTTCGTCGCACCCTTGCACACCCTCGAGGTGGCCCGTCCCGACAACGTCGTCGCGCTCGTCGGGTTTCTCGTGTTCGCGGCCACGGCCAGCACCCTCGTGACGCGACTGACTCGCCGCTCGACCGACGCGGAGCGAGCCCGCGCCGAGGTGGCCATCCTCTCGCGAGCGGCCGACGATCTCGCCGCGACACGCGACGACGTACGGCCGCTCCTCGACGCGATGCGAGCGGTCTACTCGATCGCCGGTCTCGCGGTGCTCGCCCGCCACGAGGGCCAGTGGGAGGTCGCCGTCGTGAGCGGCGAATCGCCCGTCGGCGTCGCGGACTCGTCGATCCTCGACCTCGACGCCGACTTTCGGCTCGTTCTGAGCGAGGAACCCCACAACGCCACGGACCGCGCACTCGTCACCGCCTTCGCGAGACGTCTGGTGCACGAACTACGACGTCGCGAGTCGCTCCACGACGCCGAGGACCTCGGGGAGTTGGCGAGTGCCTACCGACGCCTGGCCACCACGGTGCGCCTCACCAACGCTGTCCTCTCGCGCCTCTCCGCCCGGGTCCGCGACGACGCGTCGACGGAAGCGACTGTGCGGAGCCGCTCTCACGATCCGTCTCACCCGGTGACGACCGACGAGCCCGTCGTCACCCTCTCCGAGGACCTCGATGACCTCATCCTGCTCGGCCGTGTCGCTGGCGGTCTCGTCGAGCCGACCGCCGCGCCGGCCCCGCTGAGCGACGTGCTCGCGACGTTGATCGACGGCACCACGATCCCCGACGAACGACTCGTTGTGGACGTCCCGCCGACGCTGCCCCCGGTCCTCGTGGACCGCGACCTCGCGACGCGGGCACTCGGAATCCTGCTGCGCCGCGCGCTACGCTGCAACGCCGAGGCTGCACCGGTCCTGGTGCGCGCGGGTTCGACGCCAACCTCCGTCGACGTGATGATCATCGACCAGGGCCCCCGGTCCACTCCCGCCCAGCGCGACCACTTCGCGCGTGGCGTCCTCGACACCTCGCCGAGCGACTGTGACCTGCTGGCACTGGAGATAGCTCGATTTCTCCTCCACGACCACCCGGCGACGCTGACTCTGGACGACACCCCCGGACACGGAGTCACGGTCACCGTTCATTTCACGCGATCGAGCACGTAGGGTCAGGTCGGCCGTCCTCACGCGCTGTGCGGTGGCGAGGCGTCGGCCAGTCGCGGGATCAGATGGCACACGTCGTCGGCGGAGCAGTCCTCGAGGCGCAGCCCCGCGGCTCGGTCCACCAGGTCGTCCAGTGACTGGCGCACGAACTCCAGCGCGGCGATGCGCCGTGCGCTCTCCTCGCGGTGCTGGCGCAACAGTTCCAGGACGTGGCCGCAGGGGATTTCGCCGCGATCACGAAAGGCCACGATCTCTCGAATCTCCCCGAGGGTGAAGCCGACGGACTGACTCGCGCGAATGAACTGAAGCCGAGCGATCACCTGACCGTCGTACTCCCGGTAGCCCGAGGGAGTGCGCGGGGGGCTGGTCAGGACGCCGATCTGCTCGTAGTAGCGCAGGGACTTGACCGACACCCCCGTGCGCCGTGCGACGTCACCAATCCTCATGTGGCTCCCCTGCTCTTGACTCTCCCCTGTAGGGGAGGGTTTACACTCCGACTGTACAAGTCGCGTCCCTCCCTCGAGACAACGCGCAAGGAGAGCCCCGTGAGCACTATTGACCGCACCCAGGAGACCGACGCGACCACCCCGCGCGTCGATCTGGCCATCGTCGGCTCGGGAAGCGCCGCGTTCGCCACCGCGATCGCCGCGACCCGTCTCGGCGCATCCGTCGTGCTCGTAGAGCACGGCCGCGTGGGGGGAACCTGCGTCAACGTGGGGTGCGTACCCTCCAAGGCGCTGCTCGCCGCGGCCGACGCCCGCCACGTCGCCCTTACGGCGCGCTTCCCCGGCGTGGCGGCCCACGCCGAACCCGTCGACATGCCCGCACTCATTGCCGGAAAGGACACCCTCGTCGACACGTTGCGACGCGAGAAGTACGAGGACCTAGCCTCGCTCTACGGCTTCGAGGTGGTACGCGGTCACGCCCGCTTCCGCGCGAGCGGCGATCTCGATGTCGAGGGGCGCACCATCGTCGCCACGAACTACGTGATCGCCACCGGGGCCGCACCGTGGTCTCCCCCCCTGCCCGGACTCGAGGAGACGGGCTTTCTCACCTCCACCAGCGCCATGGACCTCGACCACGTTCCGGCGTCGATCGTCGTAGTGGGAGCCAACGCGGTCGGCCTGGAGCAGAGCCAGTTGTTCGCCCGGCTGGGCTCGACGGTCACCGTCGTCGAGGCTCTCCCCCGGATCGCCCCCTTCGAGGAGCCCGAGCTATCCGAGGCTCTCACCGCGATCCTGATGTCGGAGGGCGTCACCGTGCACGTCGCATCGACGGTGACATCGGTGAACCGCGACGCCGACGGCGTCGTCGTCACCGTCGACACGCCCGAAGGCTCCCGCCCGCTACGTGCCGAGCACGTACTCGTCGCGACCGGTCGGCGACCGGCAACCGACAATCTCGACCTGGACGCCGTCGGGGTGGCCACCGGGTCCCGCGGCGAGGTGGTCGTCGACGAGCACCTGCGCACGACCAACCCACGGATCTTCGCCGCCGGCGACGTCACCGGCCTCCCCCAGTTCGTCTACGTCGCGGGGGCGCACGGCGCGGTCGTCGCCGAGAACGCGCTCACCGGAGCCTCACGAACGGTGGACTACCGAGCACTCCCCCGCGTCACGTTCACGAGCCCGCAGATCGCCTCGGTCGGTCTGACCGACACCCAGGCCGAGGACGCGGGTATCGACTGCGAGTGCCGCGTCCTGTCGCTGGAGAACGTCCCGCGAGCCATCGTCAACCGTGACACCCGCGGCGTCGCCAAGATCGTCGCCGAGCGCACCACGGGCCGGGTCCTAGGAATCCATCTCCTCGCGGAGGGAGCCGGCGACGTCATCCTGGCCGGCGTGTACGCGCTGGAGGCCCACTTCACCATCGACCAACTGGCTACTCTGTGGACGCCGTATCTGACCATGGGGGAAGCTATCAAACTCACCGCGCAGTCGTTCACGCGCGACGTGGCCGAACTCTCGTGCTGCGCCGCCTGACGAGACGTAGCAGCGACGGCGCACGGCAGCCGCGATAGCCCGAAGGACGCGACGTCGCAGCCCTACGCCCCGATCGCGTAACACGCCTGATGCGATGAGTCGAGGAATCGCGCGACCGTAGATCACGAAGTTGGCGTCGAGGCGAGACGAGACCGCATGACTGCCCGATCGAACGCGAACACCACCGTGACGGGCCACGCTCCCCTTCGTCGCGGGGCGACGCCGCAGTGCTCGACACGTCGTGATCACCCGTGCCGACGTCACGCACCTGACGTTGTCCGTGGTCGACGTCCGCTGGCCGAGGGAACGAACTCCCCCGGCGTCACCAAGCACCATCAACACCACGATGGGCGGTCGTGGTGAGTACCCGCATCCCTGTCGGAGGCTCACACTTTGAGCCCGTTTCAACGCTCTCCATGGAACCGGACCTTGCTGGATCGACCCGCCCCACGATGGCAGGTCGTCGCGATCGACTGCGACGTCGCCATCGTTCACCTACCCTCGACCACGCGACTGTCCTGACACCGCCATCACGCCGTAGGCCCGAGTGGACACTCGTGCAATATCGAACGCGCGATCAGTGCCACCCTGGCACGTGCGGATGGGCGGCCGAATCCCGGTGACTACGCCCGACGCAACTCCACCACGGGGATCGTCCTCGTCGTCTTCTCCTGGTACTCGGCAAATCCCGGCATGCGCTCAGCCTGAATGGCGTAGACGCGGTCGCGCTCGGTGCCCTCGACCACGACGGCTGTCGCCGGATACGTCTCAATGCCCGATTCGGTACCCACCTCGACGGTCACGGCCGGGTGCGCCGTGAGGTTGTAGAACCAGTCAGGGTGCGAGTCCGCGCCGGCCTTGGATGCGAACACGTAGCGCTTCCCGTCGAGGTCGAGAAAGACGACCGGATTCACCCGCGCGTCGCCGGACTTGGCCCCCGTCGTGTGAAGGAGCACCAACTTCCTCCCGCCGAACGTCTCGACCGAGCCCCCGTTCTTCCGAAATTCCTCAATTATCTGCGTGTTCCAGTCGTTGGCGGCGCTCATGAGTACGAGCATAGGCAGTAGCGCCCCCACACGATTCAGCGTGATGACACGACCATTAACCGTTACCGCGCCACAAACTGTCGATCTCCCGCGGGTTCGCCTTCCTTCACGCCGCAATCTCATTGACGCGCTGAGTTCTCCAGACAGTTCCGACTTACGACTTCCGTTGGCCGCCCATCGAATCCCTTGGGTGAACTCTCGTCTACGAGATCGACGGCAACGGTCGCGACCGCATCGTGCGGTTACCGGCACTCAGGCGACGCGACATCGACCACTCGCGTCCCGACGTGATCGGTGCACCCAGCGTTACACAAGTCGAACCTTTCATCCGTGCTCGCGGGCGACATGATCGTGCTGGCCGGCACCCACGCCAAGGTTCGGCGCGCGGGCTACCTCAAGAGGCCGACGTCGCAGTAACTCCGCGAGGCTGGGGCACAGATCGACTCTGTACGCTGGCAGGCCTCGGCGGGGGCGCGTGGGGTGGTTCTCGTGTACGCAGGCGCCCTCTCCGCACCTGCGACATTTGAGCGTCGATCTGTTCAGTCTCCTGCGGCCGTGGCATAGCAGGGCATTCACGGCGTGGCTTCACGTTGCCGCGCTGCCTCCCCCCTCCGGCGCTGGCGACGAGGGCGACGAACCCCGCACCGGGCACAATCCCCTCCTGAACGGCTTCGTCGATCGGAGCGTCGGTTGGGGCCTGGATGAGGGTGGAGCGGCTGGCCACGGGTTCGAAGCCAGCATGTCCGAGCAGTCGGAGATGGTCGGAAAGGGTGAGGAAGTGTGCGCTTTGGTAGAAGGGGTGGCCGGCGCGTCCCTTCTCCTCGTACCAGCGACCCCAGGCGCTGTCGCCGGGCACGAGGCCGACAACGAGGGTTCCGCCGGGTCCGAGCACCCGGCGGACCTCGCCGAGGAGCCCTTCCGGATCCTCCGCGAAACACAGGGTGACGACAAGGCCCACCGCGCCGAAGGCGTTGTCGGAAAAGGGCAGCCGCTCCCCGGCGCCCTGGACGACGCGCACGCCCCGCTTCGCAGCCAGGCGCAGCGCTGCTCGGCCGGGGTCGAGACCGACGTCTACGCCCAGCGCCGCGGCGAACCGTCCCGATCCGACGCCCACCTCGAGACGGGGTGCCCCGGTCCCGGAGAGGAGCGGGCGGAGACAACCGAGCTCGAGGTCGTAGAGCACGCGCCCCGACGCCGTGTCGTACCAGGCGTCGTAGCGGGCGGCGAGCTCCTCGAAGGCAGACGTCACCGCCACGCTGCTCAGGACCGGTCGGCTCCCAGGTCTCGGAGCTTGCCGGTGACCTCCGCCAGCTCTTCTTCGAGGTTGCGCTGGCGCTCCTCGAGGATGCTCCGCTGGCTCGGTGCTTCGTCGTCACGGTCCCAGCGGGGGCCACCTCCGTGGCCGCCGCAGCAGTCCGATCCTCCGCAGCAGCCGTGCCCTCGGCCCCTCGGGCCTCGCGCCACGTCGTCTCGTTCCATCGTTCTCATGGTCGTTCCCTTCCGTTGTCCGTGTTGTCGATCTTCTCGGCGATGGCCTCGTAGCGCTCCAGCAATGCTGTGATCCGCACCTGGCCCGACCGGAGCGACGCCGCCCAGGCTCCGAGCAACGCGGCGCCCTCGCCGGTCAGCTCGTAGATGCGCTTGAGCGGCCCAGGGGCCTCCTCGCTCCACGAGGAGGTGACGAGGCCTTCCCCCTCGAGGGAGCGCAGCAACCGGTAGAGGTTGCCGAAGTCGACCCTGCCCTCGTCGAGGAGCCCCTCGAGCGCTTCGGCGAGCTCATAGCCATGGCTCGGCCCCTCCGCCAGCAACAACAGCACGGCGGGCTCGGCGAAACGTTCCACCCGGGCTCGGACCTCAAAGCTGCCCGGGCTGACCCGGCAGCGACACCGTGGTTGGCGCTCGGTCTTCATCGTCGTCGAGTATAGGTGAAAGACATAGGTGTCGTACACTTCCTTCACCCGATGCTCCCGCAGCTTGCCTCCTGCAGCCGTATCTGTTATCCATAGAGTTATGGAGTATAGGACCACTGGGCAGGGACGGGCTGAGCTCTACGCGCAGCTGGCACGGATCGGCAAGGTGGTGATGCACCCCAAGCGCATCGAGCTGCTCGACCTGCTCTGTCAGGGTGAACGCAGCGTCGAGG
>JAJYSU010000068.1 GCA_021793395.1 Actinomycetes bacterium
CAGGATGGTGTGGTTGACCGACGCCGCACCGAGAGCCGAGGCACCGGCGAAGCCGATCAGCCCGATGATCAACGCGTTACGTCGACCCAGGTAGTCCGAGATGCGCCCGCCGAGCAGCAACAGGCTGCCGAATGCCAGCGAGTAGGCGGTGACGATCCACTGGCGATCCGAGTTGGAGAAGTGCAGGGCGTGCTGGGCCGTCGGCAGCGCGATGTTCACGATCGTGCCGTCAAGAATCACCATCAACTGGGCGAGGGAGAGCACGACCAGGATCCACCAACGTCGCTGGTGGGCCAGTTCGCGCCCGCTGGGGGAGGCAAGGGTTGTGGTCGCGTGGGACGTGGAATCAGCATTAATGGCTGGCACCGGTCTCTCCTTGGTGGTGTCCGGGGTGACTGACCGTCGATTGCCACCCTAGCAGGATACGGAGGTTATACCTCCACTTACGGTTGCGGACTGGTAGAATCAGGGTGGTGAGAGTCGTGAGCAGCGCCCGGGTAATTCGTCCCCTGCGCGCGGACGCGGCGCGTAACCGCGAGAAGATTCTGCGCGCCGCGGCCACGGTGTTCGCGCAGCGGGGGCTGGACGCCAGCCTCGACGACGTCGCGGCCGCGGCCGACGTCGGCGTTGCCACGGTGTACCGGCGCTTCGCGGACAAGGAGTCACTGGTCATGGCGCTCTTCGAGAGTGCGATCGACGAGATCGCCGCCCTCGCGGTGGCCGCCCGTGGCTTCGAGAACTCGTGGGACGGTCTCGTCTGGTTTCTCGAGGAGGTCCTCCAACGCCAGTGCAGCGATCGGGGGCTACGCGACGTGGTCGTCGGCACGCCCTACGATCGTGACTGGGTGAGCGCCGCCAAGGAGCGACTGGGCGTCGCCGTCGGTGCGCTGCTCGATCGCGCGCAGCGCGACGGTTATCTGCGTCGCGACGTGGTCGTCGCCGATATCGCTGTCGTGGAGATGATGATCAGTTCGCTGGGTGGTGCGGCCGCCGAGGTCGCGCCCGATCTCTGGCGGCGCTATCTGGCTCTGATCCTGGACGGACTCGCCGCCCCGGGGTCGGGGTCGTTACCCGCGGTGCCCGCCGACGAGGTGGTGTTCGCCGCACTGCGCACTCCGACCGGTGCGCGCCATCGACCGGCGGGCACGTAGGTGGGGTCACGGCGATGTGTGGCGACGCCAGTATGGGTGTCCTCTTCGGTAGTGGAGACTGCGTGATGGAGGAGTCGTCGCGTACGGCTGGAGCGTGATCACACGCTGAGATCGACGACCACTTTGCCGCGTGGTGAGCCGAGGTCACCCGTGCGCAGCGCCGCAACGGCCGCGTCGGCGCTAGCCAGTGGATAGTGGTGAGTCAGCAGGAACGACGGTTGCCACTGTCGTGTGTTCAGGTGGTGAACAACGTCCGCGAAGGCGTCACGGGTATAGGAGAAACTTGCCTGCACGATGATGTCATTGTTGACGAGGTCATCGGGTGCGATCTCGACGCGACTCCCATGGGGAGGCAAGCCGAGCAGGATCACCGTACCGCCACGGGCGCAGCGATCGAGAGCGGTGCGGACCGACGCAACCGTTCCGGCGGCTTCAATAACGAGGTCGAAGCGCGCCGTGGGAGTATCAAGCGTGAAGTTCGCTGCACCGGTGCGTCGTGCGAGAGCCCGCTGTGCTTCGCGTTGACCCACGATCGTTACGTCCGCTGGTGACAGGGCCGACACGAGATACGCCGCGAGGAGAGCGATTGTTCCGTCGCCGATGACCGCCACACTCAATCCGTTACGGAGAGGTAGGCGCGTCAGTGCTCGCCAGACGACAGCCATGGGCTCGACCAGGACCGCGTCGTCCAGAGCGACGGCGTCATCGATCGGATGGACGAGTGAGCGAGGGGCAGCCACGAGTTCGGCCATGGCACCGGGTCGGGTGAATCCAATCTCGTCGTACGTCGAACAGAGGTTCGTGGCGCCTCGTTGGCACGCGGCGCACTTGCCGCAAGGAACGATGCCCTCGACGACGACCCGACACCCGGCAACGCCGATTTCATTGACATCAGAGACCAGTTGGCCCACCCACTCGTGGCCAAGGACGAGGGGGTAGTGAGCGTACGCGGGATCGACTGACCCGTCGATGAGCTCGACGTCCGTGCCGCACATTCCGACGAGCAGCGGTCGTACGACAACTTCGTCGGGGAGGGGTATCGGTGTCGGCCAATCGCGTACGGCGGCGTCGCGTTGACCGTTGGTGACGAGAGCTTTCATCGCGCGCTACCTGGTCGCAAGCCGTTCGGTCGCGTGCCACTCAGCGTGGACGTCATCTGGTCGGCGAAGCGTCGTACCGTGAGGCCAAGTTGGCGAACATCACGTAGCGAGACGTCAACTTTGAGCCCCGTGACGCTCATTGCTCCTGCGCAGTGACTGTGGTGATCGAAGAATGCGGATCCGACGCAGAAGACGCCCTCCGCCTCCTCCTCATCGTCTACGGCGTATCCTTCAGCACGGATACGTTCGAGATCGTTCAGCAGCACGTCGATGCTGGTCAGTGTACGAGGCGTGTAGCGTGTCATTCCCGCGTCCGCGATGATGCTGCGCACTCGGCTCTCGTCAAGGTGAGCCAAGATCGCCTTTCCGGCGGCGGTGGCGTGAGGCTCTTCGCGCTGGCCGAGCGGCGCGTGAAAACGGATGGAGCCTTCGCCGTCAATGCGCTCAACGAATACGGGAAATCCTGACTCGTTGATCGCGAGACGTGCGGTCATCCCGGTGGAGTGCGAGAGCTCGCGCAGCATTGGGAGTCCGAGTTCGGCGATCGATGTCTGCTGACCGACGAGGTCGCCGAGGCGAAGTAAGTTCAGCCCGAGTACGTAGCGGGGCCCCGGATCCACACTACGTAACAGTCCCGCGGCCGCGAGGGTGCGGGCAAGTGCCAGGGCCGTGCTCTTGGCCACGCCGAGTGACTCAGCAATCTCGGTTACGCCTAAGCCCTGGGGCCCATGACTCCCGATCTCGTTGAGTAGTCGCGCTGCGCGAGCAACCGACTGAACCTGGTAGCGACCGTCGTTGGTAACTGCTCCTGTGTTCGGCATATCGAAACAGTATACGAAAAACTTGAGAGATGTTGTGACTTGCTCTTGACTAACGTTCCGTAGTCTGCTTGGATACCTCCTATTAAAACCGAAAGCAGTTCTGTAATGCCGAACAGAATGTCTCGTATCGGCCGACGGGCGCAGGCCGCACGCGTGGTGGCGCGTGCTCTCCGCGACAGACACGGCGGTCGTCCCTTGCTGTTGACTAGCAGCGCGGCGGTGAACTGGCGTACCGGGGGACTCTCAGACCCCGTTGATCTCACGACAACAACGGATCCAATCTGGGTTCTCGACGCCGATCACACGAGTGTTCTCATCACCAGTGAGATCGAAGGGCCTCGACTGGTCGGGGATTTTGGGGTGAGTGAACTCGGTTGGCAACTCGTTCTCGTTCCCTGGTACGAGGCAGATGCTGCATTGGCGGTCGCCTGCGACTTCGCTGCGTGTTCACCTGAGGAGTTCTTGAGCGATATGGAGGGGATCGGAACGAACGTGCGCACCGAGTTGGTCGCCGTACGGTTATCGCTCAGCGAAGCGGAACTCGATGACGTGCGTGAACTCGGCACGTTCGTGGGGCACGCTGTTGGAGCGGGAGTTGAGTCGTGGCGCCCAGGCGCGAGTACGGACTTTGAGGTAGCAGCGGCCACTAGCAGCGCTCTCGAGGAGCGCGGGGCAAAAGCCGTGTGCCTCATTGTTGGCGGGGATGAGCGCTTACGGCGGTTTCGACACCCATTGGCTATTGGGGATGTGTGCCGTGATGCGATCATGGTGGTAGTGGTCGCGCGTTGGCGCGGCCTGCACGCCGCCGCGACGCGCATTGCCGTACGTCACGCGGATGACGACATTATTGGATTAGCGCGCAAACTTGCGGTCGTCGATGATGAGGTGCTGACCGCCTCACTACCGGGGGGGACCTGGGGTGACACTGTTGACGCTCTGGCGCGTGGCTACGACGCCATCGGATGGGCCGACGAGTGGCGTCATCATTTTCAAGGGGGTCCGATCGGCTTCGAGCAGCGCGAGTTTGAGCTAGCGCCAGGGCAGTTGACGTCGCCGTATTGGACGTTGGCGCGAGGCGTCCATACCGCCGTTGCGTGGAATCCCAGCGTACGCGGTGGCGCCAAGATCGAGGATACCTACCTGGTTGGTGAGGAGGGCCTTGAGGCCATTACCACCACGCCGTCGTGGCCGATGACGGCGAGTGCGACTGGCGCAATGCGTAGTGCCGTGAGAGTGATGTGACGACGAAAGTGAGGCAGTGGCGATGGTAGACGGAGCAGGGAGTCCGGGCGGCACGGCTGCGGTGGAGCGATTCGCCGGTACCTTGGACGACGTAGGTCGGGAGAGCACGGCGCGCTTCCCCGACGGCGCACACTTTCGCGTGGAAATTCCCAGTGTCGAGAATCCGACAGCTTTGCGTGCGGTCGTGGAGGAAGCGCGCACTCGTAACGTGACCGTGCACCGCGCGTCCCAGGGAAGCGGTGCCATGCTCCTTACTCAGGAAGACCTCGTGGAGATGGCCCACATTGGTGCGGGCGAGGGACTCGAAGTGAGTCTCTTCGTGGGCCCGCGTGAGGAGTATGGGGTCGGTGGCGCAGTGCGCAGTCCCGATGGTTTGTTGCTGTCGGGTCGTCTACGGGGGTGGCACCAGTTGCGTTACGCAGTGGAGGACATCCTGCGGGCGGTTGATGCCGGTATTCGAGGTTTTCTCGTGGCCGACCCGGGACTCATGGAGATACTGCACTCGATGGTCGAGACGGGGAGCCTTCCATCGTCAATCGTGTGGAAGGTCTCGGCGGTACTCGCCCCCTCTAATCCTGTAGCGTTTCGCCAACTGGTCGACCTTGGGGGATCAACCGTCAACGTGCCGAGCGATATTACGCGTCGTGAACTGACAGAGTTCCGCTCGCTGTGCGACGCCCCAATAGATCTCTACCTCGAGTCACCTGACTCAATGGGTGGCGTGGTGCGTGGACATGAACTTGGCGAGATTGCGGTCGTCGCGGCGCCGTTGTACGCGAAGTTTGGTTTGCGAAATGCTCGTCCCGTGTATCCGGCCGGAGAGCACCTGAGAGACGACGTCGTGGGCAACGTGCGAGAGAAGGTTCGCCGGGCGCAGATCGCCCTGGAGTGGCTAGATCGTAGCGATCTCGATCTCACAATGTCGAAGCCGGGAGCCGAGGGGCTTGGAGTGCCTCAGGTATGAACGTGCGCAGTGATCGTTGGGTGCAAGGCGATGACGAGGTGGCGCTCGACAGTCGTGTGGCCCTGCGAATGGGAGGAGCTCCCGTGAACGCCGAGGGAGGGAAGCCAATCATCGGCATCGCGAACTCATCAAGCGATCTCAATCCTTGTAATCAGCCGCTGGATGATCTCGTCGCCCCCCTGCGGGAGGGGATCATCGAGGCGGGCGGCATACCTCTCACGTTTCCGGTGATGAGCCTAGGGGAGGACTTGATCAAGCCATCCGCCATGCTGTACCGCAATTTGCTCTCGATGGAACTCGAAGAGTCATTACGGAGTCAGCCTCTTGATGGTGTCGTCATCATGGCGGGATGCGACAAGTCAGTACCTGGGGCGCTGATGGGGGCTTTCAGCACAGATCTTCCCTCGCTACTCGTCGTTGCGGGCCCGCGTCCGGTGGCAGAGTTTGAAGGACGGCGTCTCGGCACAGGGACTGATCTGTGGCGGAGTTGGGATGAACGTCGCGCGGGGCAGATGTCGGACGAGCGCTGGCACGCATTCGAAGATGCCCTGACGCAGGGACGTGGCACGTGCAACACAATGGGGACTGCGTCATCGATGGGTGTGATCGGAGAAGCGCTCGGTTTGGCGTGGCCTGGTTCGACGTCGATCACGTCCGGTGACCCGCGTCATCAAAAGATCGCGCATTTGGTCGGTCGTCGCATTGTGGCGCTCGTACGCGAAGGTGCACGGGCGTCGAGTCAGGTGACTCGCGGCGCGCTGATGAACTCACTGGTCGTGCTGAGCGCGGTTGGGGGATCAACGAATGCCGTGGTGCATCTTACGGCGATGGCGGGTCGTCTGGGCCTCAACGTTACGCTTGACGATGTCGATCGAATTAGTCGCCGCACCCCGGTACTCGTTGACGTCGAGCCGAGCGGCCGTGGACTTATGGAGGATTTCGACGCGGACGGTGGTGTTCCAACGGTACTGCGCGCTCTTGGCGATCGGCTTGACGGCGATGTCCTCATGGCCGATGGCTGCACCGTGGCGCAAGTGCAGGCGCGCGCCACGGCACCTCGTGGTGTTGTGCGACGTCTTGACAACCCCGTTGACTCCGAGGGCGCCTTTCGAGTGGTACGGGGCAATCTTGCACCGGACGGGGCACTAATCAAGCGGTCGGCCGCATCGCAGTCACTTTTGCGTTACCAGGGCCCCGCGTACGTGATTCGTGGCTTTGACGAGTTGGCGTCGCGCACCGGACCAGAGTCGAGCTGTCCCGAGGATGCGGTATTGGTCTTCGCGGGCGCGGGGCCCGTCGGGGGGCCGGGAATGCCCGAGTGGGGTATGGTGCAAATCCCACAACC
>JAJYSU010000069.1 GCA_021793395.1 Actinomycetes bacterium
AGACTGGCGAGCCAGCGCAGTGGCCCGCCGACGGATCGTGACGAGCTCACGACGGTGCGAGGAGCGGCACCCGCGTGGTGCGCGGCGTCGACACCGCCGGTAGGACGCCGTGACGTCGCAAGAGCCGACGTCCGTCGGCTCCCAAGAGGAACGCGATGAACGCGCGAGCCGCCGCCGGATGGGGTGCCCGGTTGACCAGCGCCACGGTGAAGATTCCCGCGAGATGCGTGCCCACGAGCGCCACAGTCCTCAGATGGGCCGCCGACGCCTCCACGGCGTAAAAGAAGCCGGCATCAAGCTGACCGGCGTCGAGCTCCCCCACGAGGGAGGTCTCGGTGAAGACATTCTTGGTCGACGTCGCGAGCGTGGCGATCCTCGGTCGGTGGTAGCGACGAGCGACGTCGCGCAGGGCCGTCACCGCGAGCACGCCCTTGGGATCGACCGCCGGGTCGGTACGGCCGAGAAGGAATCCTGGTCGGTCGACGACGTCGTACCACGGTGAGGAGCGCAGGGCCGGCGCGAAGGGCGACGACGGGTTGTAACCCAGCACCAGGGGTGAGCGACCGAGAATTCGATACGAGGACACCCAGTCACCGTTCGCCGCGCCCTCGAGTTCGCGATTCACGCTCGGTGCCGCACTCACGAAGACGTCGGCGACCTCCGTACCACCCTTGATCTCCGCGGCGAGTGCCATCGAACCGTTAGGAAACCCGACCACGGTGTAGCCCGTTCGCCGATGAAATGCCGGAGCGATCTGGTTCTGCATCAGTTCGAGAAGAGAGCCCGCGTAGAGCACGTCAACGGTACCGCGAGCACCCGACGCGCCGGCGCCGTCCTGGGGAGCGGCGGTGCCAGCGAGTACGAGGGCGAGGGCGGCGAGCATGGTCGCGACGTGTGGTGCACGAACGTATCTGACTACGGTGCGCCAGGTCGTCATCACCTCTCCCCCAGTAACGCGGTGCGGAGCCGGCTCTCGCGCCGTCGTGCGACGATACTAGGACGTCACACCCCGCAAATGCGCGAATGTCTGAGCAATTCTGCCGTACGTGCGCTACTGCTACGGAGTCGGTTGATGAACCGCTCGGTGCGCCACTCGTCGAAACTAGGTTAAGTCCGTGGACCTGAACCAGGCGAGCGAGTGGGTAGTGGTAACGGCCGACTCACTGCGACCTGACCAGGTCGCCGGGTGGGTCACGCGACCCGACTGCGGAGCAGTGGTCACCTTCTGCGGCACGGCCCGGGCGAACTCGACCCTCGAACACGAGATCATTGAGCTGGAGTACGACACTGATATCACGCTCGCCGAGACACGGATTCGCGCGGTGACGGCAGTGGTACGGCAGAACTGGCCCGTCGTGCGCGCCATTGCCGTGCACCACCGAATCGGCACGGTTCCGGTGACCGACACCGCCGTCGTTGTCGCGGTCTCGTCACCGCATCGGCGAGAGGCCTTTGAGGCTGCTCAGTTCTGCATCGATGCGGTGAAGCGAACGGTGCCCATGTGGAAGCGAGAGGTGTGGCGAGGCGGCTCTGCCTGGAGTGCGGAAGCCCAGGACATAGTCAACGTGGACGACCTCATCTCATGAGCCGACTCCTGTTACTCGGACCCGCTCGTGAGGCGGCTGGCGTACGTCGCGCCGAGTTCCCCGGAGACACCGTCGCCGACGTGATCGAACGCGCGGTCGAACGATTCGGGCCGACGTTCGCCGAGATAGTTGCGCTGAGCCACCTGTGGGTCAACGGTGACGACGCGGCACGTGATCACGTCGTCGGTCCCTCCGATGAGATTGCGGTCGTACCGCCAGTCTCGGGAGGGTGAGGGTCACGAGTTCCTGCGAGAAGATTCAGCGCGTGAGCGAGGACCGGCGCGACGCCCTCGAGACACTCGAGCGCCGCGTTGGGCGAGCCTGGAGTATTGAGGATCAAACTCGATCCGAGAATGCCGCATCGGCCTCGTGACAGCGCACCATAGGGACTCGTAGCGCGCATCATCTCCGCGAAACCCGGCGCGTCACGCTCGATGACCAGCAGAGTACCCTCGGGTGTGAGATCTCGGGGCGCGAAGCCTGTCCCCCCCGTCGTCACGATGAGCCCGGAAAAACCCGTCGCGAGTTCGCGCAGCGCCGTCGCCACCGGTTCAATGCCGTCCGGTATCCGACGTTGATCGACGACGTCGTAACCGCGTTGGCGTAGCCACGCGGCCACTCGGGGACCAGCGGCGTCAACTCGAGTACCCGCGATCACCGAGTCCGACACCGTCACGATCTTCGCACCTAGAGCCACCACCCGAGCGTACGCGCACGAGGCCCGCACTTCTAAGGTGGTGTCGAGTCTGTACGAGGAAGAAGTGGTGTGACGTTGAATCAAAGAGTGGCTATCTCATCGATCCGACGATGACTCACACGGATGCGCCGGCTAGCGACGCGGTGCGTGGCGAGCGCGCGACCGCCCGCGGGCGCGTCACCATGCTTCCCGACACCGCACGAGCCATCGCCGCGCACGAGATCGCGAAGGGCGACGTGCTCGCCGTGGCTCGCTTCGCCGGCGT
Source organism: Actinomycetes bacterium (assembly GCA_021793395.1). Lineage (GTDB taxonomy): Bacteria > Actinomycetota > Acidimicrobiia > Acidimicrobiales > RAAP-2 > RAAP-2. The sequence goes on from JAJYSU010000069.1 coordinate 2,549, forward strand.
ACAAGCCGCCAAGGATGCTGCGTCCTACGTACCGCTTATCGTCTCCGACGCCGTGAGGGACGTCGTCGTCAACTTCACTGTGGGCGAGAGATTCATTGACGTCACGGTCAGCGTCACGTGCCTGAGCGAGGAGTCCGCCCGCCTGCGCGCGTTAAGCGCCGTCACCGTGGCGTCATTGACCGTCTACGACATGTGCAAGTCCGCGGACCGCACTATGCGAATTGGCCCCGTCGCGCTGTTCTCCCCCCCTGCGGTCGATCCACCGAACCGAACACTGTAGACGACGACTCCCGGGCTCGAGTTTCGTCAATGAAGATCACCGCGTTCGCCTGGCCACCACCCAAGGTTCGCCGGGCACCGACGATACAACGTGGTCACGAACTCCACGGGTACCGGTACTGGATCGTCCTCTGCGCTCAGTGAGGATCGCGCCGCGATCAGGAGCTCCTCGTCCTCACGGAGCGCTTCTTCACAAGGCTCCCGAGGACCCAACCAGTACGGTGCATCACCGTCGCGTGTTCGTCTCAGGACGTGACATGGGGTGACGTGACGACACTCGGCGCTCCTCGCCACACTCCTACAGCGCGATAACGACGACTGTGACGCTCACGAACGCGACGCCCTCACACTCACGCGGGCTGCATCGTACCGTCGCGTAGGTAGCGCACGTGCCACGAGAGCGACTCGTCGATTAAGTGGGGGGTGTGCTTGCCCGAAGACAGTGCGCACGCGCGATCAAAGTAATCCTGGAGCATCGGTCGGTAGGCGGGGTGCGCACAGTGGTCAATGATCACCTGGGCACGGCGCCGCGGCGCCAGGCCGCGTAGATCCGCCACGCCCTGCTCCGTAATGATGACGTGTACGTCGTGCTCGGTATGGTCCACGTGACTGACCATCGGCACAATGGATGAGATCGCCCCTCCCTTGGCGATCGATGGCGTGAGAAACATCGCAATATACGCGTTGCGAGCGAAGTCACCCGAGCCGCCGATTCCGTTCATGATGCTCGTTCCCATCACGTGGGTGGAGTTGATGTTGCCGTAGATATCGGCCTCGATGGCTCCGTTCATCGCCAGACAGCCGAGACGACGGATCACTTCGGGGTGGTTGCTGATCTCCTGAGGTCGCAGCACGATCTGGTCGCGATACTGGGCGATATTGGCGTGCAGATCAGCGGCACCCTCGTCACTGAGTGAGAAGGCTGTCGCCGAGATGGTGTCCATGGTACCCGAGCGAAGCAACGAGAGCATGCCGTCCTGGATGACTTCGGTGTACGCAGTGAGTGGTCGAAACGGACCGTCGTCAAGTCCTTGAAGAACGGCATTGGCGATGTTGCCCACGCCTGACTGCAGCGGCAGGAGCGCGGCGGGGAGGCGACCTCGCTTCACCTCGTGCGACAAAAACTCCAGGAGATGCTGCGCAATCTGTCGTGACGTCTCGTCGACAGGCTTGAATGCCGTGTTTCGATCGGGAGCATTGGTCTCGACGACCGCGACAATTTTCTCAGGGGAACAGTGGAGATAGGGCACGCCGATGCGGTCCGAGGCCGTCATAATCTGAATCGGCATGCGCTGGGGTGGCAGCGCCGTGCCGTAGTACACGTCGTGCATTCCTTCAAACAACGCGGGCTGCCACGAGTTCACTTCCAGGATCACTCGATCTGCTTGATCAATCCACGTCTTGTTGTTACCCACCGAGGAGGATGGAATCAGTTCACCGTCGGCGGTGACGCCCGTCACTTCGACGACCGCGACATCCAGATGGCCGAAGGCACCCTCCCACACCATCTGGGCGACGTGCGAGAGGTGAAGATCAAGATAGTCAACGAGTCCGGCGTTGATCTTGGCGCGGCTGACGGGGTCAGACTGATACGGCATGCGAAGGTCGATGGCGTCGACGCCAGCGAGTGCCCCGTCGAGTTCAGGAGCGGTTGACGCACCCGTCCATACACTGACGGCAAACTTCTCGCCTCGCGTCGCCGCCTCCTCGACACGCCGCACCAATGCTCCGGGAACCTTCTTGGGGTATCCCGCCCCGGTGAAGCCGCTCATCCCGACGTTGTCACCTGGTCGAATGAACTGGGCCGCGTCATCGGCGGTCATCACCCGCGCCGCGATCGCCAAGTTCAGAACTCGAGAGCGTTGCGCAGGGGGCACTTCGAAAGCCTAATGCAGTGGGATGATCCACATTTCCAACACCGCGACCTGAACGATTACGGGCCCATCGACGTCTCGCGTGTGTGGCGTGAACAGCGAGAGATTCAACCAGTTTTCCCCGCAGAGGTTGTCCCGCGGAGCGTGGAGGTTGAGGTGGCGGTTCCCCGCCTGATGCCTGGTGGATGGTGGGTGTTCGACGTCCAACCAGGACATCTAACTCAGGAGAGGGACCGCGACCGTCTCATTGCCGGCGCCTTCGGACAACTGACGACGTCTTCAGCTGAGCCAACTCCGCGAGGTCGTCGCGCCGAGCCGACGTCATGTTCCGGTGCGAGCGTGTCACTCTCCGCGGTGCCGATGCACGGACGGTCGAATTCTCAGCGCCGGCGGGTTGCGCCGGCCCGCTCGCAGCACCAAGGGGCTCCATCGGGCCGCCGAGCTCGGCACGTCTCTTCTTGGGCAACACGAACACCTCCAGGAGGCGATCCGCGCCCAGTTGGCCGGGGGGACCCGGAGGGGGTCCGTGAGGACCCGCCGGGACCGTCGGCCGAGTGCCGCGGATACCCAAGAAACGCTTGCCTCCAGCGCCAGAAGTTACTCCAACTCTTCTACGAGGGCACTATTTCGACGGAGGGACTCAAGGACGAGGAGCAACGTCTCATGGCTTCGATCGACGTCGCGCGCGAACTCGCCGCCGCCGAACAACGCGAGACCGAGGCCGTTAACGAACTCGAAGTGCGCTTCGAACAAGTCGTGGCGTTACGTGGCGATCTGGATATCAACGCCGTGTGGGATGCGGCAACCGACGAGGAGCGCCGGATACTCGTACACGAACTGCTCGACACAGTGATCGTGTTCCCTGATCACCTAGAGGTGAAACTCTACGGCACGCCGACCCTGAACGTCCTGCTCCGCAAGGTTGGGCTCAAGGAACCGGAGAATGTTGGTGTCGGAGGCTCGACGCGACAGTTCCACAACCCCGCATTGGCGACTTACGTCACTTTCCTACTCGTGAGAACGGTATCAACGAACAACCTCTGCGTCGAGGGCGTCCATTTCATCCCAGGATTCAACCTCTGGACTCCACCAGCGGAACTCAATTAGTTCGTCACTGATAACTAGACGTGGTGCGCTGCTTAGAACGGCGGTGAAGACCGCCGCTCGGTATTGAGTTGCGTTACCCTCGAACATGAATTCGGCTCGCGCTACTAACGAAACTCTGTCTGTTTTGATTCCCGTTTCTTCGGTCAATTCCCGTTTCGCCCTTTTGGTGAGCCGCTTCGCTCGCCTCTACTGTTCCCCCCGGGAGCTCCCACTGCTGTCGACCATCGTGGAAGTCGAACAAGACCTGCTGCTCCCATTGCACCACTATCAATGAGCAGGCAAAGAATGACGATTCTTCTACAGTCCGCAACGAGTCGCTGTCCAGTCGATCAAACGACAGAAGTCTCACGCCGTGCGCATTCGTAAGGGGCGACTCTGCCATGAACAGACCGTACCGTGACTAGTGGCATTGGTGGGATCGAAAATCGATTCTGCATGAGGGTGCGGGGTCCCCGCTGAGTTGAGTCCCAACGAGTGGTGTACGAGCCAGTGATCTGAATCAGGGTCCACCAAAAACGACGTTCATCGCGCCACTCTCACGACGCAGTTGCAAGACAACAACGTGGGGAGACACATGATGAACGTCCCCACCACTATCGACGCTGGCGCCTGGCTTAGCAA
>JAJYSU010000023.1 GCA_021793395.1 Actinomycetes bacterium
GATCGATGGCGGGGTGACAGTGGTCACCGTCACCACCTCCGAGCCACACTGGCTCGAGACCGTGGTGGGATTGGGCCCACCGCTGCTGTAGACCGCCTGGACGTAGTAGGTGCCCGCGGTGGTGAACGTACCGAGCGACACCGGGTTCGTCGTGCCGATGACGCCGGTGAAGGGAGTCGACGCCGACGTGAACCCGCTCGCGGCCGTGGTGCAGGTGTTGTTGGTGTAGACGGTGAAGGTCACCGTGCCCGAGGGGCTCGCGGTGACGTTCGAGACCGTCGCCGAGTCGCTCGCGCTCTGTCCGACGTTGATGTCACCGCTAGGTGGGTTGAGTGTGGTCGTGACGCTGGCGATCGCGAACGTCTCGACCGTACCCGGAGTGATCGCCGAGTAGGTACCGTCGCCGCTGTAGGTCACCATGAAGTAGTAATTACCCGGCGCGAGGCCGGTGGCTGAAGGCGACGTTGCAGTGCCGCCTGACAGGGTCACGGTCGCCGACCCATCCGTCGGGTTATCGGTACCGTAACTCGTCACCGGCGTGCCGTTGCCCGGCGTGCCCGAGTACAGGGTGAAGGTCACCGTGCCGGTAGGCACGGTTCCGCCGGTGATGCCGCTCACCGTCGCGGTGTCGAACACCGACGTGCCACTCACCGTGGGAGTGGTGCTGAGCGTCGCGGTCCGGCCGGAGGGAGCCACGCAGATGTACACGCCGCTCAAGACGGGAGAACCGCCGCCGTTGTTGGTGGGTGGAGTGTAGTAATAGCCACCCGCACTGCCCGTGGTGGCGACACCATCGGCAGTGCTCGTCAGCGTGCCGCTAGGCGGAAGGCTGTTCGACGTGGCGTTGTAGAACTGGTACGCGGAGCCACCGCCACCGCCACCGTGCACGATGACGCCGTCGATCGTGACGTTGCTCGTGTCAGTGATCTCGACGTACGGGATGCCGCCACTTGGCGCAGAGACACCCGACGGCGGGTACGGGTACTGGGGCTCGCTACCCGTCGACCACGAGATCCCATCCTGGTTGCCACCCGTAACCGGCGCCGATTGCGACACGATGGCGTCACCGGTAGGACAGAGACTCGCTCCCGTACTTCCGGTCCCCAAGATGGCGCGAGAGTCGTTGAGGGTTGGGCCTGAACCCGCGCTTGCGCTCGTGGCAGTCGTCACGACCGACGCCAGGACCACCAGCAGTGCCACCGACGAGGTACGCAGGCTTCGCAACCCCGCCCCCCTCGACTCGGTGCGCGATCCGACACGGCCATTCTCGGAGTGAATCCTCTTCATGGCAACTTCCCTTCCGCCCCTGCAGTGTTCAAGTCTGGTCGGACAAGAAAACTTTGTCAAGTTCGTGCGTTGCCGTTGTTTGTCCGTAGAGAGTGGGATTACTGAGGATTCCTTCAGGTGAGGACCTTCGATTGTGGACTCTTGATGATGTCGTTTCACGTACTAGTGACGGTGTTGTGTTGTGATAGCCCGCGATTGTCCTGGTGGTCACGTGACGCGCCGCCGCCGACGGCGCCGCCGCACGCTCGCGAGTCGGGCGCCTCACCGCCACGGAGACGTGCGTACTCACCTCCACGGTCCGTCGGCCGTCGCGCGGCGCGGGCATGAGCGGTAGCACCCGATGATCAGAACTGTCGACGCCACCGGTGCACTTCTTTCCTCACGTTCACGTAAGATATGACCCAGTTAGGTCTCGACACGGCGGAGGACGAATGGCGACACGAACGGATCACCACGAGGTGACGGAGGCTGGTGGCGACCCCTACAAGGGCAAGTGGCTCACCCTGTCCAACACCACGCTCGGCATGTTCCTCGTGGTGATCAACCAGTCGATCATCCTGATTTCGCTGCCCGACATTTTCAAGGGCATTCGCCTCAACCCGCTCACCCCATCGAACTCCGGCTACTTCCTGTGGCTGCTGATGGGATTCACAGTGGTAACGGCCGTGCTCGTGGTGAGCTTCGGACGCCTCGGTGACATGTTCGGCCGAGTAAAGATGTTCAACCTCGGCTTCGCCGTCTTCACCGTGTTCTCGATCTTGCTCGCGGTGACGTGGATGCACGGCTCGGGTGGCGCGATGTGGCTCATCACGATGCGGGTGGGTCAGGGCATCGGGGGCTCACTACTCTTCGCCAACTCCAGCGCGATCCTGACCGACGCTTTCCCACCCCACCAGCGTGGCCTGGCCCTCGGGGTCAACCAGGTCGCGGCCATCGGCGGCTCCTTCATCGGCCTCATTCTCGGGGGCGTACTCGCGCCCGTCGAGTGGCACCTCGTGTTCCTGGTCTCGGTACCCTTCGGTCTCTTCGGCACCTACTGGTCCTACACGAAGTTGGTGGACAAGGGCGTGCGCACGCCGTCCTCCATCGACTGGTGGGGCAACCTGACCTTCGCCGTCGGACTCATCGCCCTGCTCGTGGGCATCACCTACGGCATCGAGCCCTACCGCAGCCAGTCGATGGGCTGGGCCAACCCCATGGTGCTCGGCTCAATGGGCGGGGGAATCATCGTCCTCGCACTCTTCGGGTGGATCGAGACGAAGGTCGCGAACCCCATGTTTCGCCTCCCCCTCTTTCGCATCCGCGCCTTCTCCGCCGGCAACGTCGCGAACCTGCTCGCGAACCTGGGCCGCGGCGGCCTAATGTTCATCCTCATCATCTGGCTCCAGGGAATCTGGCTCCCCCAGCACGGCTACAGCTTCTCCGCCACGCCGCTGTGGGCGGGGATCTTCATGCTGCCACTCACGGTCGGCTTTCTCATCGCCGGACCGCTATCGGGCATCTTCTCCGACCACTACGGCTCGCGACCCTTCGCCACGGGCGGCATGGTCGCCGCGGCGCTGAGCTTCGGACTGCTCGAACTCCTACCGGGTAACTTCGGCTACCTCTGGTTCGCGCTGCTGCTCCTGCTCAACGGTCTCGCGATGGGACTGTTCGCCTCGCCCAACTGGGCCGGGATCATGAACAGCCTGCCCCCCAACCAGCGAGGCGCCGGAGCCGGCATGACCGCCACCTTCCAGAACGCGGCGATGGTGCTCTCCATCGGCGTCTTCTTCTCGCTCATCATCGCGGGGCTCGCCAGCCACCTGCCCGACACCCTGTACCACGGGCTCGTAGCCCAGGGCATTGCGCCGGCCACCGCGGCCAAGGTGTCCCACCTGCCGCCCACCGGGGCACTGTTTGCCGCCTTCCTCGGCTACAACCCGATGGCTACGCTGTTGGGCCCGGCCCTACACGCGCTCTCCCCGGCGCACGCCGCGTACCTGACGGGTCGCAGTTTCTTCCCCCACCTGGTGACCGCCCCCTTCATGCACGGCCTGCGTGAAGCCTTCGACTTCGCCGTCGTCGCTTGCGTGATCGCCGCGATCGCGTCGTGGATGCGTGGTGGCAAGTACCACTACGTCGAGGGGGCCGAACTCAGTGCGGCCGACCGTGACGTCCTGGCCCCGGTTACCGTCGGAACCGTGACCAGTGAGGAGTCCGTTCTCGCAACCACGCGCGACGGCGACAAGGGCGTCCCCGCGTGAGTGCCGCGAAGTCGCCGACCCGTAGCGCTGGCACGGCCTCGAGTGGGGCACACCAGGCGTGCCCCCACGCCCTTGAGGGCGACCGTAGCGACCTCGTGCGCATCGGCGCGGTGGCGCGCCAGTTGGGTGTCTCGGAGCGGACCCTGCGCTACTACGAGGAGGTCGGACTCGTGCGCCCGGCCCTGCACGAGCCGGGCGGAAGCCGCCGCTACTGCGACGCCGACATCGCGCGGATCCAGCGCATCCGCGAGATGCAGGAACTCCTCGGCTTCAACCTCGACGAGATCCGCACCATGATCAGTGCCGAAGACCGGCTCGACGCCCTGCGCGAGGAGTACCGGGCCATCACCAGCCGTCCGCGCCAGCTTCGTCTCATCGAGGCCGCCTACCACGAGCTAACCCAGATGCGTGAGATCGTGGCCGCCAAGGCCGCCCGCCTCGACGACTTCCTCGAGAAGCTCGACTCGCGTATCGAGCGTCACCGCTCCCAACTCAGCGGCGTCGCACCGACGCCGCCACGACCAACCTCGCGCGTTTCGCCCCGCTAGGCGAACGGCGTCGACGGCGACTGTCCTCCTCCCTGCCAGCCATTGACCGCCCGGCGCGACGGCGCTCGTTCCCCACGCGCTCGTCTCTGAGCCCGTGGTCCCGAGCGCCGCTCGCGCCAGTGACTCGTCACTACGCGTCACGCCCGACTGACCCCGGCGGCGACTCCTCGTCCAGGACCTTCGACCCCCCTCGCGCACTGCCGCCTCGTCGTACACTGGGCACATGCGTCGGTACATCCCCGTCCTCTTGCTCGCCGTGCTCGTCGTCCTCGCCGGACTCTTCGCCCTGCTCTCGTGGCATCAGGCCCACGAGACCACCGCCGCCGGGCTCTACGACTGCTCGAGCACCCTCACCGCCAAGCCCCACACGCTGGTGCTGTCCTGCGCGGACGCCAACACCGAGATCACCGACATCTCGTGGACCAACTGGGGACAGTCCACGGCCTTCGCCACCGGTACAGCCCGCTGGAACGACTGCACGCCCTCCTGCGCGGCGGGTACCTGGCACGAGACATCCACCACCGCCTGGGCCTACCGCATCGTGAACGGCCACTACACCCGCGTCGACGGCGACAACACCCACCTCTTTAATGGTGGCCCCTTCCTCGCGACGTCGTACCCGCCCGCCAGCTAAACGCACTGCCCCGGCGGTCCGCGCGCGGGTGTGTGAAACTTGGCGCATGGGGAGTTGGCACCCGAACCGCGCGCAGCGCGTCGTGCTCGTCGTCGCGCTCGGCGCGGCCCTGGCGGTCGTGGGGTGGTGGATCACGTCGTGGTCGACCGACACCGGGTGGACCGCCTACGCCCCGCTGACTCGGGGTCCGCTCGGTTCCCACGGTCTGCACCTCTGGGTGCGCGCGGTCGTCTGGTTACTCCTGATCGTCGCGTGGGCGGTGACGTCGCTGGTCGTGCTGCGTTCACACCCCGCGCTCGACGACGCCAGCGCGGCGACACACCACACGTGACGCGCCACGCCAGGCGCGTCGGCCGCGGCACCACCTTCGTAACCGTGCTCGCCCTGGCCAGTTGCGTCGGCGTTGCCGTTGCCGTACCAGCCCCGCCCGCCCTCGGGTCGACCGCGTCCCGCCCGACTCGACCCACCGTGGCGCCGTTTCCCCTTGAGCCAATCGGCGCCACTCCCCAGCCGAGCGACGGGCGCATCCCCAACCCCGCGACCCCGGGGGGTCGCCCGCTTAACGCGCACCGGCGCTGCGCCGTCACCTTCGACACCACCATCGGCGCCACCGTCGGCGCGGTCAACCAGTGGATCACCGCGCACCAACGTCGCCTCGCCCACCCCACCACGATCTGTCTCGCGGGGACCTTCCGCGCACCCCTACGCGTCGCGTCCAAGACCTCGACGGCGCTGCTGATGATCACCCACGCCCCCGGCCGCACCGCCGTCATCGAACTGGGAACGGTCACCCCGCGCGACGTGGCCCCCCACCAGTACTGGCCGGTCGCGGCCGCGATCAGCATCGTCGACTCGCGCGACGTGGCAATTATCGGGCTACGCGTACGCGACGTCCTCTACAACGGGCCCGGACAGACTCCTGCGGGGATCGACGTCACGGCACGTGCCGCCGCAACGACCACCACCCGCACCGCCGTGCCCTACCGCTCCGCGTGCGTCGCCCACCACGGCACCTGCGGCAACATCTACCTGCTCGACAACATCGTCACCGACGTGGCCAACCTCGCCGACGCGCACCCCACGCGGTCCACGTGCGGTAACCCCGACGTCGGCGCCTACGGCATCGTGGTGATCGACGCCGGTCGAGCCGGATCACCACCCCTCCAGCACGTCGTCGTCGAGGGCAACACGATCGAGGACCTGCGCACGGGCCAGAGCGAGTCGCTCAGCATCGACGGCAACGTGGTCGACTACCTGATCGCGCACAACGTACTGCGCGGACTCGACAACATCGGCATCGACGTCGCCGGCTGGGAGGCCGGACCGGTACAACCGCGCGACGGCCTGATTACGAACAATCGCGTCGCCAACGTCGACACCCTGACCAACAGTGCGTACGCGAGCTGGGACCCGGCGAGCGAGCGCTGCGTCTCGCTCGGCGAGAACGCCGGCGGTATCTACGATGACGGCGCGGCGCGCCTCTGGATCCGCGACAACGTCGTGTGGAACACCAACCAAGGCATCAGTCTCGACGTCGAGACTCCCGGTCGCTCCACGTCGGATCTACGTGTGACCGGCAACGTCGTCGTCGACTCACGCGGCACCAGCCCGGGCGACCCGAGCGAGGGCCCCAACCCGCCCGGCGTGCCCGGCCGCTCCGCGGTGGCCGGGCACGCCTACGACGCCCTCTACCTCGACACCTACGGACGTGGCTCGTCGATGCGTGATGTCGTCGTGGCCCACAACGTGTTCGTCAACCAGAGCCAGAACTTCCAGGGCCACGCCGTCGCACCCGTGATCGACCTGGCGGGTAACTGGCGCGACGTGGTGATCGAGCACAACGTCATCGGCGGGGACGGTGCGCACGACCGGCTCAACCCGCTGGTCGTGCTGGAGACCCCCATCGCGGGACGCGCGCTAATAATGGACTACAACTGCTACCGGGGACTGTCGGCCGTCGTCGGAACCGACTTCGAGAACTTCGCCACCCCGACCACCACCGCGCTCTCACTGCGCGCCTGGCGCGCCAGCACGCGCGACCGCCTCGACGCCCACAGCGCAGTGGGGCGCGTCGCGTCGTGGTGCGCGACACGGCACCCGTAGGTCGCGCCAGCGGACATCACGGTCGTCTCACGTGATCGCTCGCGGGCGAGGATCACCTCGTGGCGCTACCTCGCCGTGTACCCACCGTCGACGACGTACTGCGAGCCGGTAACGAAGCTGGCCTTGTCCGAGAGCAGGAACAGCACCAGGTCCGCCACCTCGTCGGCGCGCCCAAGACGTCCGATCGGGTGCAGTGCCACCAACTCGCGACGAGCCTCGTCGGGCAGCACGTTCAGCAGCGGCGTCTCGATGTAGCCCGGGTGCACCGAGTTGACGCGGATCTTCTGGTCGGCGTAGGCCAGCGCCGCCGCTTTGGTCATGCCGGCGATACCGTGCTTGGCCGCGACGTAGGGCGCGGCCGTCGGGTCGCCCACCACTCCCAGGATTGACGAGGTGTTCACGATCGCCCCACCGCCGGCGCGCAGCATCGCGGGGATCTCGAAGTGCATCCCGTAGAAGACCGAGTGCAGATTCACGTCCATGAGGTGCAGGTAGCCCTCGATGTCGATGTCGGCGATCGGGCCCAGGGGGCCGCCGATCCCGGCGTTGTTGAAGGCCAGATGCAGCGCGCCAAAGCGCTCCTCGGCCAGCGCCACGGCGGCGCGCACGTCGTCGGGTCGACCCACGTCTCCCGACGTGGCGATCGCCTCGCCGCCGGCCGCGGTGATGCGCTGGGCGACCCCAGTCGCCCCCTCGAGGTTCACGTCGAGGACGAGCACGCGCGCACCCTCGGCTCCCAGGGCCAACGCGGTGGCCTCACCGATTCCCGAACCCCCACCAGTAACCAGGACCGACTTACCGTCGAACTGTCCACTCATGACGTCCTCTTTTCCTCAGCGACGTACGGCGCGAGGTCAACAGTCGTCGAGGACGCGTCGCCGTCGACACCCCCACCTTGGCACGACGAGACCTGGCCCGTCCAATTCAGCGCGCACCGGCCAGGTGCCGTCCGTGTTGCACAGCGAGACGCTCGGCCTCATGACGCATCATGGCGGCCAATTCGGCGAAATCGTCGAGGGACCGGTTCACCCCGACCAGCGTGAACTCACTCCACCACTCGCAGGTCCACCCACGTCGTGAGGTGCGGGGAGACACCGACGTTGTAGAGCCGCAGTGCGAACAGGAGAGCATCAGCGTTGCGACGTTCGTCCACCAACCCCGTCACCGACGCCACGGCGGCTCGCTGCTCGGAGCCGCGCGTCCGGATCGGCGACCGCCGACCGCCAGGGCCCCGGCACTCGCGTCAAGAGCATCAACGCCGAGGTCGCGGTGCGTCACCGCGACGTCGAGACGCCACTCGCGCCACGACGCCTCCACCACGTCGGCCACCTCGCGGCTCACCGAACCCCGGGGACGCTCTCCGACAATCCCGAGAAGAAGGTCGATCCCTCGCTGCGTCGGGCCGTCGACGTGCTCGGCAAACGCTGAAGTGGCGTGCTCCTCGCGGCACTGGCCTCGGGACCCACCACGTTCGCCTTCCTCCGCGAGATCGGAGCCATCAGCGACTCGGTACTCGGCGAGCGACTGCGCGAACTGGGTGACGCGGGGCTGGTCGAGCGCCACGTCGAACCGGGCCCGCCGGTCGCGGTGCGCCACGCGCTCAACGACGCCGGCGCGGTGCGGTTCCCCGCACTCGAGGCGCTCACCGAGTGGGCGCGCGACCACCTTCCCACGGCCGCGGCTCTCCTCGTAACCGCCGCGCAAGTCAGGTGCGCCGATAACCTAAGCCAATGAGACTGAAACTCTCGAAGCGGGGCGACTACGTCGTGCGCTCGGCGATCTGCCTCGCCCAGAGTTTCGAGGCCGACGCCCCTAAAAAGTTGCGGCAGGTCTCGGTGGAAATGGGCGTGCCGCGCACCTTCGTCTCCCAGATCATGGGCGACCTGGTCCAGGCGCGCATCGCCACCTCCTTCTTCGGAGCCAACGGCGGCTACCGCCTGTCACGACCACCCGATCAGATCACCCTGCTCGAAGTCGTCGAGGCCGGCGAGGGACCGCTGGAGTCCGACACCTGCGTGCTCGGTGACGAGCCCTGCCACTGGGAGTCCGTCTGCCCGCTGCACGAGACGTGGACCGCCGCCAGTGCGGCGTTACGCGCCGAGCTCGCGGGCACCACTCTCGCCACTCTCGTCGAGCGCGATCGAGCGATCGCCGCGGGCACCTACCACGTGGTGGGTCACCGGGCTCCGGCGGCGCCGTCGGTCGAGGTGAGCGACTCGGTGCAGATCGAGGCGCCAAGAGCCGTCATCGCCGAGCGACTCAGCGGCGGCGGCGCGTGGCTGGTTCCCCACCTCGAGGCCGCCCGCGACGACGGCGAAGAGCTCCTAGTGCGGGTGGGTCCGGGTGGACTCCCCTGGCTGTCCAAGACAGTGGCGCTGCGTCTCGGCGAAGCGGTCGCCCACGACGGCGCCCTCGTCATTCCTCTCACCTGGGAGGCCACCGGACCCTCGGGACTGTTCCCACGCCTGCAGGGAACCGTCAGGCTCGTCGAACTTGATCCCGACCGCACCGAGGTGCTCCTCGCCGGTCGCTACCGCCCGCCGCTGGGTCGTGCGGGCGCCGTGCTCGACGACGCGTTGCTCGCGCGCGTGGCGCGCGCCACGATTCGCTCCCTCCTGCGCCGCCTCGCGCGGGCTCTCGAGGAGGAGTGACGCCTCGTTGATGACGGCCGAGTCGCGGGCGAACGCCCGGCGACGTCGTCCCCACGATCCGCGATCGTGCGCCGCGAGAGCGTCGCGTCACGATACCGCCGACCCGTCGCGCCGTCAGGAGTCGTGCGGCGGCGGCGCGGCGGCGCGCGTGGCGCGCGCGCCGGTAATCAATCTCTCGCGGTCGAACAGCCTCGACACCACCCGCAGTGCGGCCACGTCGATAACGACGAGCACCCCGGCCACGATCAACGCGACGGGAACGGTAGGGCTCAGCACCTGAAAGGTCATCAGCGACGTCACGGCCAGGGCCGGCAGACTGGCCAGGGTGCCCAACTGCTGGGCCACGCGCACGTCACTCGAGCGCGCCGAGATCGCCGTGCCGATCCACGTGGACCAGGCCGCCAGCAGGGGTGCGAACAGAACCTCGGCCACCAGCCACGAACCCTGCCACAAGGCGTGAACCACGTTGGGGTGGCCGACGACGCGCAGCACGGTCATGATCACCGCGAAGAGCAGGTACGACAGCGCCACCCCGGGAATGATCGAGGCGAGAGCCTTGCCGAGCACGAGTTCCTCGCGACGGATCGGCGTGGTGAGTACCGGCTCGAGCGTTCCCTGGTCGCGCTCCCCGATCACCGAGTAGGCGGAGATGGCCACGGGGACGATGACCGGGATGAGGAGCATGAGCAGGAAGATCGAGCCCACCGCGGCGCGCACGCGCACCTCGGGCGCCGTCGACGGGAGGTTCAGAATCGTGGTGATCGGTGCGACCAGAAACAGGACGGGCAGAACCACCATGGTGTAGAGGATGAACTTGTTGCGCCGGTACTGGCGAAACTCCTTCACCAGGACCGCGCGAATTCGTGCGCCGCTGAGTGACGTCACGCGCTGACCCCCGTGTCGTCGTCGATCAACTGCAGGTAGACGTCCTCGAGCGAATGACGCGACTCGGCCAGTGACTCGACGTCCGCACCCGCCGCCACCAACGCGCGCGCCACGCGCGGCGCCGTCTCGCGCGGCTCGGTCGTCTCGAGCACGTAGCGACCGTCACCGCTGGCCCGCCACGACCCGACCCCCGGGATCGCCGTGAAGAGCGCCGCGGGATCCGCGAGGGGCGTCGCCGTCGCCACCTCCAGGGATCGCTCGAAGAGTTGACGGCGCAGTTCGTCGGTGTCGCCCACGATGCGCAGCGTGGTGTTGAGGATCGCCACACGATCGCAGAGTCGCTCGGCCTCGTCGAGACGGTGCGTGGTGAGAAAGATCGTGACCCCCCGCTCACGCAGCCCGCCGATCAGCTCGAGCACCTCGCGCGTCGCCACCGGGTCCAGTCCCGACGTGGGCTCGTCGAGGAAGATGATCGCCGGGTCGTTCAGCAGCGTCCGGGCCAGTCCCACTCTCTGGCGCAAACCCTTGGACAAACTGGCGCACGGATCACCGGCCCGTCCCGCGAGGTTCACCGACTCGAGCGCCCGATCGATGCGGACCCGCGCGTCGCTCATCTGGTAGAGGCCGGCGAAGAACTCGAGGTTCTCACGGACGCTCAAGCGACCGTAGAGTCCGGGCGATTCGGTCATCACCGCGATTCGCTGGCGGATCGCCTCGCCGTGATCCTCCCCGAGCGAGAGACCCGCGACCGTGGCGGACCCCGACGTGGGCGCGAGAAGAGTGCTGAGAGTGCGCACCAGCGTGGTCTTGCCCGCGCCGTTGGGTCCCAGGAAGCCGAAGACCTCGCCCACGGCGACGCGAAAGCTGACGTCACGAAAGGCGTCGCGCTCTCCGAAGCACTTGGTGAGTCCGACCACCTCAATGGCCGCGTCGCGACCCGCGAGGTCGCCGGCGCGCGAGGTCGCCTCGCGCGCCACGCGGGCGAGCGTCGCGGGAGCCACCGGCGTCGGCGCGTCGGGCGTCCCTCTCGCGGGTAACCCGGACGACTCGGGTGGCGCGGGCGAGGCGCCCGGACGCGATCGTCCCCCCGTGGCGTAACCAACGGCCACGTAGACCGCGGCGATTACCAGAACGCTCGGCGCCCCGAGGGGTCGACGCACGACGAGCAGCGCCACCACCATCAGCCCGAGGGCGACCGCGGTGATGGCCCACCCCTGCCACGTGACGGGACGCACGCCGAACCCCACCCGGCGTCGCACGAACCACCGGCGGCTCACGCGCCTCCTCGTCCGCCTCGGCACACCACGTCACGTCGACTCACCACTCGGACGCTAGTTCTCCCGTCCGCGCGGGCGAGACACCTCAGCGCGACACGGTACGCACCGCCGTCTGGCGTAGCGCGTGCGCCACGAGCCGGGCGCCGAACGCGTCGGGTCCCGCCGGGTCGTCGTCACGTCGGCGCTCACGCGGGCCGAAAGCCGCCTGGTCGATCACGACCGCGCCCTTCGCCTCGAGCGCCGCGCGCATCTCGTCCAAGGCCCCGCGAGGATTCACCCCGTAGGTGCAAAAGAGCGCCACCGGTCGTCCACCCAGTCGCGGCAGGGCGGCCAGCCACGCGCGCGTCGCGCGCGCCGGACGCACCTTGGTCACGACCAGGCCCTCCACCCACGAACCCACGACCAACAGATCGGCCGCGGCGAGTTCGGGTAGACCCACCTCATCCAGGGCGGCCACCGTGGCGTCCACTCCCCGGCGCCAGAAGCGCTGGGCGATGGCCTCGGCCGCTCGACGAGTCGTACCGCCCTCGCTCTCCACGCACACGAGAACCCGCGGCGAGCGCGCCCCCTCGCCCACGGAATCGCGGCCCGGGCGCGCGGGACGCGCGTCGAGGATCGCGGCCGCCGCGCGGCGGCCCTGGGCCATCGCCTCGACGACCGTCGCGGGCCCCGTCAGCGCATCACCAACCACCCACAGCCTGTCGGTCACGGGCAGAGCGGCGCTCCACAGACCCACCTCGCGCCCGAGGGCCAGCGAGCCCACGGGGCTGTGGTGGGCGTAGGCCGAGGCCGGATTCGCCAGGATCCCACTCGCCACCCAGTGCCGATCGGGAATCGGCGCCACCGTCTTGCGCACCGGGGTTCCGGGTAGCGCCGGAGCGAAGGACGGATCGAGTCGGTAGCCCATCGCCATCACGACCAGGTCGACCGGCAGCGTCTCGCGCTCGCTGCTCACCACCGGCGGGTGCGCGGCGTCCTTCTGACTCGTGACGGCGAGCTCGGCGCTCGCGACGCGGCCCTCCCCGCGCAGGGCCGTCACGGTGCGCTGGAAGCGCACGGTCACACCCTCGGCTCGAGCCTCGGCGAGTTCGTCGGGGCGCGCCAGGGCGAAGCGCTCGTCCAGCCAGTCCACGCAGGTCGCGTCCAGTCCGAGGCGCCGCGCCATGCGCGCGACGTCCATCGCGGTGTTGCCGGCTCCGAGCACCAGTACCGACGGCCGTCGCGACTCCACCGTCGCGAGACCGAGCGCCGCGCGCAGCGCGTCGGCGTCGCCGCCGGGCTCGAGCGCGTGCTTGGCCCCCTGGAGAAAGGACGTCGCGTCCACGACACCCGCGAGATCGGCTCCGGGCACCGGCAGTCGCATCGGCACACCCGCGCCGTGCGCCATCACGACCGCGTCGTGCTCGGCCAGCAGCCGGGTCAACTCCTGCGCTCCTACCTCCACGCCGCAGCGCACCTCGACCCCGGCCTCAATGAGTTGACGCCAGGGGCGCCGCGCCACCTCGTCGGGCAGGGTGAAGTCGGGCATCCCCCACAGGGGAAGTCCCCCGGGCGTCTCGTCACGCTCGAAGACGGTGACCGCGGCCCCCGCACGAACCAGATCCCAGGCCACGGCGGCCCCCGCCGGACCCGAACCCACGACGGCGACCGACAGATCGGTCGCCTCGTCACCGACGACCGGTGCCGGCACCGGCTCGTGCTCGGTGATGAAGCGCTCGAGACGACCAATCGACACCGGCGCCTCGCCCGCCAGCGACCAGGTACAGGCACCCTCGCACTGCGCGGACTGGTTGCACACCCGCGAGCACACGTCGGGCAGCACCGTGGTACGCGCGAGAACCTCGTGCGCGCGCGTCAGATCACCGTCACGCAGGGCGCCAATGAAACCGGGAATGTCGTTGTGAGCGGGACACCCTCGTACGCAGGTCGGATCGAGGCACGTGAGGCAACGCTCCGCCTCGCGGCGCGCGTCCTCCCAGGACGCGAAGCCGACGCGCGTCTCGTCCACGTTGCCCTCGAGCACCGCCGGGTGGTGCAGCGCCGGGTCGAGACGCTCGGTGACGCGCACGGGTCCCTGCACCGAGATGGCGCTAAAGGGGCAGGTACGCACGCACTGGCGACACCCCACACAGACCGCGTCGTCGGCGACCGCGGTCCAGGTAGCCGGGTCCATCGACAGGGCCCCCACGGGGCAGCGAATCACGCACTCCTGGCACCCGGCGCAGCGATCGGCGACGACCGCGACGTGCGTGGTCCCGTCGTGCTCGAGGTCTCGTTCGGTATCGGTGATGGTCATCAGTCCCCCTAGTCCGCGGCGTTCATGGCGACGTACAGCACGGCGGCGATCACGCCGAGCACGAGGGCGATCGCCAGGGCCGCCCACTGCACGGCGCGGCGCTGGCCGCTCGGAACCACCAGGTCCCGACCGGCCACCCTCCAGCTGGTCCACATCGCGGCCAGCGTGCCGGCCACCATCACGCCCACCTGGACGCCGATGATGCCCGAGTTCGAGCCGATGATCGACGTGCGGTACAGCGTCGAGGTGGTCGAGCCCACCCCGAAGAGGTGGCCGACGGCCGGGATGACTCGCGGCGCGTGCTGGAAGAACTTCGGCAACTGACGGGCGAAGTAGTCGGCGCCCACGACCGGGATGATCCCGTACATCAGGGGCACGAAGTACGTGCGAAAGACGCTGGTGCGGTCCACGAAGGATCGGCCGCCCGCCGGCACCACGTAGTCGCGGTCCACGAAGACCCGGGCCACGACCCACGCGATGCCCGCCATCACCGCGGCCACCAGAGCGATCACGCCGAGGTAGTCGATCGGGTTCGGGTACTGCGGAAAGTGGGTGTGCACGTTGAGCCAATTGTCCATGCGACCGAAGAACGGCAGTGCGTTGATCTGCTGGTAGAGCACCAGGCCCCACAGGAGAGCCACGGCCCAGGCCACGTCGGCGCGACGCCGAGTCGGTGCGACCACCGAGGTGAGTGGCTTTTGCACGAAGAGTCCGATGTTGTCCGACGGGCAGGACTTGTAGCACTCGGTGCACAGGCCGCAGGTCAGGTTGGAGTCGGCGCTACCCGGCCACGTGTACCACGGGCACCCGTAGCCGTCCTCGCTGCCGCGCATGCAG
Organism: Actinomycetes bacterium; assembly: GCA_021793395.1. GTDB lineage: Bacteria > Actinomycetota > Acidimicrobiia > Acidimicrobiales > RAAP-2 > RAAP-2. The sequence goes on from JAJYSU010000023.1 coordinate 14,765, forward strand.
TCCTTAGTCGCGCAGTTGAAGCAGACCTCGCGATCGCGCGTGCGAAAGCCCGCCACCGAGCCCATCGAGCCGACCGTCCCGATGAGGGCCGTGAGCGGACACACGTAGCGACAGAAGCTGCGCCGCTCGAAGAGCATGAAGAAGACCAGTGCGCTGCCCACGATGCCCAGAACCATGAAGCTGGTCGAGGCGGGGTTGCCGGGCCCCGCGATGTTAAAGAACTCCTCGATCCAGGTCAGCAGAAGGAAGGTCCCCACCGACAACAGAAAGCCGTACTGGCCCACGACCTCCGGTACTTTGAGGCCCACGCCCACGCTGGACGGGGTGCGACGCCAGAAGGTGTGACGCTGCACCCACTCGCCGAAACCGCCGAAGGGGCACATCGAGCACCAGGCACGCCCCACCACGACCATCATCACGAAGACCAGGCAGAACCACACGTACCAGGTGATCGCCGTCGCGAAGTTGAGGCCGGGCACGAGCGTCCCGAGCAGGCCAATGCCGATCACCAGCCAGAAGATGATCTGGTTGGGCAGGATCAGCATGAACTGGAGTTTGCGGTTATGCAGTAGACGCGCGACGCGCGGGTGGCGCGCGACGTCCAGCCCCGGTGAGGGGTCGGTCGACGCGAAGCGCTCACGCTCGCCGGCGCGCGCGGGTGGACGCGTGCGAATGGCCACGGCAACCGGGTCCACCAGGTGAGCCCCCCGCCCTGACGGCACCTCTTCTCGTACCTCGACCACCATGGCCCCTCCGATCCACCCGCTGTCGAATGAGTACTACAGTACTTAAGTAGTAGTGTTCTACTACTGGTTAACCTAGGTACTATCACTGAGGAACATCCGTGTCAAGTACGTACGACGTGTCAGTAGTCACGGGTGGGAGAATTACGGACGGCAACGGGGGGCACCGGTGGGGGTAGTCTGCGCTGGGGGTGTACGAATAGAGCCGAGCGTGACGTTACGTACGAAACCACCAGCAGTCGGCCACCGAGAGATCGGTCACGGACGTGGCGCCCCCGAGTACGGAGACGATCACCGTGATTAATCTCACTCCCACTACCGACAGTGCCCCGTCAGCGTTCCCGAACAGCGCTCCCGTGACCCCGATTCGTGTCTTCATCGTCGACGACCACGCCCTCGTGCGCGAAGGCACTCGCCAAATCCTCGACCAGGCCGATCGCATCGAGGTCGTAGGGCTCGCCGGCTCGAGCGAGGAGGGGCTGGAGATCATCGAGGGCCTGGGAGTCGACGTCGCCCTGGTCGACGTCAACCTGCCGGGGATGAGCGGCCTGGAACTGGCGCGCACCCTCACCGCCACGCGCCCCGACGTGCGCGTCGTCATCCTGAGCGCCTTCGACGAGCACGCCTACGTCACCGAGGCGCTCGAGATCGGCGTCGACGGCTACCTGCTCAAGACCACCAGTGGACGCGAACTGGTCGACGCCGTGCGCGCGGTCGCCGACGGCATCTTCGTGCTGGACCGCGCCATCTCGCAGCGACTGATCCGGCGTCGCCGTCGGGGCCCCGACGCGGTCAATCCACTGACGCGTCGCGAGACCGACGTGCTCGAGCTCCTGGCCCAGGGACGCTCGAACAAACAAATCGCCGGAGAGCTCCAGCTCGGCCTGCGCACGGTCGAGAGCCACGTCTCGAACCTGCTGGGTAAGCTCGGCGTCACCTCGCGCACCGAGGCCGTGACCTACGCGCTCAATCATCGCCTGGTACCCGGCCCCACCTTTGGAAGCTATGAGCCAGACCTCCGAGACGATTAGCTACCCCTCCGCCGCGCGTCGTGCCCTGCGTCCGCCGATCCACGACGCGCGCTTCTGGGTGATCCAACTCGTCGTCGTCGCGATCGTCATCGTCCACTTCTTCTTCGACGTGCACCCGGCCCTCCTCGGCGGCGCCCTCGTGGACAGCGTGCCGGTGGCCGCGTTGGTCCTGCCCATCGGCTACGCCGGAATGCGCTACGGGTTCGCCGGATCGTTCGCGACCGCGGCCTGGGCCACGCTGCTCTGGCTGCCCGACCTCCTGTTGCCTCACGACGAGGGTCACGTCCTGCCCGACGTGATGAACCTGGTGATCGTGCTCGCGATCTCCTTCGTCTTCGGCCAGGTCATTGAGTCCGAACGTTTCGCCCACCGGCGCATCGAAGAAGCCACGACGCGTGCCCTCGCGGTGGAAAAGGGCTACCACCAGCTCTTCGAGGCCAACCACTCGCCCATCCTCGTCGTGGACGACACCCACGTCGTGCGCGACGCGAACCCCGCCGCGCGCGCCGCCTTCGGCGACGACGTCGTCGGCGTGTCGTGCCGGGACCTGCTGCACTGCGACGTGAACGACCTCGCCGGGTCGGTGCTCACGCGGCCCGACGGACGCGACTATCGCATCGACGTCACCTCGATGCCCGGTGCCGATGGCCAGCACCTCCGCCAGGTCACCTTCGAGGACGTCACCGAGGAACGCCACGAACAGCGCCAGGCGCGCTACTTCGCCCAACTGGTCGTCCAGGTCGAGGAGGACCAGCGTCGGCGTCTCGCGCGCGAGTTGCACGACGAACCACTCCAACTCTTCCTACACCTGGCGCGACGTCTCGAGGCGATGGCCGAGACGACCGCGGTACCCGAGGTGGTATCACGCGAACTGGCCGACGCGCGCCGCCAGGCGCTCGACGCGGCGAGTCGACTACGCACCCTCTCGCGCGACCTTCGACCGCCGGCCCTCGACGAACTCGGCCTCGTGGCGGCTCTGGCCAGTCTGGTGGCCGACCTCGACGACAACGAAGAGGCGGACGTGGACCTCGAGGCTGACGATCTCGCGGGTCGGCTCTCGCCCGAGTTAGAGCTCGCGGCGTTTCGTATCACCCAGGAGTCCCTGCGCAACGCACTGCGCCACGCGGGCGCGAGCCACGTCGTCGTGCGCCTGCGCAAGGGACCAACCGCTCTCACCCTGACCATCACCGATAACGGACGCGGCTTCGACCCCGACCAGCCACGCGGCGAGGCGGCCGCACCGTCACTCGGGCTGGTGGGCATGCGCGAGCGGGCCCGCCTGCTCGGTGGCACCTTCGACGTGCACTCCTCGGGCACCGGCACGACGATCGAGGCGGTCCTTCCCCTCGACGCGGCATCCGCGTCACACCCGGTAGCCGCGCACCGCTGAGAGTCGCGGCGATGTGTTATCGCTAGCGTGGAGCCATGAGCAAAACGCTGCGCGTGGTGGTCCTCACCGTGACACTCATCGTCGCCCTCGGTACTGTCGGCGCGGCGGCGACAACCTGGCCTCGCGCCCGTCTCGCGACTCTGCCGGTCGGAGCGCACGGGCTCGCCCAGGGCTACCTGCCCGTCCTGGCCTGCGCCAGCGCGGGCAACTGCGTCGCCGCGGGCGACTACCTCGACTCGCTCGGCAATTCCCAGGCTTTCGTGCTCAATGAGGTCCACGGCGTCTGGCGCGCGCCGCTCACGATCGCGGCGCCCACCGGCGCGGCCAGCACGCCGGGTATGACGCCCGCCAGCGGAGCCTGCGCCCTCGCGGGCAACTGCGTCGTCGTCGGTTCCTACCAGGATCGTTCGGGCAACGCCCAGGCCTTCGTCGCGAGCGAACGCAACGGCGTGTGGTCCCGGGCAACCGAGGTGAAGCTGCCGGCCAACGCGATCACCGTCGGTCAGAGCGCCCAACTGAGGGCCGTCGCGTGTTCCCCGGCCGCCACCTGCAGCGCCGTGGGCAGTTACCTCGCCCACGGCTCCCCGTCACCGCAGACCGAAGGTGTGACTCTGACCTCGACGGGTGGCACGTGGTCCCCGGGTAGCGAGGTGAAGCTGCCGGCCAACGCCGGACCCACGCCCTACGTGACGCTGTCGGAGCTCGCCTGTGCCGCGACGGCCCCGGGTGACTGCAGCGCGACGGGCAGTTACCTCGATACCAACAACGTCACCCACGGACTCATTCTCAACGAAGTGCACGGCGTGTGGCACGCGGGAATCGAGTTGGTGACTCCGGCGAACGCCAACGCCATCCCCCTCGTGCAACTGAGTTCATTGGCCTGTCCCGCCGCGGGAGACTGCTCGGCTATCGGCACCTACGAGAGCACGGCGGGGCACCTCAACGGGCTCACCGTCAACGAGGTGCACGGCGTGTGGCAGGCGGCACGGACCCTGGCGCTGCCCGTCGCGTCCACGGTGAATCCCCTGACCTTCCTCTACGGTTTCACGGCGGTGTCGTGCTCCTCGGTCGGCAACTGCGCCGCGGGCGGCCAGTACCGCGACGCCTCCGGCCGCTATCAGGGCTTTCTCGTCAACGAAGTGCACGGCGTCTGGCGCGGCGCGAGCGAACTACGCCTGCCGGCCGGCGCCACCACCACCGGAAAGAACGGCGGCGTGGTGGCTCTGTCGTGCTACGCCACCGGCGACTGCGCCGCCGGTGCCGCCTACCTCGACGCGGCCGGCCACTACCAGGCCCTCCTGGTCACCTCCCACCACGGCCGCTGGGGCCTCGGCACGCGGGTCCACCTACCCGGCACGGCCTCGAGCGTTGGCGTCGACGGGGGCGTGTACAGCCTGATTTGCTCGTCGGCGACTCAGTGCACCGCGGCCGGAAGCTACCTCGCGAGTGCCACCGTCTATCAGGGTTTCACGCTCTCGACTCCCTAGTCAGCTCGTCGGTCGGCACTCGCGCCGAGGTTTCATCGCGCCGCCACCACCCGATCGCCCGCCGCTCACCCGCCGATAACCCGCGCTACCTACGGTAAGCGCGTGAACCTCGAGGCCCTTCCCGCGGTGCCACCTCCCGGTCCGGTCTCCTCGCCACGCCCGGTTGTCCTCGTCGTAGAGGATGAGGCCAGTTACGTGGACGCCCTCGAGGTGGGACTCACGAGCGAGGGCTTTACGGTGGTGGCCGCGTCCACGCTACGCGCGGCGCGCCAGCGACTGGCGGGGCACCCGGTCGACGTCGTGTTGCTCGACGTGATGCTCCCCGACGGATCGGGCATCGACCTGTGCCGAGACATCACCGCGTCGTCCTCGACTCCGGTGATCATGGTGTCGGCTCGCTCCGAAGAGGTTGACGTGGTCCTCGGTCTGGAGATCGGCGCCGCCGACTACGTCACCAAGCCCTTTCGCTTGCGTGAGCTCGTGGCGCGGCTGCGCGTCGTCCTGCGTCGTGCGCCCCCCGACGACGAGGACGTCGTGCGCGTGGGCGAGGTCGTCGTCGACCTCGCGCGACGTACCGTACGTCGTGGTCCGCGGGTCGTCGAGCTCAGTCGCAAGGAGTTCGACCTGCTCGCACTGCTGTGCTCTCGGCTCGGCCACGTGGTCACCCGAGAGATGGCGCTCGACACCCTGTGGTGGGGCGTTGACCTGAACGACGATCGCACCCTGGACACTCACGTCAAGCGGCTGCGCCAGAAACTCGAGAGTGACCCCGGTGCCCCGCGCCACCTGGTGACCGTACGCGGCGTCGGCTTTCGTCTGGACCCCTAGGCTGCGCACGTGCGACCCGGCGACCTGGCTCCCGACTTCACCCTCCCCGACCAGAACGGCGTGGCTCGAACACTGTCGACCCTGGTCGGCGACGGCCCGGTTGTCCTCTTCTTCTACCCTGCCGCGATGACCCGAGGCTGCACCAAGGAGTCCTGCCACTTTCGCGACCTGGGATCGCGCTTCGCCGCGCTCGGGGCGCAGCGCGTCGGCATCTCCATGGACGACGTCGCGCGCCAGTCACAGTTCGCCACGCGCTACGACCTGGACTACCCGCTACTCGCCGACGTGGGGGGCGACGTCGCGCGCGCCTACGGCGTCAAGCGACCCGTCGATCTCCTGCGCGTGAAGCGCAGCACCTTCGTGATCGACCGCGACCGACGGATCGTGGACGTCATCGCCAGTGAGTGGAACATGGATCGACACGCCGAACACGCCCTCGCGGCGCTCGGCGAGCGCGGCGCGGCAACGTTCTAGCCGAGCAGAAGCGCGAGGGCGGGGTCCTCGAGGAAACGACCCACGTGGGCGATGAACTGCGAGGCCAGCGCGCCGTCTATCTGACGGTGGTCGAACGACATCGACAACTCCACCACGTGGCGCACGACCACCTGGTCGTCCACCACCCACGGCGCCTTCGCGATTCGACCGACGGCGACGATGGCGCCGGTACCCGGCGGCAGCACCGGGACCGCGCCGTCCACCGCGAAGGGGCCCACGTTGGTGATGGTCAGCGTCGTACCGGCCATTGCCTCGGGCGTGGTCGTTCCCGCGCGCGCGCGGTCCACCAGCTCGTTCAACTGCGCGGCCATCGAGGCGAGGTCGAGCTGATCGGCCCCCTTGACGTTGGGCACGATGAGCCCCCGAGGGGTGTTCGCGGCGATGCCGAGGTTGACCCGGCGACGCACGACGACCTCGTGAGCCTCGTCATCAAAGCTGGAGTTGATGCCCGGATAGTGGCGCGCCCCGTCACACATCGCCATCGCCACCACCGTCAGCGGCGACACCCGCACTCCCGCCAGAGCCGGGTGCGACGCCAGTGACGCCAGCAGGTCGACGGTGCGCGTGGCGTCCACGCGCACCCACACCGCGGCGTGGGGAGCCGTGAAGGCGCTGCGAACCATAGCCTCACTCATGGAGCGCAACACTCCCGTCACGGGAATGCGCTCCTCGAGGGGACCGTCGCGCCACGAGGCGATGTCGCGACCCACGAAGCGCGAGGTCGCCGCGGCTCCCGACCCTCCCCGGCCCATGACGGCGGTAGGAGTGCTCGGCGTCAGTGCGCGCTCGACGTCCTCGCGCGTCACCAACCCGTCGCGACCCGTACCGGTCACCGTCGCGATGTCGAGACCGTGCTGCTTGGCGTAGAGGCGCACCGGCGGCGTGGACCGTGGTGCGAGGCCGACGGGCGCGGGGGCGACCGTGTTCGTGGCGACCGGCGCCGGCGTGGCGACCTCGCGACTCGCGCGAGGGCGTCGCCGCGCGGGGGTAGTGTCCTCCTGCTCGACGCCGTAGCCGACGAGCACGGGGGTACGTCGTGCGGGAGCGGACCCGTCGTCATCGCTCGACGCGCTGTCGGCGGGCGCGAGATCGGTGTCGGCGGTGTCGGCGGTGTCGGCGGTGTCACCGGCGACCTCGACCACGAACAGTGGCGAGCCCACCGTCATCACGTCGCCGACCTCACCGTGGCACGCCCGCACCACGCCGGCGTAGGGACTCGGCAACTCCACGACAGCCTTGGCCGTCTCGATGTCCACCAGAGGCTGGTTAAGGCTCACGACGTCGCCCACGGCGACCTTCCACTCGACGATCTCCGCCTCGACGAGTCCCTCGCCCACGTCGGGCAGTTCAAATATCTTCTCGCTCACGACTCCCACTCCATCACTCGGTCCACCGCATCCAACACTCGGTCCACGCTCGGCCGGTAGTACTCCTCGATACGTGACGGCGGGTAGGGAACCTGGTAGGCGCTCACGCGTAGGGCCGGCGCGCGCAGCGAGTAGAAGCACTGCTCGCTCAGCTCGGCGGCGAGTTCGGAACCGAGCGAGGCCGTGGGTGGCGCCTCCTGGACAATGACCAGTCGACCCGTCTTGGTCACCGACGCGATCATCACGTCGAGATCGAAGGGCGCCAGGGACCGCGCGTCGATCACCTCGATCGACACGCCCTCGGCCTCGGCGGCCTCGGCGGCGCGCAGTGCGATCTTCACCATTGAGCCGTAGGCGATCATGGTAACGTCACGTCCCTCGCGACACACGACCGCGTCGAAGAGCCCGCGGGGAGGCTCGTCGAGATCGACCTCGCCCTTCTCCCAGTACCGGCTCTTGGGTTCGCAGAAGATGATCGGGTCGTCGTGCTCGATCGCCTGCTGGATCATCCAGTAGGCGTCGTTGGGGGTAGCGCAACTCACCACGCGCAGGCCGGCGGTGTGCGCGAAGTACGCCTCCGGGCTCTCCGAGTGATGCTCGATCGCCCCGATACCACCCTGGAACGGGAGTCGAATCACCAGGCCCATCGTGTACACGCCGTCGGTGCGCTTGTGCAGCTTGGCCACCTGCGAGACGATCTGGTCGAAGGCCGGGTAGACGAAGCCGTCGAACTGAATCTCCACGACCGTGCGATAACCGCGGATCGCCAAACCCACCGCGGTTCCCACGATCGCCGACTCGGCGAGCGGTGCGTCGATGACCCGATCCTCGCCGAAGTCCTTCTGCAGGCCATCGGTAATGCGAAAGACGCCCCCGAGCTTGCCGATGTCCTCGCCCATCAGCAGGACCTTCGTATTAGCCTCCATCGCCCGACGCAATCCCTCGTTCAGCGCGCGGGCCATCGTCATCGTCGTGGTAGCCATCAGCGCCCCTGGCTCGCGACGAACTCGGCCATCTCGCGCCGTCCTCGTTCCACCAGGGGGTGGGGCGTGGCGTAGACGTGGTCGAACATGGTGAGCGGATCGGGCGAGTCCATGGCGAGGACGTCCTCGCGCAACTGGTGGGCGACCGCCTCGGCCTCCTCGGTCACCGTGTCGAGCGCGGCGCGCTTCATCCGGTACTCGTGCGTGAGCAGCGCCTTCACGCGCTCCACCGGATCACGGTGCTTCCAGATCTCGACCTCGGCGTCCACGCGGTAGCGAGTCGGATCATCCGACGTGGTGTGCGCACCCATCCGGTAGGTGTAGGCCTCGATCAGGGTGGGTCCACCACCGTCACGCGCGAGGTCGAGCGCGCGACGCGTCACCTCGTACATCGCCAGGACGTCGTTACCGTCCACGCGCACGCCGGGAAAGCCAAATCCCTGAGCCCGGTGGTAGAGCGGGATTCGCGTCTGTAGTGACGCGGGTTCGGAGATAGCCCACTGATTGTTCTGCAAGATGAAGACGACGGGCGCGTTGAACGACGCGGCCCACACGAAAGCTTCCATCACGTCTCCCTGGCTGGACGCGCCGTCACCGAAGAAGGTCATCACCGCCTCGTGGGCACCGTCGCGCTGCACGCCCATCGCGTAGCCGACGGCGTGCAGCACCTGGTCACCCAGGACCACGGTGGGCACCGAGTAACGGTACGTCTGAGGATCCCACCCCCCCGTGCTCACCGCGCGAAAGATGCGCAGCATCTCCTTCGGGGTGACCCCGCGGCACCACGCCACGCCGTGCTCGCGGTAACTCGGAAAGGCGAAGTCAGCGGCCTGGAGTGCCCGGCCCGCTCCGATCTGAGCCGCCTCCTGACCCTGAAGCGGCGCCCACAGCGCGAGTTGTCCCTGGCGCTGCAGGGACGTCGCCTCGTTACAAAGACGGCGCACGATGACCATGTCGCGGTAGAGGCCGAACACCTCGTCGCGCCCGAGAGAACTCTCGTACTCGGGATGGGCCGCTCGCTGCCCTTCGGGCGTCAGGATCTGGACGAACTCGTTGTCCTCCATGCCTACTCCTCTTCTCCGTTCGCCCGCTCGGCGCCCCGACATTCGCGGCTGATAGCGCCGCGCGACTCTCTCGTCGCCCACCCTATCCCCGGCGCGGCCCCGAGATGAGGGCCGCGCCCATGGGGCCCCTACGGCGCCGTAGGACCGCGCGTACGACCCAGGAGTCCACCGTCGACATCGACACGCGCGGGGGAATTCACCCCGTCGTCGACGCGTAGGCGGCCGCGGCGCGCGTGAGTGACGTTCACGAGCTGCCCACACGCCGCGTCGATGGAACGGCCCCGGGTGCGTCGCACGGTGGCGTTGACGCCGCGCCGCGCGAGACCGTCGCGAAAGGCCGCCACGCGCGCCGGCGGTGAACCTCGGGTGAGGTAGCCCGGCGTCGGGTTGAGCGGAATCAGGTTGACGTGCGCGCGCAGTGGCGTCGCGAAGGCCGCCAGCTCGTCGAGGGACTGCTCGGTGTCGTTCACGCCGTCGATCAGTGCCCACTCCAGGCTCACGCGTCGTGACGTGCGCTCGTTCCAGTAGGCGAGCGCCGCCGACAGCCGCGCCAGCGGGTAGCGCTGATTGAGGGGAATCAGTTCGCTACGGGTGTCGTCATTCGCCGCGTGCAGGCTCAGCGCCAGGGTCACCGCCAGGCCCTCGTCGGCCAGGCGTTCAATCGCCGGTGCCACGCCGACGGTGGAGACCGTCAGGTGGCGCGCGGACAGGCCCCGATTCTCGTGCAGACGCCGCAGGGCCTCGACGGTAACCGCGTAGTTGGCCAGAGGCTCACCCATGCCCATGAAGACCACGTGGGAGAGACGCCGGGGAGCGGCGACGCGAGCGGCCACCATCACCTGCTCCAGGACCTCGCCCACCCTCAACGACCGGGTGAAGCCCGCCTGACCGGTCGCGCAGAAGGAGCAGCCCATCGCGCAGCCCGCCTGACTCGACACGCACACCGTCACCCGGTCGTCGTAGGTCATCAACACGGTCTCCACCGTGGCGCCCCCGGACAGCTCGAACACCCACTTGCGAGTCGCCCCCAAATCGCTGGCCACCTCGTTCACCGCGCGCAACGCGGGCGTCAGGGCGTCGTCGAGGCGCTGACGCACGGCGCGCGGCAGTGTCGTCATCGCGGCGACGGGGCGGTTCTCCTCCCACAGCGCCCGCCACACCTGGTCGACGCGGTAACGGGGCTCCCCCTCCAACAGGGTGGCCACATCCTCGCGGGTCAGGTCGTAGGGCGACGTCACCCCACCACGCTACGGCCCCGGCTCGCGCGCGTGCGCCCGCATCTGCTTGACTCAGTTACGGCCCGGTAAGCACGAGGGCCCACGAAGGAGACATCATGGAACTCACGAACACATCAGCCCTCGTCACCGGCGCGGCGTCGGGGCTCGGCGAGGCGACGGCGCGCGCACTGGCCGCGCGCGGGGTGCGCGTGGTCGTCGCGGACCTCAACGACAGTGCCGGCCAGACGCTGGCCGACGAACTCGGCGGCACGTTCGCGCACTGCGACGTCACCAACACCGACGACGTGATCGGCGCGCTGGACGCCGCGGTGGCGATGGCGCCACTGTGGAGCGTCGTGAACTGCGCGGGCATCGGCTGGGCGACGCGCACCATCGGTAAGGACGGCGAGTACGCCTCGGCCCACGACCTCGACCTGTACCGCAAGGTGATCGAGATCAATCTCGTGGGAACCTTCAACGTGTGCCGCCTCGGGGCCACCGCCATGAGCCACAACACCCCTGACGCCGACGGGCTGCGCGGCGCGATCGTGAACACCGCGTCGGTCGCCGCGCAGGACGGGCAGATCGGCCAGGTCGCGTACTCGTCCTCCAAGGGAGGCATCATGGGCCTCACGCTGCCGCTGGCCCGCGACCTCTCCGTGGTGGGCATTCGCGTGAACACCGTGCTCCCGGGGTTGATCGACACGCCGATCTACGGCACGGGGCCCGCGAGCGACGAGTTCAAGGCCCGACTGGGCGAAGGCGTGCTGCTGCCCAAGCGCCTCGGCTACCCGTCGGAGTTCGCGTCGCTGGTACTCGAGCTTCTGACTAACAGCTACATGAACGCCGAGAGCGTGCGACTCGACGCGGGCATTCGCATGCAGCCCAAATAGGCTCTCCAATCCCATTAGGTCGTCGCGCGGCCGCGAGACGAGGGCGACGCAGTGAGTCGCCCTCTGGTCACCACGTCGCGTCGCGTCGCGCGAAGACCACCACCGCCACGGCCTCGAACGCGACACCGATCGCCACGAGCACGATGGTCGCCGTCACACCGGCGCGGGCGGGGGGAACGACGCGAAGGTAGCGCCACGGCGACGCCGCCGACACCCAACCCGGCCAGTGAAGGGGCGCCGCGACGACGGCCACCACGTACGACAGCGCGAGCAGCGCCGAGCCCACGACAACCGCCACACGCGGCGCGACCACACTGGCCAGTGCGCCGAAGCCGGCCGCGAGCGGCACCACGACGAGTGCGTTGAGCACCGCCGCCGTCACGTGCCCGGCGCTCAGTCGAGCACCGCCCAGGAGCACGCCCAGCCACACGAACACTCCCGTGACCGCGGCGAGCGCCACCGCGGCGAGCAGCGTCGACGTCCACGCCGCCAGGATCCAGCGAGTACGACTCGCGGCGCTCAACACCACGTCGAGTCGCCCGGCGAGACCGTCCGCACCCACGACGGCCGTCATCGCGAGGGAGAAGAGAGCGAGAGCCAGCGATACGCTGATCGCCAGTTCGCCGACGAAGCCCGGCACACTGACTAGTGCCCCAATCCCCCACCGCATCAGCAGCGCCACGTAGGCGGGATCGGTGTGCGCGAAGGCGACCAGTGAGTGGGTGAGGTAACCCATGACCACCGCCACCACGGCGAGGCCGCCCGCCCAGGTCAACGTCACCGGCCGACGCTGGCGCAGGGCGAAGCCGCCCACCGAGTGCAGCGCGGCGAGGTGCGCGCGCGACGTATCGGCTCGTGCGAAGGGCGCCATCCCCACGTCGCGGCGCGACTGGAGGCGACGCGCGGCACCCACGAGTACGACCGGGACCGCGAACAAGAGAATCAGCCATCCGGGCTCCCGGTTCTGGAAGGCTCCGAGATTCTCGATCCAGCCGAAGGGCGTCACCGCTCGCAGCGAGCCCACTCCGCGCGCCCCGTCGGCCACGACGCGCGTCAGGAAGGCGACCGTCAGCACGACCATCGCTACCTGGGACGCGCTGCGTCGCGGAGCACTGACCTGCGCCGCCACCAGGCCCACCCCCACACCGAGCGCGACGACACCGGCGATCCCGGCGCCGTAGAGGACGCTGTCGAGCAACGACTGCGCACCGAGAACCAGACCGAGTGCCGTTGCGGCGCCCGCCACCACGGCCGCCACCGCCAGCGCCGCGACGCTGACGTTGAAGGCCCGGCGCGTTCCGGGCGGAGCCACGCCGATCAGGTCCCACGTCCCCACGTCCTCCGCCCCGCGCGTCACCCGCGTCGCCAGCAGCGCTCCCCAGGCGGCGAGGGCCAGGGCCAACCACGCCCCCATCTTCCACTGCACGTAGGCCCCCGCGGTCGCCAGCGTCGTGACCCGACCGTCGAGCGCCTCCACCGCCGGATTGCGCAGCAGGGGCAGGATGGCCCGCATGCCGCGAGCGCCGCCGCTGGCGCCGTAGGTCGCCACGATGGCCCGCACGCCCCCCACCAGCACGAGCGCGACGACACTGGTACTGGTTCGCACCTGGCGCCACGCCATGACCGCCAGGCGTGCGCGTCTCACGTCGTCGACGCGGGAGCGTAGAACGAGAGGAAGATCTCCTCCAGCGACGCCTCGCGGGTACGCAACGCGCTCACGGGACGCGTCGCCAGGGCCGCGAGGAGCGGACCCGGCGAACCGTGCACCCGTACCCGCACCCCGTCGACCAGCGACGTGACCTCCTCCACGCCCGCGACTCCGGAGAGATCGCCCACGTCGCCGGTGATCTCAAATTCCACGTCCACCAGCGCCCGCATCTCCTCCACGCCCGCCACGCGCATCAGGCGGCCCTGGCGAATCATCGCCACGCGCTGGCAGAGGTGCTCCACCTCGGCCAGCAGGTGCGAGCTCAGCAGCACGGCCTGGCCCCGGCCGCCCGCCTCGAGCACGCACTCGCGAAAGACCAGCTCCATGAGCGGATCGAGCCCGGAGGTCGGCTCGTCCAACAGTAGAACCGGCGCGCGCGTGGCCAGGGCCGCGATCAGGGCTACCTTTTGTCGATTGCCCCGCGAGTACGACCGCACGCGCCGCGACGGGTCGAGATCGAATCGCGCGACGAGCTCATCACGGTAGCCCGCGTCGTACGACCCGTGCAGCGAGGTCAGCAGCTCGATGGTCTCGGCTCCGGTGAGCTGGGGCCACAGCGCGACGTCACCGGCGACGTAGGCGACGTCCGCGCGCGCCTCCCGCGAGCCGGCACGATGTCCCCGGATAGACGCCGTGCCGGTCGTGGGTCGCAAGAGTCCGAGCAGCATGCGCAGGGTGGTGGACTTGCCGGCGCCGTTGGGGCCGAGAAAACCGACCACCTCACCCTCGGCGACCTCGAGATCGAGCGATACCACCGCGTCAACTCCGCGAAACGACTTGCCGAGGCCGTGCGCCTGCAGGGCGGGAGTCGTCATCGCCTCGAATCTAACGTGCGCCGATGCACCTAGAGATCGCGGACCTCGGCCACGTTGTCGAACCGAGCGAACTCGCCGCGCCAGGTAAGGTGCGCGCTGCGCGTCGGGCCGTTACGGTTCTTGCCGACGATGATCTCCGCGTCGGCCCGCTTGTCATTGGGCACCTCTCCGTACTGCTCGGGGCGGTAGAGGAAGAGCACGACGTCGGCGTCCTGCTCGAGCGAGCCCGACTCGCGCAAGTCCGACATCACCGGACGCTTGTCGGCGCGCTCCTCGAGCTTGCGCGAGAGCTGGGACAGGGCAATGACGGGGCACTGGAGCTCGCGCGCCAAGATCTTGAGGGCGCGACTCATGTCCGACACCTCCACCTGGCGGTTCTCGGATCGCCCCCGCGAACTCATCAACTGCAGGTAGTCGACGATCACCACTCCGAGGTCACCGTTCTGCTGCTTGATGCGTCGGGCGCGCGCGCGCACGTCCATCACCGTCAGGCTGGGGTTGTCGTCAATGAAGACCCGGGCCGCCTGCAGGAAGCCGAACGCTTCGTGCGCGCGGTTCCAGTCCGCGTCGCTCAGATCACCGGTGCGCAGCTTCGAGGAGTCAATGCGCGCGGTGGAGGCCAGGATGCGCTCGGCGAGCTCCTGGCGGCTCATCTCCAGCGAAAAGTAGAGAGCGGGACGACGCACCACGGCGCCCACGTGAACCAGGATTCCCAGCGCGAAGGCCGTCTTTCCCGTTCCCGGTCGCGCGCCCACGATGGTCATCGAGTTGGGCTGCAGTCCCTGGAGGACCTGATCGAGTGAGCGGTACCCCGTCTCGAGGCCGTTGAACTGCCCCCGCGTCTCGCCGCGCGTCTCCAGAATGTCGGCCTCACTCAACAGCAGCGACTGGATCGTCGAGACCGAGTCGATCGTGCGGTTGTCCGCGATTTGGTTGATCTTGCGCTCAGCCTCGTCGATCAGACCCGACACGTCGTCAGTCGCCACGTACGCCTCGTCCACGATGTCGCCGGCCACCGCGATAAGCCGACGCTGCTGGGCCTTGTCGCGGACGAGTTCCGCGTAGTGCTGCGCGTTGGCCGCCGACGGCGTATTGAGCTGCAGCGACGACAGCAACGCGACCTCCACGCCCACCGCGCCGTGCTCCTGGAGTTTGGCCTGAACCGTGACGTAGTCGACCGGCTCGCCCGCGTTGGCGAGGGCCACGATGGCGCTAAAGATCTGTCCGTGTAACGGACGGTAGAAGTCCTCGGCCCGCACGGTCTCGAAAGCGACGCTGACCGCCTCGGCGGAGAGCAGCATCGCGCCGATCAGCGACTCCTCGGCTTCTAGCGCGCTTGGGGGCATCCTGCCCCCGGGCGTCGCCGATCCGCCGCGGCTGCGTTGTTCGTCAATCTGGGTCATGGAACTCCCGAGTCATAGGACACCAACGGTCGCCGATCGAACCTGTGTGGTGCAAGAACAACAACGTGGGGATATCACTGTGGGCAAACCTCCACCCACCATGGTGGCGCACGCCTGTCACATCACTGCCCGGCAACTACGTCACCAACGACAACGCCGCCGGGACTCGCATCCCGGCGGCGTTGCACTATCGAGGTGGGCCTACTTAGCCACAACCTCCACCGACACCTGGGCCACGACACCGTCAAAGAGGACGGCACGGACCGTCGCCGGACCCACCACCTTCAGATGGTCCTCCATCTCGATGGCGTGCCGATCGAGGGAGATTCCCGTCGCGGTGCGAATCGCGTTGACGACGTCGGCCTCGGTCACCGAACCGAAGAGACGTCCGTTGGCCGCGGCCCGCGCGGCGATCGTGACGGTGGCGGCCTCAATCGCCGCACGCTGAGTCTCGGCGGCCTGACGGCTCTGCGCGTCACGCAAGTCACGTGACGTTCGCATCCACGACGCCTGCGTCGCCATCGACCTGGTCGCGGCAAGTCCTCGACCCGTCGGTAGAAGGAAGTTACGGGCGTAACCCGAACGCACGTCCACGATGTCGCCACGCCGACCTAGGCCGGTGACGTCACTGCGCAAAAGGACCTTCACGCGTCCACCTCCTCCGGGGACTCCTCGTCGGCGACGACCAGCTCGGTCTCACTAACACTCGGCGTCTCCTCGCGTTCCGCTCGAGGACCGCGCGGTCCACGGTCGCCGCGTCCGCCGCGACGCTCGGTCACCGTGCGCTGGGTGTAGGGCAGCAGTGCCAGCTCACGCGCGGTCTTAATGGCCTCGCTCACGTCGCGCTGATGCTGCTGACAGTTACCCGAGACGCGACGCCCCCGAATCTTGCCGCGGTCGGAGATGTACTTGCGCAACTGCGCCAAGTCCTTGTAGTCGACCGTGTCGACGCCGTGCTGGCAGAAGGCGCAGGGCTTCTTCTTGACCCGACGGGTGTCAATCTTGGGAGCGCGCTTGGGTGGCTTGGGATTATTAATACGAGGCATTAGAAGGGCTCCTCATCGAAGGCGTAGGTACTGGTGGGTTCGGCGCTACGCGCGGGCGAGGGCGCGGGCGTGTAGGACCCACCCTCGGGACGCGGCGTTCGCGTGACGGCGGCGGTGGCGAAGCGCAGCGACGGGGCGATCTCGTCGGCGTTGATCTCGACGATGGAGCGCTTGTCGCCGTTTTCGGTCTCCCAGCTTCGCTGTTCGAGGCGACCGGTCACCACCACGCGCGTTCCCTTGGACAAGGAGTTGGCGGCGTTCTCCGCCATGGGGCCGTAGCCGGCGATGTCGAAGTACGACACCCGCTCCTCCCACTCCTGGGTCTGGCGGTTCTGCCAGCGGCGGTTGACGGCGACGGACAGGCGAATCGCCGCTTGCCCGCTGTTGAGGAACTTAAGTTCCGGGTCGCGAGTGATGTTTCCCACGATCGTGACGGTGTTATCTGGCATGTGGCCTCCTGTATCGGTGCGTCGACCCTACGCTTCAGCCGCGACGCGGCCAGCGTTGGTCCGCTCGTGGCGTCGCAGGATCTTGAAGCGCAGCACTTCGTCAGCCAGGGTGAGGATGCGATCGAGTTCCACCACGGTGGTCGGCTCACCGCTGAACTCCACCAGCACGTAGTACCCCTCTTTGCGCTTCTTGATCTCGTACGCCAACGGACGCTTCCCCCAACGGTCGATCGTTCCGAGGGTTCCGTCATTGGAACGAATCGTGTCGAGCGCCCGATCAAGGGCTACTTGGATCGATTGTGCGTCGACGGAAGTGTCGAACACAATCATGGTCTCATAAGGCCGCATGGCCACTGTCCTTTCCCTCTGGACCGGCTAGGCCGGGCTCTGTACGACAGAGCAGGGTGTTCGTTCCCACCCGTGTGGGGACATCAGTCTAGTGGGTCAGCGCACCGCGGGCTAGTCGAACAGCCCGTCGGGGTTGGCGTAGGCCTCAGACTCGTCGGGAAATGCCCCCGCGCGCACGTCCTCGGCGTAGTGGCGCAGCGCCTCGACCGTGGCGGCGCCAAGGTCGGCGTAGCGACGTACGAACTTGGCCGGCGAACGGGCGCTCAAGCCCAGCAGGTCGTGCCAGACCAGTACCTGTCCGTCGGTCTCGGGCCCGGCACCGATGCCGATGGTCGGTACGTTCAGTGCGCGGGTGAGG
>JAJYSU010000024.1 GCA_021793395.1 Actinomycetes bacterium
TTCACGAGTTCGAGGGTCGAGCGCTGCCGCGGCCTTCACGACAATAGCGCCGGGCAGGAGAGGGACGCGGAGTTCAACGTCAAACTCGTCCTCGTCGTAGGTGAGTCGAACGTCCTCGCCCACTTGGAGGGCCCGACGTCCGCCCGGAATCGCCACGGTCTGGCTCGTCGCACTGATTGCGAGCAATTCCTCACCGGCGTCATCGGGGGCCAGTAAGTCAATCTGACCGGTCGCGGTGGCGAAGGTGCATCGAGCAAAGCCCCGGCCAGGAAATGGGGGCAACTGGTCGAAACCGAGCGTGCCGAGGTGGTAGGCGATGTCACGTAGAAGGTTCGGACGAGCGCACAGATCGACCACGAGATCGGCGTCCTTGGTCTGCTCGGCCCGCGTCACGGTCGAGTCGGCGGCCCGGCTGGCAACGAGAACCATCATTCCGCCGACCAGGCACCAGTCCTCTCGAGAGTACGTACGCGCGATCGCCGCGAGCCCCCGTAGAACGCTTCGGTGCCGCGGAAGAAGATCTGAACGAAGCGAGACGTCACGCACGCGAGACCCGACGCGCGATCCGGTCGAGGACGACCGCCGAGGACCGATCCTCGGCGTCGGCCAAGTCCAGCCACGCTGTCCACATCCCGACGACGTGCTGGCTCGGCGCGAAGGGCCAGACGTCGTCGCTCACGACGTGCAGGTGGGCATTCGGGGCTCTCGAGTCTCCGCGTACCGCGTAGGTCTCCATCAACTCCGCGGCCCACGAACTGCGGACGTAGATATCAACCGAGTCGGACGGATCAACCGGCGCGCCGAGATCCTGCGCCGCGTCGCGGCCACCGAGAACGACTCGGTCGTCCCCGCGAACCCGTCGCACGAGACCGGGGTGGACGTAGGCCTCGACGTGATCGGCCCTTGCCCGTAGGCGACGGCGCTGGCGATCGAGGGCGACGGGGGCGACGGCTCGACCGTCCTCGAGAATGCGGATAAGTCGCCAGGCGCTGGACTGGGACAGTGGCCGTCCCGCTTCTCGCAACTGATTATGCGCGAAGGCCCGCAAGGATCCACTCGAGATCACCCACTGGTTCCCCACCCGGTCGGCTGGCAGCACCCCACGCGCAATCAGATCTCCCACCCGACGTCGCGACACGTGCAACTGTGACGCGGCTTCACCCACGCTGAGCAGGTCCCAGGTCACCAAACTTATGGTACACGAGTAGGAAGTATTACGCCAGAAGTGCTTGCAAACATTGCGTATTTGGCGAAGGGTGCTCGGGCGGCCGGGTGTCGATCAGTGGTTGGCGCGCCGTGTGTTTGGGCGTAGCGGATAACGATCATGCACCAGAGCACTCACGATAAGACTCTCTACGCACCGCCCGCGAGATCGGCTCACCGTGCCGATCGGTTCCCGCGGGTTCGCGGCGCCCCACCACATGAGGGCGATGACTAGCGACGCGCCGGCTTGGCGACCTTCATCACCGCCGCCGCCACCGCCGACACCACCGTGGGATTGAAGACCGTCGGCACGATGTAGTTCGCCGAGAGCTCGTCAGAGCCCACCGCGTCGGCGATGGCCCGGCCGGCGGCGATCTCGACCTCCTCGGTCACGTGCGAGGCGCCCGCGTCGAGCAGGCCCCGGAAGATCCCCGGGAAGGCCAGGACGTTGTTGATCTGGTTGGGCTCGTCGCTGCGGCCAGTGGCGACGATGGCCGCGTGGCGCCGCGCGATCACCGGGTCGATCTCGGGCTCGGGGTTGGCCAGCGCGAAGACGATCGACTTGGGCGCCATCAGGGTCAGCTGCTCCTCGGTCACGAGGTTCGGTCCCGACACGCCGATGAAGACGTCCGCCCCGGTCATCGCCACCGACAGGTCGCCGGTGCGGTGCTCGACGTTGCTGTGAGTGGCCAGCCACCGACGGTCCTCGTCGAGGCGCTCGTCGTTCGGGTCCAAGATGCCGTGGCGGTTCACGCCCACCACGTCACCGATGCCCTCGGCCAGCAGGAGCTTGGCAATCGCCACGCCCGCGGCGCCCACGCCGAGCAGCACCACGCGCGTGTCCTTCATCTCCTTGCCGACCACGCGCAGGGCGTTGATCAACGCGGCGTAGACGACGGTGGCGGTGCCGTGCTGGTCGTCGTGGAAGACGGGGATGTCGAGCAACTCGCGCAAGCGAGCCTCGATCTCGAAGCACCGCGGCGCCGCGATGTCCTCCAGGTTGATGCCGCCGTAAACGGGGGCGAGCAGCTGAACGGTGCGCACGATCTCGTCGACGTCCTGGGTGTCCAGGCACACCGGCCACGCGTCGATCCCGGCGAAGCGCTTGAAGAGCAACGCCTTACCTTCCATTACCGGCAGCGCCGCTTCGGGCCCGATGTTACCCAGGCCCAGCACGGCCGACCCGTCGGTCACCACGGCCACCGTGTTGCGCTTGATGGTGAGCTTGCGCGCCAGCGACTTG
Source organism: Actinomycetes bacterium (assembly GCA_021793395.1). Classification (GTDB taxonomy): domain Bacteria; phylum Actinomycetota; class Acidimicrobiia; order Acidimicrobiales; family RAAP-2; genus RAAP-2. The sequence continues at coordinate 2,447 of JAJYSU010000024.1, forward strand.
TCCTTGGCGATGGCCATCGAGACGCGCGCCACCCCCGGGGTGTAGGCCATCGAGAGGTCGTCGCGGGTCTTGAGAGCGATCTTGGGCTCCACGGCGATGGTTCCGCCCAGGTGCAACAGGAAGGTGCGGTCGCTGATCGCCTGGACGTTCGCGCCCTCGACGGCGTCGACCGTGGCGCGAAGCAGTTCCGCGTGCGCGTCGTCGATCGCGTTGCAGGTGAGGTCCACGACCATGCGCCCGTCGACTGGCTCGACGACATCAATCGCGGTGACCAGACCTCCGACGTCGCTGACCGCGCCCGATACCGTACCGATGTCGGCCGCGTTGTCGAGGGCGACGCGCATCGTCACCGAGTAGGACGCACTGGGGACACTCATGAAAGACTCCTTCGTTCGAGGCCCGACCCTCCCACGGTCGCTCGAAATCCGCGCGCCACCGAGACCGTCCCCATGATACTCCCGTCGTACTCGAGCCCGGTGGGGCCGATGGTCCCGAGGAGCCGTACACTCGGGCCCGTGAATCGACGCGACGACCGAGACGGCCCGGTCGGCCCACGGGTGGTCTCCCTGGTTCCCTCGATCACCGAAACGCTCAGTGCGTGGGGAGTCGAACCCGTGGCCTGCACCCGCTACTGCGAGCGACCCGACCTCGTCCACGTGGGGGGTACCAAGAACCCCGATCTCGACGCGATCGTGGCCCTCCACCCGGACCTGGTCGTACTGGACGCCGAGGAGAACCGCCGCGAGGACTACGACGAGCTCATCGCGCGCGGCGTCACCGTCCACGCCACCCGGGTCACCAGCCTGTCCGACGTGGACCCGACTCTCGAGGAGCTGGCCCGACGAGTGGGCGCGACCTGGCAACCGGAGACCCTCGCGTCCGGCGCTCCCGCGACCCAGCGCGCCTACGTGCCGATCTGGCGACGGCCGTGGCGCGCGCTCGGTCCCTCCACCTACGGCGCCTCACTGCTCGCGCACCTGGCGATCGCGGTCGCGCCCGACGACGCGGGTCCCTACCCCTGCGCCAGCCCGCACGACGTGGCCGGTGTCGTGGAGCGGGTGATCGCCCCCAGCGAGCCCTACCCCTTCGCCGAGCGCCACCGCCGCGAGCTCGAGGTGGCGGGACCGATTTCCTTCGTCGACGGACGCGACCTCTTCTGGTGGGGCGTACGCACCCGCGGCGCGATCGCCCGTCTCGCCCGGGTCGTGGACATCCGCGGCGCCACGTTTCCCCACGAGGCCGCCTCCGACGATCCTCGGCCGCGATGACATCATTACATCACGTCCTCTGATGCCATGATGTACTCATGAGAACGATGGCACCCTCGAACCCGAGGTCGAGGCCCTCGTGAGCCGGGTGATGCGCGAGCGCGGCATCGGCTTCAACCAGGCGGTGAACGAGGCGCTGCGCCAGGGCCCGGGTGCGCAGCGCGACACCACACCCTTCGTGACGCCCACGCACCATCTCGGTCAATCCCGCCTCCCGCGGGACCAGGCGCTGCGCGTGGCGGGCCACCTCGAGGACGCCGAACTCGTGCGCCAGTCCGGCCTCGGCGAGTGACGGTAGTCGACGCCAACGCCACGCTCTACGCCGTCAACGAGGACGCCGAGCACTACGAGGTCGCCACGGCCTGGCTACGCAGCCCTCTCGGAACCCGAGAGCGTGGCTCTTCCGTGGGTGTGCCTCGTGGCCTTAGCCGACTGAGCCCACGCCTCACCGTTCGAACACCCACGACGAGTTGACGACGCGCGCGAGGTCGTCGACGCCTGGCTCCGCGCGCCCCAGGTCCTCACCGCCGACGCGGACCGACGTCATTGTGGTCGACTACGCCACCCGCTCGCGGCGACGGGCGCCGGGGGCAGCCTCGCCGACGACGTTCACCGGGCCGACCTGGCGTCCCGTACGAGGCGACGGTCGCGACCTTCGACCACGACGTCGGACGTCACCGGCGTGCGCTGGATCCGCCCGTCGGCGTCGACGGACGATCACTACCGGCCGAGTCAGCCGCCCTCATGAGACGCCGACGCGGCGCGCTGAACTAGACGCTGGCGCATCGCGTCGTCGATGACCGAGTCGGGGTCGTGCCAGTCGCCCAACAGGTCGCGCACTCCCACCAGCGAGGCGTAGAGGGGCGGGCAGGTGACGCAGTGCGCGAGGTGCGCCTCGAGCAGGCGTCGCTCGTCGGCGCTGAGTTCGTCGTCGAGATAGTCCGACACCCGGGCCCGCGCGTCCACGCAACTCATCACCACCTCACGATTCGCCATCCGCCTCTCCTCTCCACTGGCCAGGGCGTTGACCACCATCATCCGGCCGCGCCGCAGCCGCTGCTTCACGGCGGCCAGCGAGATACCGGTCACGTCGGCGATCTCCGCGCTGGTCCAACCCTCGGCGTCGTGGGCCACCACCACCGCCCGGTAGTGCACCGGCAGGTGAGCCAGCGCGTCGACTAACTCCGCGCGGGTCTCGAGCCGCTCCAGCACGGCCGTGGCGTCGACGCTGAAGCGCTCGTCGCCCCAGTCACGCTCCACCTCGGCCACCGAGACCTCGTGCGCACGGTGACGCGCGCGGTCAATTGCCCGGTGGTAGAGAATCTGGCGCAACCACGCGCGCAGCGACGCCTCGTCACGAAACTGGTCGCGACGCTCGAGCGCACGCACGATCGTGTCGCCCACGGCGTCCTCGGCCTCGGCCTCATTGCCGATCAGCCAGTGGGCGTAGCGATAGAGACCGTCGATCTCTCGCGCTACCCGCCGGGCAAACTCCTCGTCACGCGTCTCGAGCGTCGCTGACCCCACGCGACGACCCTACTGGTCAGTGCGCACTACTGGTCAGTGCGCACTTGCTCCACGGTGGTGGCGCTCGCCGTCACCGACGGTGCTCACTCCGGTCGCACTGTAGAGCGGGCAGTAGGCGGTCGCGCCCGTCACGATCGCGATGACGGCCACGATGGTGAGGACGATCCCCCATCCACTCGAGAATCCCGCGACGCCCGCGAAAATCAGGGCGACGATCGCGATCACGCCTCGCACGATCCGGTCCGCTGTTCCGACTGTCTTCTTCATGGTCTTCTCCTCTGGTCGTGGTACTCGATACGTCGTACTGCTACCTCTATGACGCACCAGAGTCCGAAAGAGATACAACGAGACGACGGTGGCCGGGCCGGTCAGTCGAATGCACCGTGACGGCCCGCGCCTCCGCGAAAGCGCCGGGCCCCGGACACGCCCTCCGCGCTCAGTGAGGCGCGGCCCCGTTCGAGTTCGTAGGCCATGGCCTCGGCCTCGGGACGTCCCGCCTGGTGGTAGACCGAGCGCCGATCGTTGCGCGTACAGATCGGGGGAAAGGCGGCGATCTGGGCGGCCAACTCCTCGGCGGCGGCGCGCGAGCGGCCCGGTTCGACCACCCGGTTGACGAGGCCGATGGCCAGCGCCTCGTCGGCCGGCACCGCCCGCCCGGTGAGGATCAGGTCGAGGGCCCGCCCCATCCCGATCAGCCGCGGCAGGCGCACCGTCCCCCCGTCGATCAGCGGCACACCCCAGCGCCGACAGAACACCCCGAAGACCGCGTCGGACGCGGCGACGCGCAGGTCGCACCACAACGCCAGCTCCAGTCCGCCGGCCACCGCGTACCCCTCCACCGCCGCCACCACCGGCGTCGACAGCTCTAGCCGGGTCACCCCCATTGGTCCGTCGCCCTCGGACGACACCACGTTGGCGCGCGGCGTGCCCACCGCCGTGAGGTCCGCCCCGGCACAGAAGTGGCCGCCCTCCCCGTAGAGGACGACACCGCCCACGCCCTCGTCGGCCTCGACCTCGCGCAAGGCCGCCGCGAGGAGGGCCGCCGTCGGACCGTCCACGCTGTTGCGCGACTCGGGTCGTGACAGGATCACCGTGGCGACGGCGCCCCGGCGCTCCACGCGCACCACGGGCTCGACGCTCACTGCGCCGCCCAGAGCGGGTCGCGCAGCGCGCGGCGCAGCACCTTGCCCACGGCGGACTTGGGGATCTCCGACACGAACTCGACCCGTCGGGGAACCTTGTAGCCGGCGAGTCGCTCGCGCACCGCCGCGCGCAGGTCGTCCTCGCTCGCCCGCGCGCCCGGGGCCAGTACGACGAAGGCCACGACCGCCTCCACCCAGGTCGGGTCGGGTGCCGCGACCACGGCGCACTCCGCGACCGCGGGGTGCTCGAGGAGCGCGTCCTCCACCTCGCGCGGGTAGACGTTGTAGCCACCCGTGACGATCATGTCGCTGCGCCGGTCCACCAGATAGACGTATCCCCGCTCGTCGCGCCGCCCCATGTCGCGCGTGCGCAGCCACCCGTCGTCGGTGCGCATCGCGGCGTTCAGTTCGTCGGCGCGGTAGTAGCCGGCCATCGTAAAGGGGGCGCGCACCTGGATCTCGCCGATCTCACCCGGCGCGACGATCGCGCCGTCCTCGTCCACGAGACGCACCTCGGCGTCCACGCTCGGAAATCCGCACGACCCCCACAGGGTCTCGTCGAGGTGGTCCTCGCGGTCGAGGACCGTCACCGCCAGCGGTGCCTCGGTCTGCCCGTAGTACTGGGTAAAAATCGGGCCCCAGGTACGGATCGCGCGCTCCAGCACCGGACGCGGCATCGGGCTCGCACCGTAGATCACGCGGCGCAGCGACGACACGTCGGCGTCCTCGACGCCCGGCGTGGCGAGGAGCATCGCGATCATCGTGGGCACCAGGTTGATCTCGGTCACCCGGTAGCGCGCGATCGCGGCAAGAAACTCGCGCGGCTCGAAGCGCTCGAGGATCGCGGTCGCCCCACCGCGCAGCCAGTAGGGCAGGACGAAGGTGCCGCTGGCGTGAATCAGCGACGCCGCGTGCAGCATCACCGACTCGCGGTCCGGACTCACCAGATTGGCCAGGATGTTGGTGGCGATCGCGGCGTAGGACCCCTGCGTGTGCACGACCGCCTTCAGCGTGCCGGTGGTCCCCGACGTGTACAGCGCCAGCAGTGGATCGTCCTCGCTCAACGCCACCTCCGGGTCCTCACGGCTTTGGCCCCGGGCGTCGGCCAGGAGGTCCGCACCGTCCACCCCGGGACCCGCCAGACCGACACCGATCAGACCCGGCACGCGCTCGACCAGCGCGGTCGCCACGTCGAGCAACGGCGCCGCGTGAATCAACCATCGCGCGCCGGTCTCGACCAGCATCCGCTCGTGCTCAACCAACGAGAGCCGCGCGTTGAGCGGCACCCGCACGATCCCGGCCTTGACACAGGCGAAGTCCAGCGGCACCGACCACTGCCCGTTGCCCACCAGCAGAGCCACGTGATCGCCCGTGGCGACACCGCGCGCCAGGAGCGCGCGAGCCAACTGGTTCGCCGCCTCGTCCACCTCGCGGTACGTCAACGTCACGTCGCCGACGTACACCGCCGGTCGATCCGCGAAGCGCCGCGCACCCCGTCGTATCATCTCCACCGCGAGCATGCCCACCCCCTGTGCGGCCGTCACTCTGACGAGCCGACTCCTTAACAGACTGTTTAGTCGGTTATGACGGTAGCCTTCACGTCGTGTCCCCTCCTCCTCGCCAGGCCCGTGCCACCCGTACTCGCGAACGCCTGCTCGACGCCACCGTGGCCTGCCTGGTCGCGCACGGTTACGCCGGCACGACCATGCAGTGCGTGCAGCGCGAAGCCGGCGTCTCGCGTGGCGCCCTCGTCCACCACTTTCCCTCGATGGACGATCTCCTCGTGGGCGCGATCCACCACGTCGCACGCCGCCAGCTCGATGAACTGCGCGACGCCCTCGCCGCACCCGCGTCGCACGGCGACCTACGCGCGACGACGCGCGTGCTGCAGTCGTTCATGTCGGGCTCGCTCTTCCTCGCCGGTCTGGAACTGTGGATGGCGGCGCGTACCTCGACGTCACTGCGTCGAGTACTCGCCCCTCACGAGCGCGCTCTGGGTCACGAAATTCGCGCGGCTCTCGCGGACGCGACCACGACGCGTGACTATCGGCTGAGCGACGACGACCTCGACGAGTTGCTCATCGTCCTGAGAGGTCTCGCCGTGACGAGCGTGCTGCGCACGAATTCAACCGTCGCCCGTCACCTTCTCGAGAGATGGGTCACCAGACTCACCGGCACCCCGAGCGACCACGGACTCTGACTAGGGTCGACGCCGTGCGACGGGGATGGTGCGTCGCGCCGAGTCCGACGACGCGCCAGTGGCGCTACGCGGGCCCACGATGCTCTCCAGGACGTGATCCAGCTCACGGGCCAACTCACGAACACGACGCGCCTCGCGCCACGACAGGATCACGGCGACCACCGCAGCGATCGCGAATCCGACCAGAGCGACCATCGACGCCACGATCATCGTCGCCACCACGAAGCCCGCCACATCCGCCATACCCCCAGTATGCGCGCACCGTGTCCCGATAAAAACCCTGATTACACGGTCTCTTTATCTCCCCGGCGTCCACGGGGAAACCTCCGTACTACGTACGTACGCCCGACGACGTCCTACGTAGACACGGCCGCTCCCGAGAAACTCCGTGACGACACCCTCTGGGCGCCACCGGGCACGTCACGCCGTGGCGCAGCGTCGCACCGCGACACGACGGACTACCACGCGGCGGCCGAACAACGCCCGCCACGCCGGCCCGTCATCCACGCCCATCCGACGCGACCACGTCCAGCAGGCGAGGAACACCTTTCTCAACGTGGACGGCGGGATCACGCGTCGGTGGCCCGTACAGTCCTTGGGCACCGTGCCTCGTGCGGCAACTGTCGTACGTCGTCATCGCCGGCCGTGGCCACCATCGTCGAGCCGACAGTCCCCGAGCGACCAGCACCGCGAACGTCGACGGGGACCTCGCGCCGCGACGTATCCTCGTCGCGCACCGAACGGACCCCACGCACGCCGGTACGTCGCGAGTGGTGGTCGCGGACCGCCACGGGCGCCCCGTCACCGTCGATCACCGACTCGCGTGCTCCACCATCTCGAAGGCCTCCCACATGCGCGCGTAACGCCCCTCGCGCGCCACCAGTTCGTCGTGGGTCCCCACGTCAACGATCCGTCCGCCCTCGACCACGACGATCCGGTTCGCGTGACGAGCCGTCTGCAGCCGGTGGGCGATGATCACGGTCGTACGGCCGCGCGCGACCTCGCGCATCGCGGCCGTCACCCTCGCCTCGGTGGCCAGGTCGAGGTTCGACGTCGCCTCGTCGAGCAGGAGAATCGCCGGGTCCACCAACTCCGCCCTGGCCAGCGCGATCAACTGACGCTGACCCGACGAGAGCGATCGGCCCCGCTCCGAGAGTTCGTGGTGGTACCCCCCGGGCAGCCGGGCGATGAACTCGTGCGCGCCGACCGCCCGGGCGGCCGCCTCCACCCGCGCGTCGTCGGCGTCGTCGCGCCCGTAGGCGATGTTGTCGCGCACGGACCCCGAGAACAGGAATGCCTCCTGGGGCACGTAACCCAGCTGGTGTCGAAAGGACGTGAGGTCGAGGGACCGTAGGTCGTGACCGTCGACCTCGACGGCGCCCCGATCCGGATCGTAGAAGCGAGCGATCAGCTTCACGATGGTCGACTTGCCCGCCCCCGTCTCACCCACTAGGGCCACCGTCTCACCGGCGGCGATGTCGAGGTCCACGCCCCGCAGGGCCTCGGGAAGCCGTGGCGTGAGCGACGCGTCGGGTCCCACGAGCCTCGCGTCCGCGGGGCCACGGCGCACGGGGGTACCCGGTGCGCGACGCGGGGGCGCGGGGTAGGAGAAGGACACGTCGCGCAGGGTGATCCGACCCCGTAGTCGGCCGACCTCGTCGGGTCGGTCCGCGCTCGGGGTGCGGGTCTCGAGCCGCATCAGTTCGCCCACCCGGCGCACCGAGACCCGCGTCTGCTGCCACGAGTCGAAGACCTGCGACAGGCTCTGAATCGGCGAGAAGAACATGTCGATGTAGAGCACGAAGGCGATGAGCGCCCCCGCGCTGAGGTGCCCCGACGTCACCAGCCCGGCGCCGACACCCAGCACGATCACGTCACCCATCCCCGAGAGGAACTGGATAAAGGGGAAGTAGGTCCCGACGAGCCGCTGGGCTGCCACGCGCACGTCGAGGTAGTCGCGGCCCAACCGGTGAAAGCGGTCCATCGTGTCGCGCTCGTGGACGAAGGCCTGGGACTCGCGCACCCCGGCGAGACTCTCCTGGAAGTCCGCGTTGACGATCGCGATGCGCTCGCGCGAGAGATCGTAGAGTCGCGCGGCGCGGCGACGAAACCACACGGTGGCCACCGCCAGGGGCGCCACCACCGTCAGGGTCGCCAGGCCGAGTTCCACGTTCATCACCACCAGGGTGATCCCCACGCCCACGAAGGTTACGAACGCCACCAACGCCGAGAGCACGCCGTTCTCAATCAGCGACTCGAACTGGTCGACGTCGGTAGTCATGCGCGTCATGATGCGCCCGGCCATCTCGCTCTCGTAGTAGTCCAGCGACAGCCGCTGGAGCTGCGCCCAGATCCGCACGCGCAACGACAGCATGATCCGTTCGGCGGCCCGTCCGGTCACGAAAGTCTCGGCCATCTGGTCGAACAGGTCCGCCACCGTGATCACCAGGAACACCGCGGCGGCGGCGAAGAGCACTGCCGTCGAGCCCCGATTCACCCCACCGTTGATGCCGGTCTTGATCAGGATCGGCCCCGCGAGCGACACCAACGCGTCGATCACCACGAAGACGAGACCGGCGAGCAACGGTCGACGAAACTCGAGCAGTAAGCGAGACAGCGAGAAGTCTCGGTCGTGGTAGGACTCACGAGCGAGGTCGAGCGTCGCGACGTCACGCACCGGCGGCAGGTCGGCGACCCGCGCCAGCAGCTCGGGGGTCGCAACGAGACTGCGACGCCACCCACCACCACCACCGCCCAGTCCGGGCCCGATGCTCGGCGCCCCGACACCGGCCAACCTCGACGAACTCGTGACCGCGCGGTTGGGGTCCACCCCCCAGGCCGACGGCGTGGTCCCCGTCGTGGTGTGACGCGCGACCTCGGCCAGCACCTCGATACGGTCGCCGATCGTCTCCGCGTCCTCCTCCTCCAGCCCCGTCAGGAGGGATCGGTAGAGAGGACTGCGTTCCAGCAACTCGTCGTGGGTCCCCTGCTCCACGACCCGGCCGCCCTCGATCACCACGATGCGGTCGGCGAGGTGCAGCGTCGAGCGACGGTGAGCCACCAGCAACGTCGTACGTCCGGCCATCAGAGTTCGCAGCTCGTGATGGATCGCCTCCTCGACGCGCGCGTCGATGGCGCTGGTGGCGTCGTCCAAGATGAGGATCCTCGGGTCGTAGAGGAGGGCGCGCGCCAGCGCGATGCGCTGGCGCTGACCGCCCGAGAGAGTCAGACCCCGCTCGCCCACGACGGTGTCGTAGCCCGCCGGCAGAGCGGTGATGAACTCGTGAGCCTGGGCCGCCCGGGCGGCCGCCTCGATCTCGTCGAGCGACGCGTCGGGCCGCCCGTAGGCGATGTTGGCCCGCACGGTGTCCGAAAAGAGAAAACTCTCTTCGAACACCACGCCAACCTGACGGCGCAGGGACGAGAGCGCCACGTCGCGCACGTCGATTCCGTCGACGCGCACCGTCCCGCGCTCGGGGTCGTAGAAGCGCGCGACCAGCATCGCCAGGGTGGACTTGCCACTGCCGCTGGGACCCACGAGCGCGACACGTTCGCCCGCCGCCACGTGCAGATCAACCCCGCGCAGCACGCTCGGTCCCCCGTCGTAGGCGACGTGAACGTCGCGGAACTCCACCTCGCCGCGCAGAACCCCCAGCTCGACCGCGTCGGGAGGATCGACGATCGCCGGGGCCGTGTCCAGCAGTTGGAAGATGCGCTCGAGTCCGGCGCGCGCCTGCTGGCCGATGGTCAGGATCCCCGCGAGTTGGCGAGCCGGTGACATCAGCGACGTGACGTAGGTCGAAAAGGCGAGGAAGGTGCCCAGCGTGATCTCGTGATGCAGGGCCATCCACCCGCCGAAGGCCAGAATGGCCACCTGGGCCAGGGTGGGGATGGCCTCGAGCAGGGGCTGGTAGAGCGCCTGGAGGCGCACCGCGCGCATGTGCGAGCCGTAGAGGACCCGAGCCGACTCGGTGAGCCGAGCGACCTCGCGGTCCTCCTGGCCGAACGCCTTGACGACGCGCACCCCGTTGACGTCCTCGTCCACGATCTCAACGACCTCACCCTCGCGCTGCTGGCCGTCCCAGGTCGCGGGAAAGATGCGGCGCCGCATGCGATACGAGACCAGGATCAGGCTCGGTGCGAGGACCAGGCTCACCACCGAGAGCAGCGGCGACAGGTAGACCATGACCGCCAGCGAGAGAATCATCATCAGTACGTTGCTGGTGACGACGGGAAAGAAGTTCAACAGCCCCTGCACCAACGTGGAGTCGGAGTTGGCGCGCGCCACGAGCTGACCGGTGGGCATCCGGCTGAGGTTCTCCACGTCCAACGCCTGCAGGTGATCGTGCATCTCGTTGCGTAGGTCGTACTGCACCTGCAAGGCGACCTGACCCCCCCGGTAGCGGCGAACGTGCGAGGCGAGGAACGTGACGCCCGACAGTGCGCTCAGTAGTACCAGCCACGGCCACAGGGGCGAGGTGTGCTGGAGGATGACCCCGTCGACGATTTGACGGGCGACGAGCGGGATCAGCGTCTGACACACGCTGCCCACCACCGCGGCCGACATGGCTAGGGCGACGTAACGACGGTGGCGCATCATGTAGCCCCACAGTCGCGCCAGCCAGCCCGGCGCGCGGGCGTCGTCACTCACGCGTCGCTCCCGCCGGAGCCACGGCGTCGGCGAAACGCGCCGTCGAGCGTGACGTTGAACGCCGCCAGCGAGGCCACGAGGTGCTCCCCCTCGGGGGCGCCGCGCACGAGCTCGTCCAGTACGCGAACCATCGCGTGCTCGACGCGATCGAGCACGTCGGCCCCCCGCTCACTGAGACGCAGATCGACGGCGCGCTGGTCATCCGCGACGTCGCCTCGCACCAGGTACCCGTCGCGACACAGCGCGTCCACCGCGGCGCTGATGGCGGGTCGACCGAGAGCCAGGCGTTCGGCCAGTCGCGACGCCCGATCCTCCCCCGCGGCGACCGCGCTCAGGATGCGGTAGTGCGCCATGGGGATCTCGGTCGACGCGCGTTCCAGCGCTCGGGCCACCCGGGTGATCGCCCGCACCGCGTCGACGGACGCCCGGGCGTCATCGAGCGGACGTGGCGGACGCGACGGGGTCACCTCGCCATCGTACCGCCTTAGTTCGATGATCGAACTATATGACACCACTCCGAGAGCGCTCCGCGGCCCCTCGTCGCGCCGTCACGGCCGCCGTGCGATGACGGCACGACGCCTGGGTCGGCCTCCTCACCCGCGCGCGACGCGGACACCACGCCGCCGGCCGTCCAACTTTCAGCAGCAGTTGGGGTCGAGCACTCCCATGAGAGCTCCCAACGCGGCGCGGTTGGCGGCGTAGTAGGTGCTCGCCCCCTGGTGCACGGCGGACAGCAACCCCGCCCGGCTGAGCTGGCCCAGGTGGTGGCTGATCGTCGCGTCGGTCAACTGCAGTTCGCGAACGAGGTCGACATTACGCAGGCCCGCGGCTCCGGCCGCGAGCACGAGTGAGAGCAACTTGATCCGTACGGGGTCGGCCAGCGCCTTGAGCCGCAGCGCGACCTCGAGCGCGTCCGCGTCGCTGATCACTCCGGCGGCGACGGGGGGACAGCACAGCGTCCCGGAGAGCTCGATGATCGGCAGCGACTTCGGCATCACCCCAGTATGCCAGAGTACTTGACATACGTCGAGGCTCTGCTACCGTGTACCTAGACATTCATCTAACAAGGGAGATCATCGTGTCACGAATCCCGCAGCCACCCACCGTCGACGAGGTCGAGGCGCACGAGGTTGACCCGGCGCACGAGGGGCTCCTCACTGCTGCCCAAAAGGGCACCACCTGCTGCGCCGCACCCGCGGACGCGGTGTGGGTCACCGGGCCCGGGGCGGAGCGCGCAGAGCACGACGCGGCGGCCACCAGCGACGCGTGCTGCGCCCCGGCTCCGAGGACGGGCGTCGCGCCAGGAAACGTGAATCAGGACGATGCGGCCGGCCTACGCGACGCCGTGCGACGTCGCTACGCCGCGGCGGCTCTCGAGGCCGCCTCCGCCGTCGACGCGTCGTGCTGCGGTCCCGCGTCGTGCTGCGGCCCCGCGACGATCAGCACCGGCGATCTCGGCGGACACGCGATATGGGGATCCGCGCTCTACGAGAGCGTCGACCAGGACGCCGCACCCGCTGCCATGACGGCCTCACTCGGCTGCGGCGTACCGACCGCGGTCGCGGATCTTCACCCGGGTGACGTCGTTCTCGATCTGGGTTCGGGTGCGGGCGCGGACGTGCTGATCGCCGCGCGACGCGTCGCACCCGGCGGCCGGGCCATCGGTCTGGACATGACCCCCGAAATGCTCGAACTCGCCCGCCGCAACGCCGCGACGGCGGGCGTCGACAACGTGGAGTTCCTCGAGGGCTACCTCGAGGACGTTCCGCTCCCGCGCGCCAGCGTCGACGTGGTGATCTCCAACTGCGTGATCAATCTGGCCGCCGACAAGCGGGTCGTCCTGCGCGAAGCCGCCCGCGTGCTGCGCCCGGGTGGACGTTTCGCCATCTCCGACGTAATCGCCGATCCCGGTATGGACGCCGCGACGCGCGCCGATATGGCCGCCTGGACCGGCTGCATCGGTGGCGCGATCACCGAGGACGAGTACCGCGAGGCTCTCTCCGACGCCGGCTTCGAGGACATCGAGATCACCGAGACGCACCGCGTGCACGCCCACGCCGTCGCGGCGATCGTTCGTGCTCGTCATTCGGCGACGGACCAGCCCCGGGCGTAGTCGCACGGCGCGTCGCCCTCAGAAGCGACGCCCGCCACGAGTAGGCAGCGGCGTCAGAGAAGGAGAGGCTCGAGCCTGCTCCGTCGATTCTCACCGAGCACGTGGAACGAGCCCGCACCGGCTGCTCCCGTCATGTGGCACGGTACGCCATGACGCTCGCGTAACCGCCCGCGTCACAACCAGACTCGAGTCGGGTCCGTATCTTCTACGAGCAGTAGCCACGGAGTCGATACTTGCGACGTGGCCGTGCGCGATACACGTGCGGAGTCGAGACGAGTGACGTCTCGTGAACGACGCGCTCGTGCCCGTCGTTCACGAGACCTGCGTCGCCAGGAGTTGGCGTAGTACGTAGGGCAAGATCCCACCGTGGCGGTAATACGCGGCCTCGGTGGGCGTGTCGACACGCACGACGGCGTCGAATCCAGTCTCCCCCGCGTCGACGTGCACCGTGGAAGGGATGACGTCGTCATTAAACGCGTCAACGCCATAAATTTCGAAGGTCTCTTCGCCAGTAAGCCCGAGCGAGTCGGCGCTCTGACCCTCCGGGAACTGCAGAGGCAGCACTCCCATGCCGATGAGGTTGGAACGATGGATTCGCTCATAGGACTCGGCGATCACCGCCCGCACGCCGAGCAGGGCCGTCCCCTTGGCCGCCCAATCTCGCGACGAGCCCGAACCGTATTCCTTGCCGGCGAGCACGACCAGAGGGATGCCCGCCGCGGTGTAGCGCACCGACGCGTCGTAGATAGTGCTGATCACGACGCCGGGTTGAGTGAAATCCCGCGTGTATCCCCCCTCGGTACCAGGAGCGAGTTGGTTGCGAAGTCGAATGTTGGCGAAGGTGCCGCGAATCATCACCTCGTGATTGCCGCGCCTGGAGCCGTAGGAGTTGAAGTCGCGTGGCGCTACCCCGCATTCGATGAGGTAGCGACCCGCGGGGGAGTCCGCTCGGATGGTACCGGCCGGAGAAATATGGTCGGTCGTCACCGAGTCACCCAACTTCGCCAGGGCTCGAGCGCCCCGGATATCGGTGACGAGAACGGGTTGGGCGCCGACACCGTCGAAATAGGGTGGGGTGCGCACGTAGGTCGACGAGGAGTCCCACGCGAAGGTATCTCCCGTCGCCACCACCATGTCGTGCCAGCGCTGGTCACCCGCGAAGACCTCGGCGTAGTCCGTGGCGAACATGTCCGCCTTCAGGTACTGATTCACCACCTCGTCGACCTCTCGCTGCGTCGGCCAGATATCGCTCAGGTACACTGGCCTTCCTTCGCGGTCGGTACCCAGCGCGTCGTGCACGAGGTTGACGTGGAGGGTACCCGCGAGTGCGTAGGCCACCACCAGCGGCGGGGAGGCGAGGAAGTTCATCCGACATTCGGGGTGAATGCGTCCCTCGAAGTTCCGGTTTCCCGAGAGCACCGCGCCCACGATCAGGTCGTGACCGGTCACTGCCGCGCTCACCTGGGGGATGAGGGGCCCGGAGTTGCCGATACAAGTGGTACATCCGTATCCCACGAGGTTGAATCCCAACTGGTCGAGAAAGGGGGTAAGTCCGGCTCGATCAAGGTAGTCGGTCACGACCCGTGACCCCGGTGCGAGCGAGGTCTTCACCCACGGTTTGGTTGACAGCCCCCGCTCGACCGCCTTCCGCGCGAGGAGCCCCGCACCGACCATCACCGATGGGTTGGACGTGTTGGTGCACGACGTAATGGCGGCAATGACGACGTGGCCATTGTCCACTTCGGTCGTGGTGCCGTCATCCAAGGAGATCGCGACTCGATCGTGCACCCACTCGTGCTCACCGTCGCAGTCGCACGCCTCGTGAGGGACGTCGCCCGGCGAGTCGTGACCGACCGCCACGGAGTCGCTCGCCGGGAACGATTCCGAGGACGCTTCATCCAACCCCTCAGGAGTCGCTGCCACGACGCTCGAACCGCTCAACAAGGCGGCAACCGCGTGGGGAGCCGAACGCAGCGCGATGCGGTCGTGGGGTCGTTTCGGCCCAGCGATTGATGGTTCGACACTCGCCAGGTCGAGTTCGACGACCGTGGAGTATGCCGGCTCGTGGGCCGCGTCGTGCCACAGACCCTGGGTTTTCGCGTACGCCTCCACCAGGCGGACCTGGTGTGGCGACCGTCCCGTCAGTCGCAGGTAGTCGAGCGTCACGTCGTCGATCGGGAAGATGGCGCACGTCGAACCGTACTCGGGGCTCATGTTGCCAATAGTGGCCCGGTTGGCCAGCGGCACGTTGGCCACCCCGGGGCCGAAAAACTCCACGAACTTACCGACTACTCCGGTTCGCCGCAGCAGTTCGGCGATCGTCAGTACGAGATCAGTAGCGGTGGTGCCGGCGGGAAGCTCACCGCTCAACTTAAGACCCAGGACTTGCGGAATCCGCATGCTCATCGGCTGGCCGAGCATTGCCGCTTCGGCCTCAATGCCGCCCACGCCCCACCCGAGCACTCCGAGCCCGTTCACCATAGGCGTATGAGAGTCGGTGCCGACCAGGGTATCCGGATAGGCCACGGGGCCCTCGGCGGAGGTGCGGGTGAAAACCACCCGCGAGAGGTACTCCAGGTTGACCTGATGACATATGCCCGTGTCGGGGGGCACCACACTGAAGTCATCGAACGCCCCCTGGGCCCAGCGCAGCAGTTGATAGCGCTCCTGGTTACGCGAGAACTCCAGTGACGCGTTGACCTCGAATGCGTCGGGACGACCGAAGACGTCGGCGATCACCGAGTGGTCAATAACGAGCTCCGTAGGGATGAGCGGATTGACCCGTGTGGGTGAGCCTCCGAGTTCGCGGATCGCGTCGCGCATGGCGACAAGGTCCACTACGCAGGGAACTCCCGTGAAATCTTGCATCAGCACCCGAGCCGGCGTAAACGCGACCTCGCCCACCGGTGCGGCATCGGCTCGCCACGCGACGAGGTCGCCGATCTGTGTGTCGGTAACCCGTCGCCCGTCTTCGTTGCGAAGGAGGTTCTCGAGCAACACCTTAAGGCTGTAGGGGAACCGATCGACACCGGTCACCCGTTCCAGTTTCTCGATCCGGTACGCGACATCATCGACCACCAGTTCGTCTCGAGTAGAAAAACTGTTAGGACTCACGCCTCTCCTCCACGAACATATCGGACGGCTTTTTTCAACCTACACCGAGCCTTACGAGGCGCACCCACGCTCTCGTCCTGCGAGCCTCACTGATCTCCACGGTTCCTCGCGGGCTCGCGCGTCGCTCTTAGATCGCGTCGCGTCACCCGTGCACCGTGGCGCAGTCGTGCACCGACGTCACGACGCGTCGGCCCTCGCTCGCCTCCGCCACGAAAGACCGTGGCGGTGGCGATGTCCACACCCCGTGAACACCACCGCCGCGACGCGCCGGCGGCGAAGCCCGCCTGGTGCCAACGAACCCCCTCGGGGGAGTCCAGACCCTGGTGTGCCCACGTGCACGCGACGCGGTGAAGTTGGCGGCGAAAGGGGCCCACGATCGACGGGGTAAACCCATCCACCTGAGCCAGTGCCGCCTCGAAAGGTCCGACGTGCTCGGCCCTCCACGCCGGCACGTCGTCACGTCGGACGCCGAAAATGATCCACGCCGCCTCGTCATCCAGCCGGTCAACGACGTCCGCGGCGACAACGTCGTGGCGAGCCCGCACGTCGACTACCTCCGCCCCACGAGAATGTGCGCACGGACCCTGGTGGGGCCCGACGCGTCGGCGTTGTTGAGCCACTCGGCCCCCGTCACCGGCCACAACCACGCCCGTACCACCGACGCGACAATCAACGTTCTCACATCCCCACGCGATCGCACGCGCACCGCCAACTCGTCAGGAGTAGCCCGGAGGTGGTGGTGCGCAGTGACGCTCGCGCTGGTCGTCGCGAAGGCCCCGTGGGCCAGGGAGACGTTCACCACACGGTGCTGCGCCACCGTCGAGGTACGATCCTGCGCGACCCCCTCCACACTCGAGGCACGTCGACCTCCGCGTCGCCGGGCGGTCGATGGATCGGTACCCATCCTCATCGCGCGACCAACGGCCAGCGCGCACCGACGTGGCACCGTCTCGTGAGTGCCTGCGCGGTCCGGATGACCGGACCCGAGAGCCGCTGCTCGCGAGTGAGAACCCGTACGCCCTCTCGACCTCCCGGCTCGTCGGGGTGGCACACCGGACAGGCCAGTACCCCGCGCGGAGGCGTGTCGGACGGCGGCGGGCTGGTGATCAACCCGGTGCGACTCCCTGCCGGTTCCGTCACGGTATCCCTCGATCCCTCCCCGTCCACTAGCGGCGTGAGGGAGCCCTGCTCCTCGCGGCACGCGATCACCTCATGGCCGTTGACGGGGATCATCTCCCTCTCCCCGTTGCTCGCCACGGCCACGGCGTGATTAGCGCCGGTGACCAACGCGAGGAGTGCGGTGGAGTCGTCCTCGTGTTCAATGACGAGACATCCTGAGGAGAAGTCTGACTGTACCTCTCGTACGCCGTCCTGCTCGCGTAGCGTCCCCAACATCGTGTTGTGACACCACGAGCAATTACTGTTCTCCAGGGCGATGAGCGTTCTCATCACGAAACCTCCCGTCGAGTACCGAAGGAGCGAGTCGTCAGTGATTCGGACTGCCGTCTCATACGTGATCCTCGCTGTAGATCAACTCGTCAGCGACTCCGAGTGAACTCAACGCGGTACGCGTCGCGATCACCATATCGTGCGGTCCCGCGACGAAGTAGGTGGACGGACGCCGTGCGATGTCGTGCGTCACGAACACCTCGGCGAGCATGGCCGCGTCAACGCGCCGGTGATACTGAGACGAACGGTCCTGCGGGTCACGCGTGTAGGTGCGCGCGAACGTGAACCATGACGCGCGCACGGCCAACTCCTCAAGCTCGTCGACGAGCAGAGCCGTCGTCGGGTTCCGACTTGAAGACAATAGGGTCATCGGGACAACGAGCTGGCGCGCCGCGGCGTAGCGCACGAGGGACACAAGCGGAGCAACGCCGGTACCGGCACCAATAAGGCCGAGCGGTCCGTCGTCGAGGTCGGTCCAGGTAAGCGAACCGTACGGTCCCCGTACGTGGAGCTGATCGCCTACCTGCACCTCGTGCGCCAGGAGAGGAGAGACGCGACCACCTACGACCTCGCGTACGGCGATCTCGACGTCCGTCGACGGCGGATAGGGCGACGAGCACAGCGAGTACGCCTGCTCGACCACGCCGGGCGGCGTGTCGACTGCCACGCGCACCAGATAGTACTGGCCCGCCCGAAGATCCGGAATCGTGCCAAGACGTAGCCGTAGCCGCGTGATCGTCGCGCGCCGCTCGACGTCGACCACCTCGGCCCGCTCCCATATCGCCGCCCGATCGGCGGCCAACCACCGATCGTGGGCCACCTCGCGGCTGATCGTAGGCGTGATCACTTTCCCACCTCTACTGAGACCAGACACGTCTCGGGGCGACCCGGGTCATCGAAGACGACAGCCGCGACAACCATCGCTCCGTGGAGGGCCGCGACGGCGACGGGCCAGCGCCGCGCACTCAGACGAAGAGAAGTCGTCGTCGCGCCGTCGCGCTCAATTCGACGCAGCGTCCCGTTTCCGTGATCGGCGACCCATAGATCTCCGTCGGGCCCCATCGCGAGTCCGGTAGGCCACCGTAGACGGGCCTCGGTGCCCACGCCGTCGCGATCACCTCCGAGAGGTGAGCCGGCAAGCGTCGTGACGTGGCCATCGGGGGTAATCCGACGAATCGTGTGATTCCCCGTATCGGCCACGTAGCAGATTCCGTCGCCATCAACGGTGACGGCTTCGGGCCGTCGGAAGCGGGCCCCGGCACCGCGGCCGTCACCGTAGTCGTACAGAGATCCCGCCAGTGTGCTCACGAGACCGTCGGGAGTAATACACCTAATCCGATTATTTTCCGTGTCCGCCACGTAGTACGTTCCGTCGGGACCGATCGCCACGTCCGAGGGAGAACGGAACTGCGCCTCGCGGGCCGGACCGTCTCGATAGCCGTACTCGCTACCCGCGAAAAGGCTCACTGTCCCGTCGGGTGCGATCGCCCAGACCCGATGACCCACAGTGTCGGCGACGACGAGTACTCCGTCGGGCCCCATCACGAGGCCCGCCGGGCGAAGAACCCATCCAAGACCGGCCACGTCGGGTAGACCGCTACCCGGCGCACGAGCCAGCACCCGTACGCCGCCCTCGTCGACGTGCCAGATCGTCCCCGAGGTCGCGTCGGAGATGAAAAGCGCGTCGCCAGGCCCCGTCGCGAGACCTGCGGGACGACCGGAGACGGCATAGCTGACGCACGCGCGCGAGGACTCGATCGCGACGGCCTCGCGCACGAGACTCTCCGCAGGGGTGGCGAGGAGTTCGTCGTCGACGATCACCGTCATCGCGCGCACCTCCACGTCGATGACCCGCCCCCTGCCTGGTACGTACCGAATGCTGCGCCACGGGCTGAGCTCGGAAGAGGCGCGAGAAGGTCCCTCCCCTCATTACGCACGTCACCGACGCGACGACGTCGTAGCCCCGTGCGTACGGTCGACATCCGTGGTGCGACACCGGTCTCGCCCGGGGCACCAGAAGCGGGGACAGAGATTGCGCGATCGCCGTAGTGGGTGAGCGAGTGCTCCGCCGGCCCACGTTCCACGCACGGTCGTACGCCGTCGGCACCACTCGTCGCCACGGGTGACGCAGGAGCGAACGCGGCGACGTCGACGTCGTCGGGAGAACGCTCGGTAGTCGACGTACCACCTCTCGGACCGCCAGCGTCACGAACGACCCACCGCCGGGAGTGCCGCCCACGCCCTCTATCACTCCACGCGAGGTCGTCGAGCGTGGCGGTGGTGGCGATCTCCACCGCGGGCCTCATCCGCCAAGGAAATTGCTCATCTCGCTTCACCACGACGACGCTGGAAATCGATTGTGTCATCGAACTCTCCTCATCACTGATCTTCGAGTTCCATTATACTAGTGATGACTAGAAATACAACAAAAGTTGTGCTAAGTGCGTAACGAGGAGGAGGTGCCCATGAAACGAGTAGTGATCGTGGGCGGGGGCTTTGCCGGCTTGGCAGCGGCTCGGCGACTGGCGGGAGAACCGGTCGAGGTTTGGGTCGTGGACCAGCACAACTTCCACACGTTCCAACCGCTCCTGTACCAGGTAGCCACCGCCGGCCTCGATCCCGCTGACGTGGCTTACCCGATCCGCACCATCTTGCGGCGAACGCGCAACGCGCGGTTCGTTCACGGTCGAGTATCCCGGTGTGACCTGTCGCGGCGCACGATTCTCCTCACCGACGGTCGAGAGCTCTCCTACGACTATCTCGTCGTGGCGAGTGGTGCCAGCGCGGCGACCTTTGGAGTACCCGGAGTGATCGACCACGCGCTCTTCCTTTACACCCTCGACGACGCCCGCTGGGTGCGTAACCAGGTCCTCACCGTCCTCGAGCACTCCGATGCTGCCACCTCGGACGAGACCACGGCGCCCGTGATCGTCGTAGTCGGTGGTGGTCCCACCGGAGTTGAAATGGCGGGCGCTCTGTCCGAGTTGATCGACATCGCGATTCGTCACGACCGACTCCGTCTCGATCCCGCACGCACTCGCATCGTCGTGCTCGACGCCCAGAACCGCCTCCTCGCGAACTTCTCCCCCGTAGCCAGTGAGTACGCCGAGCGGATCCTTCGCGCACGAGGAGTGGAGGTTCGCCTCGGATGCGGAGTGGAGGAGGTCTCCGCCGCCGGAGTCCGACTAACCGGTAACGAGTTGATTCGGGCGAGTGTGGTGATCTGGGCGGCTGGAGTCACGGTCGAGGGCACCATCGCGGCGACACTCGAGAGCCAACGTGCGCCCGGAGGACGCATCGTGGTCGACACCGACCTGTCGCTGGTGAACCACCCCGAGGTCTTCGTCGCGGGTGATGCCGCCGCGGCCCGCGGTCCCGCTCCGAAGGCGCACGGAGAGGACTTGGTCGAATCGTCCGACACGCAGCACCTTCTCCCCCAGATCGCCCAAGTCGCCATCCAGTCGGGTGACCACGCCGCTCGACAGATCGTGCGTCGACTCGAGGGCCGATCCACGACATCGTTCACCTACCACGACAAGGGAGTTATGGCGACCATCGGACACCGCTCGGCCGTCGCCCAGCTGCCCGGAGGCACCGTCGTCGACGGAACGGTTGGCTGGGTCGCGTGGCTCGTACTCCACCTCATCTACCTCATCGGCTTTCGTAACCGAGTAGTGGTCTTAATCAACTGGGCGTGGCATTACTTCCGATGGCCGTCGGGCCCGCGACTCATTATCGGTGACGTGCCCCACTCGCCAGCCGGGCCACGATCGAGACACGTCACCTGCTCCGAGTGCGGGAGTTGAATCCTCCCCACGGCTGAAGACCGGGGATTCTCATCTCAGGCAGCCCGAGTGCTCAAAGAACACACAGGTCTGACACCATCAACACCAGCCGGGTCGAAACCAGTTCGGACGACCATCACGGCCGCAGAATTCTTGCCCCGAGGCCTAACCGGGATCGTCGAAAATGCGCGTGGTTGTGAAATTCGGTCGGTTTGGGCATAGGAGTTAGCAAGGGGCGGGTCCTACAAGTCTGTTGTTCTCTACGACAACGAATAGGAAAGCCCCCGTGATCGCTGACCCTACCCTCAGGAACCTGTTCGTCGTCAACCTGGAGGACGTGTGAATCCCTCGGCCCCGACGAACACCTGATGGTGCACACGGGCGCGAGGCGCCGCCAGAACATCGTGACGACGATTGTCGATGTGCAACGCGGCCAACTCCAAGACGTCGTACCTGATCGAACGAGCAAAGCTCCTCAGGCGTGGCTAGAGGGGCGTGGTCCAACCTGGTGTGCCGGTCACCGCTGGCGCCATCGATCTCTCGGCGACCTACCAGAGCGTCGTCGACGAGGTGCTGGCGCACGCGACCCTGGCGGCCGCCTCGTTTCACGTGATCACGCACGCCACCGCCACAGTCGTTTTCTTGTTGTCGGCTGAAGCTTCCACGACCTCCATGATCCGGCAGAATCTCGCTGTGCTCGAAGTCATCTCTTGACCTGTCCAGCACACTTCCTCTCCGCGCTTTTCGCCCCCCTGCCAGGGCGTTTGGGGTGGCACGGGGTCCGTCAAGCCTTGAGTCGCCTACGTCCGTCACACAAGTCAACCCTCCCCACCAGGACCTTGGCGTGCGAGTACAAGAGAACAGTCGACGAATGCCGCCGACGGGTGCAGAACCAAGCCCTGGGCCACCGCGGCCGCACGGCCAACCCCCTCTACAAGGTGCGACGGATGTTGACCATGGCCGCCGAGCGTCTCGACCTTGACGGCAAGGAGAAACTGCTCGGTCTGCCGGGGCCGGCGACCGTTACGGCCACGTGCAGGCGACGTGGACCGCCAAGGAGGCGACCCGCGAGCTCTACGACGTGCCCACCTACGAACTCGCGTTACAGTTCATCGACCAGCTCATTCGCGACATGGCCGACGAGAGCTGGTCGGTCGAGGTGCGATCGCTGGGACGCACCCTCAAGAAGTGGCGTGACCAAATCATTGCCTGGCACAAGCTACACATCACGAACGGACCCACCGAGTCGATGAACAACCTCACGACGAGAGTCCAGAGGGTGGCCTTTGACCTTCGATCATTTCGCAACTATCGCATTCGTGCGTTGCTCTACGCCGGGAAGCCCCACTGGTCACTGCTCACGACGATCACACCACGCTGAAGTCCAAAACCCCGCGTTACGCACCCTGAACATCGCCGTCGGCGGCATCCTCCGGATCAAACGCGAATCATCCCACCCGCTGAAGCCAACAGTACTGGTGCTAATCCCCTCGCTCCTGAACGAGGTCCCCCGGCTGTTCGCTCGACGGGTTCCACCTCATCGAGCGTGACGGTAATTTCCAAATGACGATACCGGAAAAAGCAAGACTGAGAGTTGCTGTGGCAAGTAGACCAAATCCGAGAGCCGTGGTATATGCACCCGCAGCCGACGCGTGGAGATGGATTCCCACCCCCAGGGGCAAGTGTGCGGCGACCTCATTGGCACCACCTATCGACGCTTCTGCGCGATCACGTAAAACGGGAGGTAAGTTCGTCACCGCAGTGGTGATGCGGCTTGTGTAGATGGTATCAATCAGCGAGCCAATCACGGCAACACCAAGGGCGCCCCCGACCTGTCGAGTGACATCGTTCATGGCCGATGCCACACCTGCCTTGGCCAGCGGAACTGAGCCCATAACGGACTCTGTGGAGGGAGCCATCACTGAACCCATTGCTAACCCGAGCACAAACCACCATATGAGGATCATCCACACTGCTGGTTCTGATGCCCACAACATCGTTATTGACAGGACAACAGCGAGTAGCACTAGACCACTAGCCACGACCCATTTCGTGCCGATGTCAACCACTAAATGATTACTAGTTGTGGCGCTCAACATGAGCCCTAGTGCCAAGGGTAACATAGTCGCACCCGCCTCGAGCGCACTGTAGCCGCGAGCGAATTGAAGATACTGAGTGAGTGCAAAGATACCCGCCATGAGCGAGAAGAAGATTGTAGAGATCGCCAAAGATCCAATGCTGAAGCGCGGATTCCGAAAGAAAGTGAGGTCGAGCATCGGTGACGTGAGTCGATGTTCTAAGAAAAGGAACCCACCAGCTAGAATCAAGGAAGTTACGAAGCATGCAAGCACTTCTGTACTCGCCCAGCCGCGTGACGGTGCCTCGATTATCGCCCAAACGAAGATGATCAATGCTGCAGCCGAGAGAATTGCACCTAGCAAGTCGAACGAACCTGGTTCAGGGTCGCGACTGTCAGGGACCACTCTTATACCTGCCAAGAGCGCCAGGACTGCAACGGGTACATTTATGAGGAAAACAGAGTTCCACGAGAAGATCTGCAGTAGAAGTCCACCTATTAATGGGCCGAGACCGATACCTATTGCCGCTGTACCGGCCCAAATGCCGATTGCGCGTCCACGTTCCTCCTCAGGAAAGACATTCGTGATGATTGATAGAGTGGCGGGCATAATTAACGCGGCTCCCAATCCCATGAGGACCCGCAATACAATGAGTTGATTAACGTCATTAACGAGGAGAACGGCCATACTGGCGCTTGCGAATAACGAGAGCCCTATCTGGAGTGCTCGTTTACGTCCATAACGATCACCAATCGTTCCCATAGAGAGAAGCCCGCTGGCAAAGACTAGCAGGTAGGCGTCGACTATCCACTGCAAATCACCAGTCGTTGCCGTGAACTGACGCTGTAGCGTTGGTAATGCAACATTCACGATGGTATTATCGAGGCCGATAATCATCATGCTCAGAGAGAGCACGGCAAGCATCCTCCATCGGCCGTCGTGTATTTGAAGGTTAGTCACTTGTTTGCTTTCTCCCGCAGCAGGGATGAGTCGATTTTCTGTTAGTTGGTAGCATTCCTAAATGGTGTGTTTTGGTAGAAGTTGAATGAGGGACGGTACTCACGGCTATGTCTGCAGTGGTGAGAAAAATTGTTCAACAATGCGATCCACTAAACGTTCATCCGGGAAGTGTCCCAAGAGAAGGAGCTGCGCGTGAAGCAATGCTGGCGGCAGCGATGCAAGGAGCGACACGTCGGTATGTGCTGGCAGTTCGCCACGCTCAACAGCTCTCTGTACTATCGTACTGAGACCCGCTACTAGTGGTTTTCCGACGTAGGTACGAAACGAATCTCCAAACTCCGAATTGCTCAACACTTCGCTACTTATCGCAGTAATTGCCTGTGAATGAAGCCTGCGGTAATGAAGCAACGTCCGTAAATAGGTACGCATATCGTCGCGAAGGTTGCCCGTTTCGGGTACTGCAGGACGGTCAGGATTCTGAGACACGACCTCAAGGACGAGAGCCACTTTAGTTGGCCAACGTCGATAGAGACTCGCTTTACCCACACCCGCACGGTTCGCTACTCGCTCCATCGTCAAATTTGCGTAACCCTTTTCGGCTAGTAGTTCAAGCGTGGCGTCCATAATTGCCCGATCAATCTTTGAATCGCGCGGTCGTCCCGGCTTTGCTGGCGTTCTCGGCGTCGTGTTCATATTCGTGCAACTCTCTTTTCTCGCACATTGGCGTCACGCATTCAGAAGTCATAACGACGACCACGTAGTTACGAGTCGCTAACGTCTCGATATTATCACACGAGATGTTTGGTGCACCAGTTGCTTGTTCTGGTCGCGGTGACTAGCGCATCAGAGGTGAGAGGGGTCTAGCGATGAGTACGAGCATGTGACAAGAGACTGAAACCAGGCGGGGATCGTCAACGTCCCTTGGTGGGATCTCCCAGCCAGGGCCACGAAGGTTCCCCATTTGTAGCCACGGGATTCCCCTGTAACGGCCATCAGTTCAGCTGATGCCGTCAAGCCAGAGGCTACATCCCCTGGCCCAACGTGGCTTACTCGAGCCGGATGCCCTCAACTGATATTTCGCAAAGGTGGTGGCACAGGAGACGGTCGACGCTAGAACACAGCGAGGGTCTTGGGCATGAACTCGCCGAATCCCGCGGGGTGCAGGTTCGATGATTCCACGACCGAGTGCTTCTCGTAGACGGTGTCGACCAGGCCTTCCGCTCGAGAGAGCAGGCTACCGGCCCGTGCCCTTACGCGAACATCGGCGAGCAGTGCGATAACTTCACCACGACCGCCGAGTTCACTCCAGCGCTGGCTCATCAGCTGACAGACCTTCAGGCGTTGCGTGATGACGCCGAGGCACGGGGATGGCGGGCCGAAGCGGCCCGCCACGGGCGCGTCGCGGAGCACCTCGAGAAGCATCTCCGTCGCGTCAAAAGATCGGCTGGCAAAGTTTCACCGTGACGTAGCCCCGAAGGCCGGTTAATGCGCATGAAATGCACCCGGCAGCGTTGCCAGGAAGCCCCGGGAAAGACCTTGGCGATCGCGGCCTTGAGACCCAGGTGCGAGTCACTGATCACGAGCGGGACACCGTGCAGGTCCCGACCTCGAAGGCTCTGGAGGAACTCGGTCCCTACTCGGCGTCCTCGGAGTCACCAATGGCGATCCCGAGCACCTCACGACTGGCGTCCTCGGCGACGCCGGTGGCGACCTCGACAGCGCGAGAGACGACGCATCCCCCGACGCGAGCTTTCACGTAGGTGGGCTCAGAGTAGGTAGGGAAAGGCCAGGTGGGAGAGGTCGCGAGTGCGAAAGGCGTTCATCTCCTCGTCCAACTGCGCGCAGATCCGAGAAACCTCACTCTTGGAGATCCCGGCGTCCACGCCGAGTGCCATCACCAGGTCGTCGACCTTGCGCGTGGAGATCCCGTGATTGTCACGCCTCCATGACGACGGCGTAGAGGGCCTGGTCGATCCGCCGGCGTCGCTCGAGCACGCTCGGAAAGAACGAGCCCTTGCGCAGCGTGGGGATCTTGAGCTCGACGTCGCCCGCCTTGGTCGAGACCAGGCGAGGGCGGCTGCCGTTTCGTTGCGTGGTGCGCGAGAGCGTGCGTTCGTGGCGCTCGGCCTGGACGACCCCGGTCGCCTCGGCGTCGATCAGCGCCTGATAGAGGAACGCGACCATCGGGCGAACGAGATCGCCGCTCTCGTCGCTGTGAAGTGCGCTCAGCACCTCAGACAGGTCACAATCATGATGGGTCATCGGAGTGTTCCTTTCGTGTCGTGGTCGATACATCACGAAATACTCCGGTGCACGAGAATCATGGAAACTCCCCGGAGTCGATCACTGAAATTCCCCACCTCCTGAGAGCAACGGCGGGCCACTTGGTCCATCAGAAATAGAGGTGGGCCCTTCACGATTGGTAGTGCTAAGCCAACTAACCTCGATCATTCGCCAGTCCGTGTGAACTGATTCTCGCCAGTCCGCGAAAATGCCCTCCTGGCAGGGGAAACTGTAGGTGCGAACCAAACAGAAACTCCCGACAGAAGGGCATTCCAAAAATGAACAGTAGCGCAACGAATCTCGTGAAAGTGGAATCCGGCGGCAGCGGGGTCGCGGCGCACGTCGGACTGCACGCATTGGGTGCATTGGCGGACACATTGGACCTCGGTGCATTGCTCAGTTCGCGCGTTGCGGCCCGGGGCGAGCGACTGCCGCACCACGAGCGCGGCAAGGTGATCACGCAGTTGGCCTTGGTCCTGGCCGGCGGTGGCGAGAGTTGTGCGGACATCGAGCACCTGCGCGTGCAGGAAGAGCTGTTCGGTTCGGTGCCCAGTGACACCACCGTCTTTCGCACCATGCACGAGTTCGATGCGCCGGCTCGGGCCGAACTCAACGTGGCGCTGGCCCAGGTGCGCGAGAAGGTCTGGAAGAAACTCGACACCAACAAGAAGCTTCCGGTCATTCTCGACTTCGACGCCTCCCTGGTGGACGTGAGCTCGGAGCTCAAGGAGAACGCCGGGCCGACCTACAAAGGCGGGTTCGGTTTTCACCCCCTGTTCGTGTTCGCCGACCTGACCGGAGAGACCCTGGCCGCCAAGCTGCGTCCC
Source organism: Actinomycetes bacterium (assembly GCA_021793395.1). Taxonomy (GTDB): domain Bacteria; phylum Actinomycetota; class Acidimicrobiia; order Acidimicrobiales; family RAAP-2; genus RAAP-2. The sequence goes on from JAJYSU010000024.1 coordinate 29,844, forward strand.
GGCAACGCCGGGGCCAACACCGTCTCAGATCACGTGGAGCTCTTCGACGCGGCGCTCGCCCAACTACCCAAAGACGTGGCTTCGGGCCACCACGTCGGTGACGACCCGACACTTGCCACGCGCTGGGTCATCGCCCGCGCCGACGGGGCGGGCTGCACCAAGGGATTCTTTGACGCCTGTCGTGAACGAAACGTCACTTTCTTCGTCAGCGCCCGCTCCAATGCCCAGATATGGAGCGCCATTCACGCCACCGCGACGAGGTCGAGGTTGTGGCGTCCAACACTCACCCAGAAGGGAGAACGCAACGACACCTCGAGCGTCTGTGAGATGACCGCATTCATGGACCTGTCGAACATGCCCGAGGGGACCCGGTGCATTGTGCGTCGAGAGCCCCTGCACCCCGGCGCCCAGCGCAGCCTCTTTCCCTCCTCCAACTACCGCTACTGGGGCTTCTACACCGACGCGAAGGGAACCCCCGCCCAACTGGACCAGCGCATGCGCGCCCACGCGCACGTCGAGAGCCACATCCAGCGACTGAAGGACTCGGGACTGAGCGCGTTTCCCTTCTCCAAGTTCGAGGCCAACGCCACGTGGCTCATGTGCGTGGCGTTGGCCGGCGACCTCGTGCGCTGGTTCCAGCTGCTGTGTCTGTCCGGTGAGTGGCGAAACGCCCGACCCAAGGCACTGCGCTGGGAGATCTTCCACGCACCGGGACGACTGATCTACAGCGCGCGTTCACGCATCGTGCGACTGCTCGAGGGCTGGCCCGCCGCGGGTCAACTCCTCCACGCCTACCAGTCCATCGCCCTACTGAACTGAGCGAACCACACATCCCGCAGACAGGTCCACGTTGACACGGTGCCGTCCGAAATCGACCTCGAAGCAATTTTGCATGGTCCAAATCGACTCCATGACGTCGACGGCCGTCACATCAATGCGTTGATCAGACCAACGTCACCGAATCAACTCAGAAAATGGCGACTCCGAGTTCCTCGGAGCTCTCGTGAATGATCGAGGTTAAACTGCCTACGTAGCCGCGGAAACGCCGACTCGCGGCCTGTCGCCGTTTCGAGTGCATTTCGGCATCGAGCGATCACCTCGAACTACTCCGAACCCCCCGCAATCGCTCCGCCGGGGTATCGCAAACAGGGCGAACAGTTTCGAGTGCGCGCAGTTCGAATCCCTCCAGCCGACCAGCGTCCTCATGACGGTGTCGTTCGAGACCTCGAACGTGAGACGTCGGCGAGGCGTCGACGGCACGTGGTGCGCAGGTGCGTGTGGCGCATCGTCACCCGGACCTCGCGGGGAACGTGACGCTGGTCGAGTATCGTGCTTGCGCCACCAGTTCGGTCGCGACGCACCGCTCCTAGGGTTACGATGGGCGTCACACGGGAGTGCCACGACGAATGAGGGGAAGTTTCTCGCGGCTCCCCGTAGCCAATTAGTATTGAACCCTTCGCGGCTGTAGCTCAGCGGATTAGAGCATCGGTCTTCGGAACCGAGGGTCGGGGGTTCGAATCCCTCCAGCCGCACCAGCGCACCTCGCCGTGCGAGTCCACGACCTCATCTCGCGACGGGTCAGTGACAGCCGGGCGTGGTCGGCCCGTAGAGCGATGGTCGACCAGTGCCTCGACTCGTGTTGACCCTCGTCGGCGTGCTCGGTACCGGTGACGGCGAGGGTGCGCGGTACGCGAGCGGGCGCCGATGGCGTGAGACGGTTACGTGGCGGCACGGGGGAGTAGAGCGTCGAAAGCGGAGTGGATTCGTTACGGCGTTCTACGGAGGTCGGTGAGCGGCGGTGTCAGCGATGCACACTGCAAGGGGGAGCCGGTCTCAGTTCACGGCTTTTCGTCCCTGGTACCGACGAAAGAGCGTCATTCTCGCGGCATCGTCGTGGCCGTTGTCGTGGTCGCGGCCGTGGGACGTCGCACGAGGAACACGCCCGACGAGCCCGGCTGATCGCTATCGCGCACGGCGAGTGCGCAGTCCTCGCCCTATCCAGCGACGCTGGTACTACAGCGCGGACTCGCCTTTTCGTCCACGAGTCACGCATTGCCCTGGGGAATCAGGCTGACCGCCGCGCAGGCGCGGTGGGTGACGTTGACGTCGTCGAGACCCGCTTACCGGAGGGGTGTATGCAACGAGAACGGGGAATCAGGGCAGTTCCCGGTGCGTAGCACCGACGTGAGGTCTAGCCTCGATCATTCGCCAGTCCGTGTGAACTGATTCTCGCCAGTCCGCGAAAATGCCCTCCTGGCAGGGGAAACTGTAGGTGCGAACCAAACAGAAACTCC
>JAJYSU010000025.1 GCA_021793395.1 Actinomycetes bacterium
CGACCTCGCGTCGCTGCGGCGTGACATCCGACTGATGATCGAGGGACCAGACCTGACGGTCGAGGAGGCCGCCAGTGGCCGCGAAGTGCTCGCCCGGGTGGGCGAGGGCGGCGTGGACCTGGTCGTAACCGACTTCCAGGTCGGTGCCATGGGGGGAATGGCCATCTGCCTGGACCTGCGCCACGAGGAGTCCTACGGCGCCCTCGAGCCGGTCCCCGTGCTGATGCTGCTCGACCGACGCCCCGACGTCTTCCTCGCCCGGCGCAGCGGGGCCGAGGGTTTCCTCGTCAAGCCACTGGACCCCCTGCGCACGCGAGCGGCCGTCCGTGCGCTGCTGGCCGGCGAGGACTACGAGGACGAGTCGCTGCGACCAATCACCGTGCGGGCCGGCGTCGGGACTCGATGACCGACTCGCAGCCTCCCCCGCCGGGCCGCGCGCGGTTCCGCGGGTTCCTGGGGAGGCGTAGCGCGGCCCCGCCGACGTCGCCCGAGGCCGAGGCCATTCACGCCCGCGTCGATCAACTGAGCAAGCTCGAACTACGCGACGTCATGACCCCGCGCGTCGACGTCGCCTACCTGGTCACGCCGGTCACCCCTGAGGCGATCGCCGACGCGGTGCGTGACACCGGCCACTCGTGCTTCCCGGTCGTCCAGGGGGACCTGGACGACGTCGAGGGCGTGCTCTACGTCAACGACCTCTTTCGCAGCACGACGGTCAAACGGGCGATCGGCGTGTCACTGCCCACCACCGGCGAGATCGCCCGAAAGATCCGCCGCCCCCTGCTGCTGCCCGAGACCCTGGACCTGCTGGAGAGCCTGAGTGAGATGCGCGCCCGGCGCCGCACCTTCGCCGTGGTGATCGACGAGCACGGCGGTGTGGCCGGCGTGATCTCCATTCGCGACATCCTCGAGCAGTTGGTGGGCGACCTCGCCGACGAGTTCGACGAGGACGACGACCAGGCGATCGAGCGGATCCGCGACGATCGGTGGCTCGTCGACGGTCAGACCCACGTCGATCGCGTAGAGGAGGAGCTGGGGCTGCACATCCCCGAGGGAGAGTACGTGACCCTCGCCGGCTTCGTCCTGGATCTGGCTGGCGAGATCCCCGCCCCCGGCGCCACCTACACCTACGGGGACTGGACCCTTCGCGTCCAGTCGGTCGAGCGCCGGCGCATCAGCGAGATCGTGGTGGAGCACCACCCGTCCCCGAGTGTCGACGCGACCCACGAGCCCTCGGGCGTTGGATGACCCCGCCGGTCGCGACTAGGATTGACGGGTTGCGAGAATCTTCGCTGCGGGCTGTAGCGCAGTTTGGTTAGCGCGCTGCGTTCGGGACGCAGAGGTCCCCGGTTCAAATCCGGGCAGCCCGACCACCAAGACGGGAGAAGCGGTCGCGGTGCGGGCCCCCATCGTCTAGCGGCCTAGGACACCACCCTTTCAAGGTGGCGGCACGGGTTCGAATCCCGTTGGGGGTGCGAGTGATTTTTCCTGGTCGGCGTCGGCGCAGACCTGCGTGCCCTCGATGTTCAGCTCGACGGCCACAACGTCTTCCCTGACGTGTGGCCGTCACGGCCACGCTTCTTGTCGTCCGGGGATTCACCCCACCGAGCCGTCACACCGTCCGGCCCGTGTGACCAGAGGACCACGTGCCTCAACGTTCACCAGTCGATCACGGCCCTCACCGAAAGATTCAGCGATCTCTAGGAGTCCGAGAAGGTCCGTCACGACGATCCAAAGTCGGTGGGAGGGGAGAAGGGATGTCGAGCGGGCGACGCTGACCCTCGTCAACGGGTTCGGCGATGAGTACGTTCGCGCGGAAATGGTCGTGATCACGTCTTCGATGGTCGACGCCGCGTACGACGTTCACGACGTGGCGGTGGTGAAGCCGGTGTGACGTCGAGCGGATCTCTACGACGCCCGCGGTGAGTCACGTCACCACAGTCCGACTCCGGGTCCCCGCACCGCTGCACTAGCTCTGATCAGCGACCGAGCCACCACTGCCACACTTCTCACGACGCCCCCGCTCTCCTCCCTCGAGGAGAGCCACCACCGGGCTCGAGTGGCGTACTATACCCAGGGGGGTATAACCCCGAGTTGAACCAGGAGAAGCCGTGTCATCTCACAACCGTCCCGTGAAGCGTCCCGTCACTCCCACCCCGCGGCCGGACGTCACGCGCCCGAACAACTCCCGATCCGGCACGTCGTCCGGCGCGGGTCGCCGCCGTCCGCCCACCCGCGCCCAACGCCGGCACCGCAACCGCGTTCTGTGGCGCAGCGCTCTGGCGGTCGTCGCGCTGCTGGTGGCCCTCGTCGTGGCGATCCAAGTACGCTCGTCATCCGCGGGCTACAACGTGACCGCCACCGCGTGGAAACTCCCGCGCCAGGGTGGAGGAACTCCCGTCTCACTGGCCTCTCTGCGGGGGCGCCCGGTCGTCGTGAACTTCTTCGCCTCGTGGTGCAAGTACTGCGCCGCTGAACTGCCGGTCTTCGCCAGCGACGCGACCAGCCTGCGCGGGCGCGTCGACGTCGTCGAAGTGAACACTCTCGAGACCGGCAACGGGACCTCCTTCGCGCAGAGCTTCGGCCTGGCCCACGCCACCACCGCCGTCCTCTCGGACGTAGGCGGCTCCCAGGGCAGCGGGCTCTACCAGTCCCTCGGCGGTACCGGCAGCCTGCCGATGACCGCCTTCTACAACGCACAAGGACAAGTGCTGGGCACGCACACCGGGGCCTACGACGCCGGCACGCTCGCGAGCGCCCTGAAGAGCTACTACGGTGTCACGGTCCCCGGCTGATCGTGGGCGGTGTCGGACTCTTCGCGGCCTTCTTCGCCGGCGTCGCCTCGTTCGCCTCACCCTGCGTGCTGCCGCTCGTGCCGGCCTACCTCTCGATCATCGGGGGCTTTGACGTAACCAGCGCCGCCGAGCGTCGCGGGAGAGTGGGCCGGCTCACGCGCGACACCCTCCTCTTCAGCGCGGGCTTCGCCGTCGTCTTCGTCCTGCTCGGTCTCTCGGCGAGCGCCCTCGGGCAATCAGTCATCCACCACCAGGCGACCCTCACTCGCGTCTCGGGCGTGGTCATCGTGGTCATGGCCCTCTTCCTCTGGCTCTCGACCACGTTGCCTACTCCGGGATTGCTGCGCGAGTTCCGCTCCCACCCCGTCCTCGATCGACTCGGCCCCTTCGCGGCGCCACTCGCCGGGGCGGCCTTCGCCTTCGGCTGGACCCCGTGCGTGGGGCCCATTCTCGCGTCCGTCCTCGCCGTCTCCTCCGAGCAGGGCCACGTGGGCTCCGGAGTCATCCTGCTGAGCGTCTACAGCACCGGGCTCGCCGTGCCCTTCCTCGCGGTCGCGGTCGCCTTCGACCGCTTCCGGCGCCCCCTGCGCTGGATGCAACGTCACGGCCGCGCGGTCACCTACGTGAGTGCCGCCGTCCTGTTCGTCCTCGGCTTCCTCTTGATCCTCGATCGAATGGCGATGGTCGTCACCTGGTTTCAAGAGATCGGCCACCACCTGTAGTGCGCGCACGCCGCGATAGTGACGTACCCCTGGTCCGCGTGGAGGTGACTCCCCGCGAGACGGGAGACGAGGACCTTCTCTCAAGGCACGGGCGTCCCCGTCGAGCACGAGCCCGATCCCACTCGACCAGACCCGGCCCACGACCCCGAGCAGTGCTCACGAACCCGACGTTCAGTGGCCTCGTCGCGACGTCGCACGACACCGGGACCGGGAGCGAACAACGAGGCTAGAGAAGGCGGGCGGGATTGAACGTGATCTCGCCCAGCACGATTCGACTCTGAACGTCCCTCGCCCCGATCTGGCGCAGAATATCGAGCACCGACTGCAGCTCGTCGGTGCTGGCACTGACGATGCGTAACTGGTAGTCGAACTCCCCCGTCGTATGCAGCGCGCTCAGTACCTGAACCACGGCCCCGAGATCACGCTCGAAGTCGCGGCGGTCCACCGACTCCTTCAACTTGACGTCCGTCAACGAGTGCAACGTTCGCCCGAGTGTCTCCAGGTTCAACGCGGCGTGGTACCCCGCGATCACACCGGTCGCGCGCAGGCGTCGCACCCGATCGGCCGTGCTATTGGAGCTGAGATTCACCTCGCTCGCCAATTGCTGGTAACTCAGACGCGCGTCGTCAATCAGCGCCGCGAGCAGTGTTCGATCGATCTCGTCTACTACGGCCACCCTCGCTCCTTACCTCCATAATCGAACTATTTATGTACTCTAACCTACTTTTAATCGGTAGTCTAGCGATCACTGACAATTAATCCGAGTCAATTGAACCAATAGACCGAATATTCTGGATTCATGCTTCTCGTCTTGCGCCTGGTCAGTGCCCCCCTCGTCATTCTCCTCGCCACGATGGCCCAGCGCCGCTTCGGTCACGCGGTGAGCGGTCTCATCGTGGGGCTGCCGCTCACGAGCCTGCCCTTGTTGTGGCTGGTCGCCCTCGGCCACGGGACCCCCTTCGCGGGATCGATGTCGACGGCACTGCTCACGGCGTCCTGCGCGCAGATGGCTCTCATTTGGAGTTACGCGCGACTCGCGCGTCACTACTCGCCCGTGGTCGCGGCGGCGGGGTCCGTCACTGTCTTCACCGTCCTCGCCCTTCTCACCGACGCGCTGCACCCCTCGGCTCCCCTCGCCGCGTTCCTCGGCGTCGCGAGCTGCGTGCTGGCGCTGCGCGCGTGGCCCGAGTTCGACGCCGCTCCGGTGGTCGACGGCCGCTACCGCGTGGGACTACGCGTCACTCTGGTCACCCTCTTCACCGTGATCGTCGTCTCGTTCGCGGGCTGGATGGGCCCCCAACTCGCCGGACTCGTCGCGGCGCTGCCGGCCCTTAGTCTGGTCATGGCTATCGTCACCCACCGCGAACTCGGGGGCGGCGCCACCTCGCATTTCCTGCACAGCGTGACCCGTGGATCGGTGGCCTACGTCGTCTCGATGCTGGCGATGACCGAGTTGCTACGGGCCGGTCAGTTGGCCCTGGCCGTCGTCGTCACTCTCCTCGTGGCCCTCGCCGTGCAGGCGGTGCTTCACCTGAGTGACCGAGTAACGGGGCCTCTCGCGCGCCGTCTCGCCAGCCGTGTCGAGGCCCGTCTCGCCGACGAGCTCGACAACGTCGGATCCCACTAACTTGACGCGACAACGCCGCGACGCTCGATCGCGGCGTCGATCTCTCCCCCCAAGAGGATGGCCAGACCCGTCAGGTAGAGCCAGAAGATCAGGATGGCGACGCCCGCGAACACGCCGTAGGTGCGCCCGTAGGAGCCCACCGTGGAGGTGTACAGCGAGAAGCCGAGCGACACGATCGCCCACAGCACGGTGGCCACGACCGTACCCGTACTGGTCCAGCGCCATCGCACGCGCGCCCGATGGGGAGCGAGGGAGTAGACCAGCGACAAGAGCACGTTGATCAGCGCCAAGGCGATCACCCAGCGCAACACCGTCCAGCCCGCGGCGAAGGCGGCGCCTCCGAGAGGCATCGCGCGACGCACGTACGACCCCAGAGCCGGGCCGGCAATCACGAGAGTCGACGCGGCGCCTCCCAACACGGTCGCCGCCACGAGGAGGGGCAGCGCCACTACTCGCTTCTGAAGAAACGAGCGGTCGGCCGGCAGTCCGAAGGCCATGTCGAGCCCCTCTTCGAGCATCACCATTCCCGACGTCGCGCTCCACAACGCCACCGCGCACGCCACCACCGTCGTCCACAGATCCGCCGTCGGATGACGACTCGCGTGAGTGAGCGCCGTGGTCAGCACCCCGGCGGCTCCCGTGGGAAGCGACGCCGAGACTCCCGCGACCAGTCGTACGACGACGTGGCGCGGTATCGCGACCAGACTCGCCAGCCCGAGGAGAGCGATGACAATGGGGAAGATCGCGAGGAACCACCGGTAGGCGAACGCCCCCGCGGCGACGCTCACGCGATTCGTGCCGAGTCGGGCGGCCGCCTCGCGCGTCAGCGACCACCACTGACCCATCCGCTCACCGCGCTCGCGAACCCGCGGCGCGAGGTCGCTCAACGCGCCCCGCCTCGCCGCCGCGGCGTGGGGCACCCGACGGCTCGTGCGACATCGACGATCATGCTCCATCTAATCACCGGGCTCTCGTCACCAGGTCTCGTCACCAGGTCTCGGTCTCGCCAACGACGTCACCGCCGGTCCCACGGACAGGCCCGCGTCGTCCTACGCCGCCTCCTCACGGGCGTCACTACGATGAGGTCGTCGAGGGAGACGCGTGACGGCATTTCAGGACTACTACCCCGAGCACCTCGCGCACTGTTACGGGTGCGGACGGCTCAACGAGCACGGCTACCACATCCGCACCACGTGGGACGGCGAGGACAGCCTGACGCGCTTCACTCCCCAGCCCTTTCACACCGCGATCCCGGGGTTCGTCTACGGCGGTCTGCTGGCGTCGGTCGTGGACTGTCACAGCACCGGCACCGCGGCGGCCGCCATGTACCGCCTCGAGGGTCGAGCGATGGACAGCGCGCCCGCCTTTCGCTTCGTAACCGGCTCCCTGCTCGTGAGCTACCTCAAGCCGACGCCGCTGGGTCCGGCGTTGGTGGTGCGCGGCCACGTCCGCGAGATCGCCGGGCGCAAGGTCATCGTTGACTCCACCGTCGAGGTCGAGGGCGTGCTCACCGCGCGCGGCGAAGTGGTCGCGGTGCAAATGCCCGACACCTTCGGCGCGTAGCCACACCCACTCGCACTTACCAGTGCAGGAAGCGCCACGCGAGCGAGGACCCGGCAATGGCCGACGTCGTGCGCACCACGCTGCTCACCCGCTGATCGCCGAGGGAGAGAGTGGCGGTGCCGATCGTGCTGCCGGCGGCGAGTTGCGCGGGCACGCGTCCACGCAGGTGAAGCGCCACGTGAACCACCGACGCGCCGAGCGCCACGAGGTGCAGCGGCGCGACCGTGACCACGGGCACCACCTGGCCGTTCGACGCCTGGTAGTGAGCCACCGTGGACCCCGCCGCGAGGGAGACCGGACGCAGGCTCTGCTCGAGGGTGGCAACGAGGTGGCGGGCGTCGAGCAACGCCGTGGGAATGGGCGTCACCCCCTGGGTCCCCAGAATCACGCCGAGCAGTTCGACGCGACCGGACCCGACGTGGTCGTGCGCCGCCACCACCAGGCAGCCCCCGCTCTGGGGCAGCCACCCCGTCTTCACGCCGTCGATGCCGTCGGTTCCCAGATCGGCGTTCACGTTGTAGACCACACCGGCGACGGGAAAGGTGGCCTGAGGCATCGCCACGATCCCCGCGAAGACCGGATTGCTCATCGCCACCTGCGCCAAGCGCAGCTGGTCGCTGGCCGTGGACAGCGTGGCGGGATCGACGCCGCTCGTACCCGCGTAGGTGGTGTGACGCATGCCGAGCGCGTGAGCCAGCGCGTTCATCTGCAGCACGAACTCCTGGCTGGTGCCCGCGTCCCACGTCGCCAGGATTTGCATGATGTTGTCACCCGAGGGGATGAGCACCATCTCGAGGGCCTGCAGCTCACTGATGGTCTCCCCGGCCCGTATCGCCACGACCGAGTCGCCGCGCGCCTTCTCCAGCCGATACTGCGCGACGTCGGCCGGCGTCACGACCAGTGAGGGACCGCTTTCGCCCAGCGTGAGTGGATGATCACGCAAAACTACGAGGGCCGACATGATCTTGGTGAGGCTGGCGATAGGCGTGGGCGTCTGGTCACTCGTCGCCGCCACCACCCCCAGACCACTCACCGCGACGGCCTCCTGGAGACCGCCGCGCGGGTTCACCGAGAGCGGTGATCCGGGTTGCACCCACTGAGTCGCGATCGCGGGCACGAGTCCGGGTCGCGGCCCCGGCCGCCCCAATGCGGCGGCGACCCACACCACCACCAGGAGCACCACCACCCCCCCGACGAGAATGCTGCGGTGAGTGGTCGGCGATGTCGAGGCGTGGTCAGCCATTGGTGCGTTGGTTCCTTTCACGTGAACGGAGATGGTGGGTGATTGTTCGAGGCGCGCCGCACGGCGCCGCGTGCACGGCTCGGGTCGGACGATCCGTCATGACGTCAGCGCCCTCGACGTCACCGTGACCGGCGTGCCGATCGGGTCGTAGCGAAACACCGTGGCGGCCATGGACAAGGGCACCTCGACGCACCCGTTGCTCTGAGGGAACCCGTAGGCGGCGCGAGGAAAGCCGTGCACGGCCACCGAGCCGTTGAAGTAGGCGACGTCCGGTACTCCGGGGTCGACGTAGCGGGTGCCGTTGGGGTTAGTGCCGCGCATGGTCGTCGACGCGAAGCGCAGGCGTACCGGCCACGTGCCGAGCGGCGTCGACGCCCCGGGCGCGCCGGTATTGACCAGGGTGGTCACGATCACGCGCCCGCCGCTCCAGACGTCAAGACGCTCGGGTCGAGCCTCCGACGCCACCAGATAGGTGAAGGGGACCGGGTCGGAACGGCGGCTCGCCACCGCCGCCAGCAGGGCGGACCAGACATTGGCTTCGGGTATCCCGTTGACGGGGAGCCGATTTTCCGCCTCGAAGGCCATCACCGCGCCCTGGTCCAGGGCGCTCCAGAAACCGGCGCGAAAGAGGACCCGCAGCTCGGGCGGCGTCGCGCGATAGCGCCAACCGAAGGCCCCCGCCTGGGGTGAGGGTGAGATAGACGACGCGACGGTCGGCTCGCTCGCCAACGCGTCGGCGGCGGTCGCGCCCGCGGGTACGAAGGACACCGGGAGGTAGCCCAACTCGGCTAGCAGTTGCTGGAGGCGAGTCACCGAGGCGAGAGCCACCGTGAAGCGAAGAGTCGTGGTTCGTTGGTGCTCGAGGGTGCCGCGCGTGGCCACCGGGATCGAGACCTCGTAGGTCGCCCCCGGCGCCAGGAAGGCGCGCGGGTGAAACACCACCGTGGTGGTCGAGCGCCACGTCCAGCGCCCGGGTATCGACGGCGACAGGTGCGGCAACTGCGCCGCGCTCGTCAGGGGTTCACTGAGTCGCACGCGAATCGGCGTGTCCCACCCGACGTCGCTCGCCCCCGAGGGCGGCGAGGTCGACAGCACCCGCAGTGCCGTTTCACGGGAGGGCCGGGCGGGCCCGAGCGCGACGACGAGTACGACACCTACCACTACCAGGGAAATCACTACCGTAGCGCTGCCGTAGCGGCGAGACCTCGAACGCGGGGACGCCACGTGGCGCGCCCGCCGATGTGCCCTCGTCGCGCCCGTCACCGCGCCATCGTAGAGAGCACCATTTCCCCTAGTCCAATACGCAAATACGTGGATTAAGATAAGGATCACTTATGGATCTGCGCCGTCTCTCGATCTTCCTCGAAGTCATCGACCAGGGAAGCTTCACCGCGGCGGCCGACGTCATCGGCTGCTCGCAACCCGCGGTCTCCCAGGCGATGCACGAGCTTGAGCGAGAACTCGGCACGCCTCTCTTCCACCGTATCGGTCGGCGGATCCGGCCCACACCCGCCGGCGTGGCCCTCGTAGGGCCCGCCCGACGGCTGCGCCACGACGTCGAACTGGGCCGCGCGGCGGTGCGCGCCGTGGCGGGGCTGGAGGAGGGGCGGCTTGACCTCGCCTGCCTGCCGACGCTGGCCGCCGCGCCCCTGGCTCCGCTCGTCGGGCGATTCCACCAGTCGTACCCCCGACTCGTCGTCACCCTGGCGGCACCCGAGGACACCGATGAACTCCTCGATCTGGTGCGCACCGGACGAGCGGAGATCGGCATCGTCGACAATGTTCCCGCCACGGATCTGGTCACGCAAGCGATGGGCCGTCAGGACTTCCTGGTGGTCTCCCCCCCGGGCTCGTCCCCCGAGTCCACGCTCACCCTCGAGGACATCAGCGCCCGCTCCTTCGTGGCGTCCCCGCGCGGAACATCGTCGCGCCGTCTCCTCGACGACGCTCTCGCGAGCGTCGGGGTCACCGCCCGCGTGGGTGTGGAGGCCATCCAGCGAGAGGCGCTGCTACCTCTGATACTCGCCGGCGCCGGCACGGGACTCCTGCCGCGACCCCTCGCCGAGCACGCGGCTCTGCTGGGCTGCACCGTGGCGACACTGTCGCCCCCCATCTACCGCGAGTTCTCGCTGGTCCACCGCGACGGCCCGCTGACCCCCGCCGCGCAGGTCTTCACCGCGCTCGCGCGCGAGTCGGTCGACGACGAACGCCGCGTCACTAGCCTGAGTTCCTCGTGAGCATCCTCGTCGACCTCCAGCGAGTTACCCTGCGCGGCACCGAACGACCCATCCTCGACTCCCTCTCCCTCGCGGTCGCCACCGGCGATCGCGTCGGCGTTGTCGGCATCAATGGCGCCGGCAAGACGGCGCTCCTGTCCATCATCGCGGGCTCACTTCGTCCCCACGAGGGCGACGTGCGCCGGGGCCGCGACGTGCGCGTCGCCGCGCTGGTGCAGGATCCCACCCTGCCCGCCGGATCCGTTCGCCAGGCGCTGGGCGCCTCGTGGGAGGGTGACGCGGTACTCGATCGACTGGCCATGACGCCCCTCGCGGACCAGGACACCGCCACCCTGTCGGGCGGACAACGCAAGCGCGTCGCGCTCGCCCGCGTGCTCACCCAACCCTGCGACCTGCTGGTGCTCGACGAGCCCACCAACCACCTGGACCTCGACGCCATCTCGTGGCTCGAGGAGCAGATCCTCGCCTTCCGTGGCGGTGTCGTCCTGGTGAGCCACGACCGCGCTCTCCTGGATCGAGTCACGACGCGCATGGTCGAGATCGATCGCGGAGCGACGTACCTGCACGCCGGTGGCTACCAGAACCTCCTCGACGCCCAGGCGCAACGCGAGGCCCTCGAGGCCTCGACCGAACAGGTGCGACGCAATCTGGCGCGCACCGAACTCGCCTGGCTACGCCGCGGTGCGCGAGCTCGTTCCACCAAACCCCGCGCGCGCGTCGATGCCGCCCAGCGCCTCCTCGCGACGAGTGCGCCGGTCGCGGCGCGCGAGGGCGCCGCGGACTTCACCGTCGCCACGCCGCGTCTCGGCACCAGTGTGATTCGTGCCCACCACGTTCACGTCGCCTACAGTGACCGCACGCTCCTGCGCGACGTCACCGTCGAACTGGGACCCGGCGAACGGCTCGGCGTCGTGGGCCCCAACGGTGCCGGAAAGACCACCGTGCTCAACCTTCTGGCCGGGCACCTCGCTCCCACGTCGGGCACCGTCAAGCACGGTCCGACGGTGGTCGCCGCGACGCTCGCCCAGCGAGGAGGCGGCCTCGACGAACGAGCCACGGTCCAAGAGCTCGTGGCCGGTCCGCTCGGCTCGCCGGGATCACCCGATGACGTCGCCCTGATGCGACGATTCTGGTTCACCGGCGCACTTCCCCTGACGCGCGTCGGCGACCTCTCCGGCGGTGAACGGCGTCGCCTTGACCTGCTGATCACGCTGGCGCGCCGTCCCAACGTCTTATTCCTCGACGAGCCGACCAACGACCTCGACCTCGAGACCATTCGCCTCATCGAAGACTTCCTCGGGCGCTGGCCGGGCACGCTCGTGGTCGCCTCGCACGACCGCACGTTTTTACGGCGCACGGTGGACCGCCTGATCGAGGTGCGCGACGGCCTGGTCGCCGACGTCCCCGGTGGCGTGGACGGATGGATCACCCGTTCCTCCAGCGCACCGCGCCGTGACGAGCAGCGCGACGAAGAGTCACCGGTGCCCCGCGGGCGCGCTCTGCGCGACGCCGAGAAGGCGATGACGAGCCTCGAGCGCCGGCGGCGGACCCTGAACGAACGCGTCCTGGGTGCCACCGACCACGTCGAACAGACGCGCCTCGGTCGCGAACTGGACGACGTGACGCGCCAACTGCGCGACGCCGAAGAGATCTGGCTGTCGCTGCTCGAATGACGACCGGCACCGCACGCTACGGTGTCGGTCCAACGACCGCGAGCACTCGGGACCGCGCGAAACGGCGCCACATAGGTGATGAGTTCCATCAGGATTATCTACAATGACCAGGAGCAGGAGTCACGGCTCCACGACGACGGAGGCAGCGATGGCCGAGTGGGGATTCGACACCCGACAGATACACGCGGGTGCGGCACCCGACCCGACGACGGGGTCGCGCGCTACGCCGATCTACCAGACCACCAGCTTCGTCTTTCGTGACACGGATCACGCGGCCGCGCTCTTCGACCTGAGCGAGCCCGGCAACATCTACACCCGCATGATGAATCCCACCCAGGCCGTGGTGGAGGAACGGATCGCGTCCCTCGAGGGCGGAGTGGCCGCGCTCGCCGTGGCCTCGGGCCAGGCGGCGGAGACCGTGACCCTGCTGAACCTAGCCGAGAACGGCGGCCACGTGGTCGCCTCGTCCTCGCTCTACGGCGGCTCCTACAACCTGCTCCGCCACACACTGCCCAAACTCGGCATCGAGACCACCTTCGTCGACAACCCCGACGACCTCGACGCGTGGTCGGCCGCGGTGCGACCCACCACGCGCGTCGTCTACGGCGAAACGCTCGGTAATCCCCGAGGCGACGTACTCGACCTCGAAGGGATCGCCGCCGTGGCGCACCGGCACGGCGTTCCCTTCGTCGTCGACAACACCCTGGCCACTCCGTTCCTCTCGCGCCCGCTCGAGCACGGCGCGGACATCGTGATCCACTCGGCCACCAAATTTCTAGGGGGTCACGGCACGTCAATCGCCGGAGTGATCGTCGACGGCGGGTCTTTCGACTACGAGTCGAGCGGCCGTTTCGCGGGCTTTACCGAACCCGACCCCTCCTACCACGGACTCGTCTTCGCCGACCTCCCGGCCGCGCTCTTCCCCGCGCGATTCGTGCTGAAGGCGCGCCTGCAGTACTTGCGCGACACCGGACCGGCGCTGTCACCCTTCAACGCCTTCCTGCTCCTCCAGGGTCTGGAAACGCTGAGCCTGCGCATGGAGCGCCACGTGGCCAACGCCACCGCCGTGGCGCAGTGGCTCGAAGCCCGCGAGGACGTCGAGTGGGTCGCCTACGCGGGGCTCGCCTCGAGCCCGTGGCACGAGCGCCAACGGCGCTACCTGCCGCGTGGTGCCGGAGCGATTATCTCCTTCGGGATCCGTGGCGGCGCGCCGGCCGGTCGACGCTTCATCGAGGGGCTCGAGCTCATCAGCCACCTCGCTAACGTCGGTGACGTGCGCAGCCTCGCCATCCACCCCGCGTCGACCACCCACTCCCAGTTGAGCGACGAGGAACGAGAGACGTCGGGGGTGACCTCGGACCTCATCCGCCTCTCCATCGGTATCGAGTCGATCGATGACATCCTCGCCGACCTCGAGACGGGATTCACGGCCGCGCGCGCGGCGTGAGCGATCCGTCCTTCTGGCGCGCGGGCGACGAGCCCGGGCGACGCCAGTTCGTCACGCTCGACCGAGAGGTGCGTCTCGAAGGAGGCGGGAGCCTGGCGTCGGTGACGATCGCGTACGAGACCTGGGGCGAGCTTGACGCGCGCGCGAGCAACGCCGTACTCGTGCTGCACGCGCTGACCGGCGACTCCCACGTGGCCGGACCGGTCGAAGCCGGTCACCCCTCCCCCGGGTGGTGGGACGGACTGGTCGGACCCGGCCGCGCCCTCGACACCGATCGCTACTTCATCGTGTGCCCCAACGTGCTCGGCGGCTGTCAGGGGTCTACCGGGCCCTCGAGTCTCGCCCCCGACGGACGTCCCTACGGATCGCGATTCCCGGTGGTGACCATCCGTGACCAGGTCGCGGTGGAGACCGCCCTGGCCGACCACCTCGGCGTCGCTCGCTTCGCCGCCGTCGTGGGCGGTTCCATGGGGGGGATGCGCGCCCTGGAGTGGGTACTGGGCTACCCCGAGCGCGTCGCGCGCGCCGTCGTCGTCGCGGCGGGTGCCGCCGGGACCGCGGACCAGATCGCCCTGTGTTCGCTGCAAGTGCGCGCGATCCAGGCCGACCCCCACTACGCCAACGGTGACTACTACGGGGGTACGCCCCCGCGCGCCGGACTGGCGATCGCCCGCGGCATCGGCCAGTTCAGCTACCGCACCTGGACCGAATTCGAAGAGCGCTTCGGCCGTGAGCCCCAGGACGATCGGGCCGTCCTCGACGGCGGCCGCTACGCCATCGAGTCCTACCTGCGCTACCAGGGAGAGAAGCTGGCGGCTCGCTTCGACGCCAACAGCTACGTCGTGCTGAGCGAGGCGATGAACCACCACGACGTCGGCCGCGGTCGCGGCGGCGTCGTCGCGGCGCTGAAGGGCGTACGCGTGCCGCTCACGATCGGGTCCGTGTCCTCGGATCGTCTCTACCCGCGCGAACTCCAAGAGGAGTTAGCGCGACTCGCCGCGCGCGCCGCTCCGGTGCGCGTCATCACCTCGCCCGCCGGCCACGACGGCTTCCTCCTGGAACTCGATCAGGTCGGCACCCTCATCACCGACGCGCTGAACGACTAGCGACCCGCACCCACGCGCTCCAGGTGATAGCGCATGGCCAGCGCGACGGCCGCCCCCTCGCCGACCGCCGACGCGAGCTGCTTGGTCGAGCCCCGGCGCACGTCGCCCGCGGCGTACACCCCGGGCATCGAAGTGAGGAACTGCTCGTCGGTGACGACGAATCCGTCCTCGTCCAGCGTCAGCGCGTCGCGCAGGAAGTCAGTATTGGGGTCCAGGCCAATGAAGACAAAAGCACCCTGAGCCTGGTGCGTACGCCGTTCACCACTGCGTCGATCCTCCAGCACCACGCCGGTGAGTTTGCCGCCCTCTCCCTTGTCAAAGCCGACGACCGCGGTCGAGGTGAGCGTCGACATCGCCGGATTCTGCGCCACCTTGTCCTGAACCATTCGACTGGCAGTCAGGGCATCGGCGTACTCGACCACGCTGACGTGACGAGCGAACTGGGTGAGGAACAGACCCTCCTCTAACCCGCTGTTGCCGCCACCGATGACGACCAGCTCGTCGGCGTCGCGGTAAAACGGGCCGTCGCAGGTCGCGCAGAAGTGGATGCCCGCGCCGATCAGCTCGGCCTCGCCGTCGGCTCCGGTGCGCCGATAGAGCGAACCCGTGGCCACCAACACCGCGCGAGCTCGGTAGTGCGCGCCGGTGGACGTGGTCACCGACGTCCACTCGTCGTCCTCGCGGGTGAGCTCGGTGACGCCGACGGCCTGGAGAATCTCGACGCCGTAGCGCTCGGCCTGGCGACGCATGCGATCCGCGAGCTCGTGTCCGGCGACGCCGTCGGGGAATCCCGGATAGTTGTCGAGTCGCTCGGTGACCCCCGCCTGGCCCCCAACCGCCGACTTCTCGATGATCACGACGGACTCGTTTTCGCGCGCCGCGTAGATCGCCGCGGTGAGCCCGGTGGGTCCCCCGCCAATCACGATCACGTCGTAGCTCGACGACGACGCGTGGCGGGCCAGCCCCAGCTTGTCGGCCAACTCGTCGTTGCCCGGCTCGGCGAGGTGCGTCCCGTCGGGGAAGATGATGGTGGGGATGGTCCGGCTACCGCCGTTGAGCTCCTGCACACGCTCGACGTACTCCGGGTGCGTCTCGAGGTCGATCCACTCGTAGGGCACGCGCTGTTCGCCGAGGAAGGTCTTGGCCCGCCGACAGTCGGGGCACCAGTTGGCGCCGATCACGATCAGGGGGGTGGTAGTCGGCGTCGTCATACGCGTCTCCTCGCTCTCGTCCTCGCGGCGGCACTCGCGGGTCGCGGAGGTTCCTGCACTCTGTACAGATCTGTCTAGTATAGTGGGTGAATGGTGACCCGAGCCCGCGAGCGCCTGGTCGACGCCGCCGGCGCGCTGTTCTACCGCGACGGCATCAACGCCACCGGCATCGACCGCGTGATCGCGCGGGCCGGCGTGGCCAAGGCCAGCCTCTACAACAACTTCGCCGGCAAGGACGAGCTGGTCGCCGCGTACCTCGAACAGCGCCTGGACCAGGTCACGCGCCTGCTCGACGAACTCGACGCGGCGTACCCGCCGTCGCGGCGCGTCGACGCCTTCCTCGCGCACCTCGAGCACGCCGCGCGCCGCGGGACGGTGCGCGGATGCGCCTTCGCCAATGCCGCGATCGAGGTGTCGTCCGACTCCCTCGCCCGAACGGTCATCACGCGGTTCTACGATCGCCTCGAACGATTCTTCACCGACGCCCTCGGTGCCGACGCCCGCGAGCCGGACGTTCGTCAGTTGGTTATCTGCTACGACGGCGCCATGGCGATCGCCGCCGCGTGGGACGACCCCGCGGTGTTCACCGCGGCCCGCGCGATGGCCCACGCCGTCGCGCGTGGGGCCACCCGCGACGAGTGACCAAAGACCCCTCCCGGCGAGGGTGTCGTCGCCGCCGCGACCTCTAGCGTGAGAGTACGAGGAGCGAGAAGGGATTACGATGAGCGACTCCGGTGAGGGACTGGTAGCGGTGGCGATAACGCACGATGATGCCCGCGTGTGGACGACCGGCGTCGAACCCGACACCCGACCCGAAGCGATCCACGCCCCCACCGAGATGGAGCGCCATCACCACGTACGCGGCGTCCAGCGTCACCACGGCCACGAGGTCGACCACGACGCCAGCGCCTACTACGAATCGATCGTGCGCGCCCTCGACGACGCGTCGGGAATTGTCCTCGTCGGCCACGGCAAGGGCAAGGCCGACGAAATGCTGCGCTTCGTGCAGTACCTCGAGCGCAAACACCCCGCCGTCGCCGTGCGAGTCCTGGGCGCCATCGACAGTGACGTCACGTCGCTCAGTGCCAACGAGATTCTGGCCCTCGTGCGCGAGTGGTTCGACCACTACAAGAGCCTGCACTGACCGCGGCCGGGGTCGCCGCCCCACGGTGATCTACTGGTGGCGTGCGCTACGTCATCCTCGCGGCACTGGTTCTCGCCGTCAACGTGCTCCCGGCCTTCGCCCCACCGACGTGGTCGGTGCTGGTCTACGCTCGGCTGCGCTGGCATCTCGAACCCGTCGCGCTCATCGGACTCGGGGCGTTCGCCGCGAGCGGCCGGTGGCTCCTGGCTCACGGCGCCCGCCTGGTGCGTGACCACTTCTCCGAGCGCTATCCCACCAACTTGCGCGAACTGGCGGCACGGCTGACGGCGCGTCGTGGGGGCGTGGCCGCACTCGCCGCACTCTTCGTCGTCTCGCCCCTACCCTCGGCCCAGCTCTTCTGCGCCGCGGGCTTCGTCGACGTGCCGATCGCACCGCTGAGCGGCGCCTTTTTCGTCGGACGTCTGGTGACCTACTCGATCTACGTCACGACCACCGTGCTGGTCGAACACCAGCTCGGGGCGTCGCTCACCCAGGTCTGGTCGTCGCCCTGGTGGATAGCGGGCCAGGTGCTGCTCGTCGTCGCCCTCGCCACACTTCCGCTCGTCTCGTGGGGGCCGCACGCGCGACGTCGCAGGACCGGTGTCTAGGGTGACCACTATGCGTAACGAATCCGACGCGGGGCTGCTCGCTCTCGTCGGCTCGGGCGAGTACCTGCCCGTCATGGCTGACGTCGACGCCGCGCTGCTGGCGGGCCGACCGGCACGCTACGTGCAACTGGCCACCGCGGCCGCGCCTGACGGCCCCGACGTGGTCGCGCGCTGGCAACGTCTCGGCCGGGAGCAGGCGTACCGCCTCGGTGTCGAGCCCGTGGTCCTCGACGTCACGACGCGTGAGGACGCTTTCGACGAGCACGCGGTGTCACTGGTCGCCGGCGCGGGTCTCATCTACCTGTCGGGCGGGCATCCGGCCTACCTGGCCGACACCCTGCGCGACACGCCGGTGTGGGCGGCCATCGTCGAGGCGTGGCGCACGGGAGCCGCGCTCGCGGGCTGCAGTGCCGGCGCCATGGCGTTCACGTCGTGGGTCCCCTCGCTCCGTCACCCTCGCCAGGGCGCCACCGTGGGTCTGGGATTGTTGGCTCACCTGCGAGTGATCCCGCACTTCGATGCTTTCTCCGCCCGCGTGCCCGACATCGTCACTCGGTTCCTCACCCGCGCCGACGACGGAATCACCCTCGTCGGCATCGACGAGGAGACGGCCATCGTCGGCGGACCTCGCGAGTGGGTCGTCCGCGGTCGTCAGAACGTCTGGCGACTGAGCGCGCAGGGCCGCGAGCGTTTCGGCGCCGGGGACACCTTCACGACTCCCGTCTAATCCCGTAGGCCCGGGAATCTGCTCGGTTCACCCCACGAGTACGCTGAGCAGGTCGGTCAGCCACGCGCGGGCTCGCGCCTCGTCGCGATGGATCAGCATCTCCCCGCTCACGCCGTGGTAGATCGTCAGGATCGCCGCGGCGAGCCCGTCGGCGCTGCGCATCGACGCGGGCAGATGACCCCGCTCGACCGCGCGGTCGACGACCCGGGCAAGTGCTACCTGGACCGCGTCGCGACGCTCGGCCAGTTGCGCGCTCAGCGCGGGACGTCGCGCGGCGTAGAGGGTGAACTCGGCCACCACGAGCGACCACGAGCGGTCGAAGGACAGCGCCGCCACGACGCGCGCCACGACGTCGCCGCGCGCGGGTCGCTCCTCGCTCGCCAACGCCGCCGTTACCTCTGCGGTCATCGCCGCGGCGCGCTCCTGGTAGAGGACGAAGAACAGTTCATCGAGCGAGTCAAAGTTCGAATAGAAGGCCCCCCGCGTGTAGCGAGCCCGCTCGCAGACGTCCTCGACGCGCACTCGTCCAACCCCGAGTTCCGCAAAGGCGTCAAAGGCGGCGGCGAGAAGTCGTCGCCGGGTTTCGGCCCGTCGACGAGTGACGCGCGGACCCGACTCGCGTGAGGGTGGCGCCGGGGAGAGCGACGAGGGTGGCGGCGGCGTAGTGCGACGTGCCACGGCAACTCCTTTCGCGACGGCCACGTGGTAACTCTCACATAATACACGAATGAATGTGATACATAGACATATCTGATACACTTACGTATCTGATACGTCTGTATATCCACTATCGCGCAAGAAGGCATCGTGAGTCACTCCACCCCCACCCCACCGTCTTTTCTGACCCGCCTGCGTCACGAGTTGAATGACGCCGTGAGCTGGCGCACGACGGCGCTTGTCGTGGGCGTGCTGTTGCTCCAGATGGGTTTCATCGTGAGTTACGTCGGTGCCTTTCACGCGCCGCGTCCCCACGACGTGTCCCTCGGCGTGGTCGCCGGGAGTCGCTCTGCGGCGATGGTGAGCTCGCTGAACTCGCTACCGGGCCACCCCCTCGACGCCCGCGCGCTCTCGCGCGCGAGCGAGGCACGACGCGAGGTGCTCGACGGTGCCCTGAGCGGGTCGCTCGTCATCGGGCCCGCGAGGACCGATCAACTCACGGTCGCCTCCGGGGGTGGCGTCGCAGTCGCCGAGAGCCTCACCGCGGTCGTCGCGCGAGTGGAAAGCGCCGCACACCGCCGCGTCGCGGTCGTCGACGCCGTGCCCCTCCAGCGCGGCGACGCGCGGGGTCTCACCGGCTTCTACCTCGTCGTCGGCTGGCTGGTGGGCGGCTACCTCGCGGCCTCGCTGCTCGGCGTCGCGCGCGGTTCGCGACCCGCCAACGAGCACCGCGCCCTCATCCGCCTGCTCGCTCTCGCCCTGTACGCCGGAGTCTCCGGTCTCGGTGGAGCGATCGTGGTGGGCCCGGTCCTCGGTGCGCTGACCGGCCACACACTGGCTCTCTGGGGTCTGGGCACCCTGGTCGTCCTCGCGGCGGCCACGGTCACGGTGGCCCTGCAGACTCTGGCCGGCGTGGTGGGTATCGGTCTCGCGGTCGCCCTCTTCGTAGTGCTCGGCAATCCCAGCGCGGGTGGCGCCTACCAGTCCGCCGTCCTGCCCCCCTTCTGGCGTGCCCTCAGTGGCGCGCTACCCAACGGCGCCGGCGTAGACGCGGTGCGCCGACTCGTGTACTTCGGCGCCCGAGGGGCTAGCGGCGATCTCGCCGTCCTGGCCCTCTACGCCGTCGCCGGGGCGATCGTGTCGCTGGTCGGTGCCGGGATTCTCACGCGACGCGTCACCGTCGCTCCAGCGGACCCCGATGCTCCTCGAGCACCGCGGTAATCGCGGCCCCCAGTCGTGACGCGCCCGCGTAGACGGGCAGACGCGCGCCCGCACGACCGTGCAGGTGGGCCGACAACGCCGCGGCGGCCAGGGGATCGTGGCCGCGCGCGAGCGACGCGCCAATCAACCCGCTGAGCACGTCCCCCGAACCCGCGGTCGCCAACGCCGCGGTGCCCGCGCGCACCACTCGCACGCGACCACGCGGGTCCGCCACGACGGTGAGGGGGCCCTTCACCAGGACCACACATCCGCTGGCGCGCGCCGCGTCGCGCGCCGCGCCCACCCGGTCGTCGCCCACGGGCCTACCCCATAGCCGGAGGTACTCGCCATCGTGGGGCGTCACGATCCACGGGTGGGCCGCGCGCGAGCGACGCGCCACCAGATCAGCCACGAGCGCATCCGCGTCCAGCACCACGGGACACGGCGCCGCCTCGAGCCACGAACCCAGCCACGAATCCACGCCCGCGCCCAGACCCGGTCCAGCCACCACCGCACGACAGCGTGGATCCACGGGACCCGCGGCGACGCGCACCGCCTCCGGTGCCACGGCACCCGAGGCCTCGTCGCGAGCCGCGACGCGCACCATCGACGCGCCGCCCGCCAGAGCGCCGCCCACCACCAGCGCCCCCGCGCCGGGCATCATGGTCGACCCCGCGAACACCTGCAGCGCGTGACGCCACTTATGGTCGTCGAACGCGACGCGCACCACGCCGTCGAGGTCATCGTCGTCCACCACGCCGTCGGTCACAAGGTCGTCGGCCGGGTCCACGATACCCAGCGACGCGTAGCGCAACTCACCGACCAGGTGCGCCGCCGGTCCGGTCACGTGCGCGAACTTCACTGCCCCGAGGGCCAGCGTGACGTCGGCGCGCGGAGGGGAACCCAGCAACGCGCCGGTGTCGGCGTCCACTCCCGACGGCAGGTCAACGGCGAGCACGCGCGTCGCGGGGCTGAGTAACGGGGCCACGTAGGGCCGCGAACAGCCCAGCCCGAAGGCGGCGTCAATCACGAGGTCGTAACCCGTGAGCGCCATCGGCGCGTCGCGCGCCTCGATCACGTCGACGTGCGCGCCGCGCCCTCGCAGCCAGCCGGCGGCCACGCGGCCGTCACCTCCGTTAAGACCGGGTCCGGCCACGACCGCGACGCGGGCGCCGTAGCAGCGTCCCAGCATCCGTCGGGCCTCGCGGCCCACCGCCGTGCCGGCGGCGCGCACGAGTGCGTCCGTTCCGCGCGTCGCGGTCGCCCGCGCGTCGGCCTCGCGCATGGCTTGGGTGCTCAACAGGGGAATCACGTGCGGTCCGGCGACTCGCGCCGCGTCGGGACCCACAAGAGGGGACGACCCGTCATGACTCCGAGTCTGCCACGTCGCGCGGTTCTCGCCGCGAGGGTCTCGCCGCGCGGATCTAGCCGCGCTGGGGCGCTCGCCAGGCGGGTCGCGCCAGCGGCCCAATCAACTCCTCCAGCGCTCGCGCCGCCGCCAACACCGTCCACTCGTCGTGGGCGCGTCCGAGCACTGCCACCCCCACCGGCAGTCCGTGGACCACACCCAGCGGCACGCTGGCGATCGGCCAGCCCGCGATCGCGGGGGCCATCGTAGCCACGCTCGCCAACCCCGGGTGGCCACCCACGATCAGATCGCTCTTCCACGCCGGACCGTAGGCCGGTGCCAGCACGACCCGTGCGTCCTCGAGAGCCGGCTCGAGGCAGGTCGCGACGGCCCACGTCAGACTCCGCCGACGCGCCGGGGCGTAGGCGTCGCCGGCCCGACCTCCGCTGGCCAGCGCGGCGAGAAAGTGGTCGTGGCCGAAGTACACCTGCTCACGCGCCGCCTCGCGATCCTCGTAGTCGACGACCTCGGCCAGTGAGGACACCCCCTCACCGGGCCGGTCACGCAAGTACGCCGTCAGATCGTCGGCGATCTCGCAGCGCAACACCGTCAACTCGTCGTTCTCCTCCTGCTCCCCGGGCACCGCGAGATCACGATCGCGCACACTCGCGCCACTCGCGCGCAACGCCGACACCAGATCGTCAAACAGCGCGTCGGTCGCCGGGTGCTCGGTGCGCCAGTTCGCGGCCACCACGTACGTCAGTGGCTCCGCGACACTCGGGGCCTCGCGAGCGCTGAGGACGGCGAACAGGCGTGCGACGTCGTCGACGCGCCGGCCCATCGGCCCCGGACTGTCCTGACTCGCGCTGATCGGCACGACGCGGGTGGCGGGAACCACGCCCACCGTGGGCTTGAGCCCCACCACGCCGTTAAGTGACGCGGGACAGACGATCGATCCGTCGGTCTCGGTCCCCACGGCCAGCGGCGCCAATCCCGCGGCGAGGGCGGCACCCGAGCCCGACGACGATCCGCCGGCCGAGCGGTCCAGGGCCCAGGGGTTGGCGACCAGCCCTCCGGTGGCCGAGTAGCCGCTGGTCGAGCGCTCCGAACGAAAGTTCGCCCACTGGCTCAGATTGGTGCTGGCCAGCACGATGGCCCCCGCGTCGCGAAGCCGCGTCACCAGCTCGGCGTCGCGGGCGCGACGCCCGAGTAATGCGGTCGAGCCCGCCGCCGCGGGCAGTCCCCGTGCCTCGATGTTGTCCTTGATCACGACGGGGACACCGTGGAGGGTTCCGCGTAGGCGGCCCGCGCGACGTTCGTCGTCGCGCTCGCGCGCCACGGCGAGCGCGTCGGGTGCGTAGGCGGCTATCGCGTTCAGGGCGGTGGGTGACGCGACGTCGTCGAGCGCCGCGGCGCGCGCCGTGAGCGTCTCGACTAAACCGTGCGAGGTCAGGTCGCCGCGCGCGAGGCCCTGCACCATCTCGTTGACCGAGAGGTACCCGATCGTGGCCGACGCGTCGTGGGGGTCACGAGACGACGTATCGGAAACGGCCTCGGTCATGCGCCCACCCTTGACCGCGCCCGCACGTCGACGGCGCCGACGTGCGAAACTAGACCATGACCACTCCCCACGCAACCATCGTCGTGTGCGACGGCGACGAAACCGGCCAGGAACTTCTTACTGAAGCATTGCGTGTCCTCACGCCCGAACTGCTCGGGGTGGAACTGGAACTCGTGCACTACGACCTCTCCCTGACGCGTCGCCGCGCGACTCATAACGAGATCGTACGCGAGGCCGCGGCGGCGATGGTGACCTGCGGGCTCGGACTCAAGGCCGCTACCGTCACGCCCCCCGAGATCGGGGGTGTGGGCTCGCCCAATCGACTGCTGCGCGAAGGAATTGGCGGATCGGTCATCGTGCGCACCGGCCGACGAATTCCTGGTGTGACGCCCGTCGTGGCGACCAATCGACCCATCATCGTGGTCCGCATGGCCGTCGGCGACGCCTACGGGGCCGCCGAAGGGCGTGACGGTACCCCCGACGACACGACCGAGAGCGCCTGGCGCACCGAGCGCATCGAACGGCGAGTGTGTCGCGACGTGGCCGAGTACGCGTTCCAAGCCGCCGAGGAGGAGGACGGCATCGTGTACGGCGGTCCGAAGTGGACCGTCTCGCCGAGTTACGAGGGGATGCTGAAGGAAGAGATGGACGCGGCCGCGGCCCGTCACCCCTCCGTCCCCTACCACCCGACCCTCATCGACGCCACCTACGCGGGACTGCTGACCGACATCCACGAGCGCACGGTGGTCATCCCCTCGCTCAACCGCGACGGCGACTGCCTGAGCGACTTCGTGCTCGCCATGTTTGGATCGATCGCCGGCGCGGAGTCGGTGCTGTTGTCACTCGACGAGAACCTCCACCCCCAGGTAGCGATGGCCGAGGCCCCTCACGGGACCGCCCCCACACTTCAGGGGAAGAACGTCGCCAACCCCATGGCGATGCTGCTGGCCGAGGCGGCACTGCTGAACCAGGCCGCCACCCACCTGGGTGAGCCCGCGTTCCACCACGCGGGCGAGCGGTTGCGTGCGGCCACACTGGAAGGAGCCGCCGAGGGAGTGCGCACCTTCGACCTCGCCGGCGAGGCGACGACGAGCGACGTGGTCGACGACGTCATCGCGCGTCTGGCCAAGGGTTAGACACCTCGCGACCGCCACGGAGCGCCCTACACTGAGACCGATCCCTAGGAGGACCATGACGCAGCGACGCGCACACACGACGTGGACCGGCACGCTCCCCGAGGGCGCGGGGCACGTCACCCTGACGAGCAGCGGGGCGGGCGCCTACGACGTCACGTTCCCGCGGCGCACCGCCGAGGACGCGGAGGGCGTGACTAGCCCCGAGGAGCTCATCGCGGCGGCCCACTCCGCCTGCTACGCCATGCAACTCTCCGCACTTATCGCACGCGCCGGAGGGGTCCCCGAGTCGCTCGACGTGGACGCCACGGTGACGTTGCGACCCGACCCCGCCGGCGGATTTCGCATCACGACCGTCGATCTGATCGTTCGCGCGAGCGCCCAGGGGCTCGACGACGCGGCATTCGTCGAGGTGGCCGAGGCCGCGAAGCAGCAGTGCCCCGTGAGCAAGGCACTAACCGGCGTCGACGTGACGCTCGACGCCGCCCTGCGCTAGCCCCGGGCATCCCCGGGAACTACGGTGACGACGAGCGGAGAGATGATGACAACGAGGCACCACGACACGAATGCGCCCGAGGGTCGAGGCCTGCTGGCGCCGGTGACGGTCGCGCCCCTCGAGGACGTGGTCGACCTCGACGACCCGCGCCGTCTGGAGATCCGCCACTGGCTCGCCGCTCATCCC
The DNA here is from genome assembly GCA_021793395.1 of Actinomycetes bacterium. GTDB lineage: Bacteria > Actinomycetota > Acidimicrobiia > Acidimicrobiales > RAAP-2 > RAAP-2. Next base: position 24,685 of record JAJYSU010000025.1, read on the forward strand.
CACCCGAGCGGGCGTGAGCTGGCCGAGGCCGGGCTCGTCGCACCGCACTGGCCCGAACCCTGGGGACGCGGCGCCGACCTCGGGTACCGGCTGCTCATTGATGACGAGTTAGCCCGAGCCGGGGTGACGCGACCGATCAACCCGATCGGCATCGGCTGGGCCGGTCCCACCATCCTCTACGCCGGCACCGACGATCAGCGGCGTCGCTGGCTACCTCGTCTGCTCAGCGGTGAAGACTTCTGGTGCCAGCTCTTCAGCGAACCCGACGCCGGCAGCGACCTCGCGGCCCTGGCGACCTCGGCGCGTCGCGACGGCGACGAGTGGATCATCACCGGGCAGAAGGTCTGGACCAGTTACGCCCACCTGTCCGAATGGGGAATCCTCCTAGCGCGTACCTCGCGCGACGGACGCCCCCAGGACGGCGTGAGTTACTTCGTGTGCCCGATGCACGCGCCCGGCGTGACCATCTCCCCCATCGTCGATATGACCGGCGACCACGCCTTCAACGAAGTCTTCCTCGACGACGTCCGCCTCCCGGCGGACCACCTCATCGGTGCGATCAACGATGGGTGGCGACTGGCTAAAGTCACCCTGGCCAACGAGCGAGTGTCCCTGTCGGGCGAGGGCGCTCTCTGGGGCCGGGGTCCCACCGCCGCCGACCTGGTGCGCGACGTCGTCGAGCACGACGTCGCCCGCGGCGCCGTGGACCGCGACGACCTCGTTCGCTGCTGGAGTCACGGCGAGATACTGCGTCTCCTGCGCCTGCGACTGCTGTCGGCGGCGATGGCCGGACGCGAACCCGGACCCGAGGCCAGTGTGCGCAAAGCCCTGGCCGACGACCACGGCCAGGAGGTGATGAGCCTGGCCCATCGCCTCGCCGGCGCGGCGGGGACGCTGCGCGACCGCGGGCCGGGTGGTATCGCGGGAGCCGACGGTGCCTCGTGGTACTACGGCTTCCTCTACGCGCGCGCCCTCACCATCGGTGGCGGCACTGCCGAGGTCCAGCGCAACATCATCGCCGAACGAGTTTTGGGGCTGCCGCGCGACGTGAGCGGTCGCGCAACGAGCGGCACCGACTAAGAGCGGCCGCCGCGGTTCCTTGATTTTGGCCAACTCGGTTGGTAAGGTGCGCCAAAACCACGCGACCTACCATGGCCGCGTGAGCAAGGGGGGGCTATGGATGCCGGTTCACCGTCATCGCACGCGTCGGATCACGACGAGAGCGATCGCCAATTAAAGCGAGTTCTCTCGCGCAGCCAATTGCTCATGCTCTCCCTGGGCGCGATCATCGGCTCGGGATGGCTGTTCTCCGCCATGACGGCCGACACGCTGGCCGGTCCCGCCTCGTATATCTCGTGGATCGTCGGTGGCCTGCTGGTTCTCTTCATCGCCATGGCCTACGCCGAAGTGGCTACCATGCTCCCGCGCTCGGGAGCGATCGTGCGCTATCCCCACCTCACTCACGGCGGGTACACCGGCTTCATCCTCGGCTGGGCGTACCTTCTGGCGAGCGCGTCGGTACCGGCCATCGAGGCGATCGCCACGGTGCAGTACATCGGTCCCCAGGCCCCGGCCAGTTGGCACCTGCTCCAGTCCCCGGTGACCACGTCGTCCATCATCAACTTCCCCGAGGGATGGCTCTTCACCGTCTTCCTGCTCCTCGTGTTCTTCTTCATCAACCTCTACGGCGCGCGCTTCCTGGGACGACTGAACAACGTGGTGATGGTCTGGAAGATCATCATTCCGGTGCTCACCTTCATTCTGATCTTCTTCCTGTCGTTCCACAGCCACAACTTCGCCCCCCCGGGAGGTGAGGCGACCGCCGGCTGGCACGAGGTCTTCTACATCATCCCCGGCGCCGGAATCATCTTCTCGTTCCTGGGCTTTCGCCAGGCGCTGGACTTCGGGGGTGAGGCGGCCAACCCTCAGCGCGACATCCCCTTCGCGACGATCGCCTCGGTTCTGATCGGCATCGTGATCTACACCCTGCTGCAGATCGCCTTCACCGGCGGCATCGTCTGGCACTACTTCGGCGTCAAGGTGAACGACTACGCGGCTCTGGGATCCCCCTCGAGCGTCGCCGGGCACGTGCTGGTCACCGCCAGCCCCTTCTTCGCCATCATGAAGGCGTCGGGCGTCGCGTTTCTGGTGTCATTCATGTCCTACCTGCTCATCGCCGACGCCTTCGTGTCGCCGATGGGTACCGGCTACATCTACCTCGGGACCGGCGGGCGCACCATCTACGGCATGGGGGTCAGCGGCTACTTCCCGTCCGCGACCAAGCGAGTCAGTCCCCGTACCCGGATTCCCTGGGTCGCCCTGTTGGCGTCGTTCCTAGTCGCGGTGGCCTTCGTGAGCCCCAATAAGAGTTGGTTCTCACTAGTCGGCATCATCACCTCGATGACCGTCTTCACCTACATCATGGGTGGCGTCAGCCTGCAGATCTTTCGCACGACCGCCCCGGACCTGGCCCGTCCCTTCCGCTTGGGCGCGGCCGGCTTCTGGGCACCGGTCTCGTTCCTCGCCGCCACCGCCATCGTCTACTGGTCGGGCTTCGCCACCGACGTCGAGTTGATTGGCCTGCTCTTCTTCGGCCTCCCGCTCTACGCCTGGTTCTTCGCGGGACCACGCGGACTGATGAACCGTGCGGCGTCCTACGTCGTCGGCGTCGTCTTCCTGGTCGCGTGGGTGCTGCTGTTGCACTGGGGCCACTGGGTTCTGACCTCCGCGTCGCCGACCAACCCGAGCCAGCACGCGCCGTTCCTGCTGTGGTACCTGTTGGTGGCCGTCGCCGTCTACGGCTTCACCGCCCTGTGCTGGCTGTTCGGAACCAACGAGGGACGTCATCTGATCACCCACTCGCTGTGGCTGATCACCTTCATTTTGGCCGAGGTCTTCCTGTCCTACTACGGGGCCTTCGGCGTCACCAGCCACATCCCCAAGTTGCTGACCTTCCCGATCGACACGATCTGGGCGCTGCTCATCGGCCTGGTCTGCTTCTATTGGGCCGTGAAGAGCGGCTACGAGACCGAGGAGATCCGCTCGATCACCGATACCGGGTCCGGACTGATCTCCGAGAGCCCCGCCGCCGTGGCGGTAGAGGAGAGTTAGTCGTCTCGCGTCACGACCGCGGCGGCGTCAACGCCGTCGCGGTCGTGACCGTGACGCACATCGCTCGCTCGTCGCGGCGCGTCCGATAGTTTCACGCCATGGGTTGGTATACGAGAGAAGTCGTACCTCGCGTAGTCACGCTCGTCTGCTCGACGCGTGGGCTGCACTCCTGGCGCTCGCGCGTCTGCCAGGGGCTGTCGGGATCCGTCGTCGAAATCGGCTTCGGCGCGGGACTCAACCTCCCCTTCTACCCGACCGCCGTAGAGCGTATCTACGCCGTGGAGCCCTCCGACGCCTCCGTGCGCGCCGCGCAACGACGCGTCGCGCGAGTCCCCTTCCCGGTCCAACGGGTCGGGCTCGACGGACAGAATCTCCCGCTCGATGACGAGTCGTGTGACCACGCGCTCATCACCTTCACGCTGTGCACGGTGCCCGACGCGGAGCGAACTCTCCGCGAGGTGCACCGCGTTCTCGCCCCGGGGGGTCTCGTCCACGTCCTCGAACACGGCCTCGCTCCCGACCCGCGCGTCGCGCGCTGGCAGCACCGCCTCGACCCCCTCGAGCAACTGGTCGCCGACGGATGCCACCTCACCCGAGAGCCGCTCTCGCTGCTGGCCAGGTCCGGTTTCGAGATCGAGTGGAGCGTGGAGCGTTACCTCCTCGCCCCAACCCCGTGGAGTTATCTCACCGCGGCGGTCGCCCGCCGAGTAACGCCGAACGACCTCGACGCCGACCGCTGACGCGGGCCGCGGGCGTGATCGGCGTGATCGGCTCGCGAGCGACGGGCGGGCGGCTCGCCCAACCGCTCCAATTCCATCTCGCGGTTGTCCGACGCCTGAGTCAGGGATTGACGCAGCACGGCGCGCGCGATCAACTGGTCCGACGTCGACGTCGCTCGACGCAGGTCGCGATGATAGGCGGCCTCGGCACTCGCCACCGACTCGATGAAAAGTTTGTCGATCGCGGCCAACGAGCGCTGATAGTCGCGCCAACGCTGTCGGATCGTCACGCCACCCGCGCGCGGCAACGTCGGGGGGACGACGACGGTCGTACTCGCGATACCCTGGTCACCACCACCACTGCCGCCATCGGCCGCGGCCGCCGTGGCGGGCCCGAGGGTCAACGCGACGCCCAGCACCGCGACCACCACTCGCGTGCTCACGGCTCTCATGTGGTACTCCTCACGTCGGCTTCGATCGTACCGGGCATCGTTGTGAAGAAGGTGTGAAAGTGCTAACCCCCGGCTCAGAAGAGCGCCGGGGCGCGGTGGACGGTACGCTCGGTCCCGTGACCCAGCGCGCGACGACAATACTCGTGGTTGACGACGAGGATGGCGTGCGCGAGTTGCTCTGCGACGCCCTGCACATCGCCGGCTACGAGACACGCGAGGCGGTTGATGGCGTCGCCGCCCTGACCCAGTGGCGTTCGGGCCCCCTGGACCTGTGCATCGTGGACGTCAACATGCCCTCGATGGACGGCTTCGAGTTCGTCGAGACGGTGCGCGCGAGTGACAGCGCACTGCCGATCCTGCTGCTCTCGGCGCGCGACACGGCCCGCGACGTTGCCCGGGGCCTGCGCGTGGGCGCCGACGACTACGTGCGTAAGCCCTTCAGCCTCGAGGAACTGCTGCTGCGCGTGGCGGCGATCCTGCGACGCACCTCGGCCGGAGAAGAAGAGCGCGAGTTGCGCTGCGGGCCGCTCACGCTCAACGTCGACCGCCACGAGGTCTACCTCGACGACGAGCCGGTGGAAATGTCCGCGACGGAGTTCAATCTCCTCGAGACCCTGCTCGGGCGCAAGAACCGCTTGCTCACTCGCGAACAGTTGCTGAACGAGGTCTGGCACATTGACTTCGACTCGGACACGTCGGTGCTGGACACCTACATCTCGTACCTGCGCAAGAAGGTTCACCGTGACGGCTTCGCGCCGATCACCACGGTGCGTGGCGTGGGCTTCAAGATCGTGGATCCGCGCCCGGCGCCGTGAGGCTCTCGACCAAACTCACCGTCCTTCTCATTTCGATCACGTCGCTGGTGGCCCTGGCGGTGGGCGCCTTCGCCGTCGAATCCAGCACCCACTCCCAGTACGCGGTGCTGGACAGTTCCATCAACGGCGTGTCCGACGTGGCGAACCACCCCCTCTCGGCGCTGAGCGACGCGTTGAACCTCGTGCAGTCCAACAACCTCAACCTCACACTGGTCGTGATCGACCCCCGGGGCCACGTCACCACCGTGGCCACCGGCGACGTGGCGCTAACGGGACGCCCGACCCGCGCCGACGCGCGCGCCGCTCTCCACGGCATCGTGAGCGTGGCGAACCTTCCGGGCTTTCGCGTACGGGCGGTACCGGCCGGCGGCGGGTCCTACCTGCTGATCGCGGGCTCCGCCGCGGAGGTGGCCCAACGGGCCCACCAGCTGGTACTCCAAACCCTCGCCGTCGGACTCTTGGCCGCCGTGGCCATGGGCGTCGTCGCGCGGCTCTTCATGCGTCGCGACCTTCGCACCATGGACCGACTCGTCACCTTCGCGACGTCGGTCGCGCGCGGCGACGTCGGCGAGGAGGTTCCGCCCGCCTCGGGCAGTACCGACGTTCGCGAGCTGCAACACGCTCTGGCGGACATGGTGCTCGCGCTGCGACGCACGATCGACGTGGAGAAGTCCAACGCCGAGTTGATGCAACGCTTCATCGGCGACGCGTCGCACGAGTTGCGCACGCCGCTGACCGTGATCTCGGGCTACGTGGAGTTGCTCCAGCGCCCCGACCTCAGCGAGGAGCAGCGCGGACGAGCCGTGGCTCGACTCTCCCGCGAGGCCAGCCGAATGGGTTCGCTGGTCAACGACCTGCTCTTCCTCGCCGAGGTTCGCGAGCTGCACGACCGCGGTGACGAGATCGTCGAGATCAGCGACGTGGTGAGCGCCGCCACGCACGACTTCACTCTCGACCACCCCGAGCGCCCGGTTACCCGCACGATCACACCGGGGTTGACGATCGTGGGACGCGTCGACTACGTGGAACGGCTACTCGGTAACGCGCTGGGCAACGTCGTGCGCCACACCGGCGCCACCGACCCCGTCCGGGTCACCCTCACGCGCGACGGCGGCGACGCGGTGCTGCGCGTCGACGACGCCGGACCGGGCCTACCGACGGACTCCTACGGAGCCGTGCCCGGGAACTTCCAGCGCTTCGATCCGTCGCGCTCGCGCGGCTCGGGCGGATCGGGACTCGGGATGAGCATTATGGCCGACGTCGCGGTGGCCTTACGCGGCACGATGACGACCGCCCGCAGCGACTTGGGCGGGCTCGCGATCGTCGTACGGCTCCCCCTCGGGCCGACGTCGAATGGTTAACTCTCGTTAAGCAGCGCGCGGCGGCGCTCGAACTCGTCGGCGTCGATCTCGCCCTTGGCCAGGCGCAGGCGCAGCACCTCGAGGGGGTTCTCACCCGTGGGAGGCGTCACGCTCGGAGGATAGGGCCCCACGTAGTGGTGTCCCGGACCGCGCCAGTGACGCAACGCCGCAATGATCGCGATCACCACGACGACCCAGAACGCGATCATCATGAGAGCCATAAACCACCAGCCGCCGCCCCCGGGCCCGTTGCCGTAGTACCACCCGTTCACGAGAACTCCTCTCATCTTCCTCGCACTCTAGGCGCCTCGTCGCAGGCGCTCGTGAAGAGGGAATAAAAACCTCGTAACGGTCGCGCTAAGGTGGCCGCGATGGACACCGCACGCTACTCGTTGGCCGCGCTCGACTGCCCCGATCCCGTGGCGTTGGCGACGTTCTACTCGCGCATCACGGGACTGCGGATCGCACCACTCGATGAGGCTCCCGACGACGTCACGTGGGTCGAGCTCGTTCACGACGGTCACCCCACCCTCGCCTTCCAACGCGTCGCCTCCTACGTCGCCCCGACCTGGCCCGAGGGCCCGGTGCCCCAGCAGATGCACCTGGACTTCGAGGTGGACGACCTCGACGAGGGTGAGCGCGCCGTACGAGCCGCGGGGGCAACTCTCGCCACCGTTCAGCCGGGTGAGACCGGGGGAACCGACCGGTTCCGCGTCTTCCTGGACCCGGTCGGCCACCCGTTCTGTCTGGTACTGGTGCGACCAGACGAATCCGCCGCGTCGGTGTAGTCAGCGAATCGGCCTCGACGCCGCGGCGACCACGCCGTGGCGTATAGACTTACGATTCGCGTCTCGGGTCCTCGGCTCCGAGATCCGAGGACCTGTGGTGCAGCTCGGAGTGCACGCCGCCCTGTCAAGGCGGAGGTCGCGGGTTCAAATCCCGTCAGGTCCGCT